>NZ_JBVJMV010000074.1:0-17466 GCF_055584025.1 Streptomyces sp. NPDC104309 | reverse complement strand
GGTCAGCCACCCCCCCCCCCCCCCCTCCCCCCCGCCCCGCGGTCCGCCCGCCGCGCGATATATCCCACCCCATTTCGGCCGGGGGGGGGGGGGGGGGCCCCCCCCCGGGGGGGGGCCCCCCCCCCGGCTCGGGTCGCTCCAATGAAACAACCGCATTCGTGCAAGGACCAGGATGCCTAAGAATCTGGCAGAACTCGCCCACGCAGCTCTGACGGCCGGGCACACGCCGGGCGCTGCCACATCACACGCCGTGCCCACCCACCTCGGCAGCACGACCGAGGCCGCCGTCGCCGACACATGCATACGCGACAGCCTTGGCTTTGTCCTTCTCTTTCACCGGCGCAAAGACGCCCGCTTCGCCGAGGAACTCTACTTCTCGACCCGACTGGATGACGGGTCTTGGACAGCAACAGAGCACCTTTCCGGTGGTGTCATGGGAATCGAGCCAACCAATGCCCGGGAAATCGCAGGCATTCTGAGAGGCAGGTCCTTCGCGCTGTTCGGTGAATCCGAGACGGAACTGCTCACCGGCCGGCCTCAGGCCGACGACGGATATGAACTACTGCGCTTCTTTGTATTGCTCGTGGGCGAGGAAGTCAGTCATCTGGAAATCGAGAACACCTCGTCAGAAGCTGCCCCTGGACACAGCCTGATCCATAAGTCACTCATTTCTCAGGCAGCACTCCTCGCGCTCTTTCCCGGCGAGCGTTTCACCATTCGCGCGATGGTACGGAAAGGGGCTACTTCGTACCCTCTTGGCGAGCCGTACGAGCTGACGGGCCCTGACCTCGGGCACGTAGCCGACTCGCCAACTTGGGATGAGGACTCATCGACGACAGGGCCGGAGAGCTGACCGCTATTCGTCAGCCGGGGTACGGTCGCCAATGAGACCGGCGATCCACCTGTGATGTACCCCTTTAGGGTGGAATGGGCGATCGCTGTGACACTGTGGCTGCTCCGGGTTCCACGGGGCCAGGGACTGCGGAGATGGCTTCGCTTCTGCCCGCGACGCTGCGGGCGGTTCAGTCCGGTGGTCCTGGTCGTCGGTGCGTCTTTCGGGTGGCGGCACCGAAACGCCACCCGCCGGACCCGACCGGCCAGAAGGGCCCGCCTGGCCATGACCAGTCCGACGCCCAGCACGGCGCTTCTGATGGAGACGTAGACCGAAAACAGCCAGCCGACTCTGTTCTCGTCAGTCCCTGCCCCAGTGCTCGCAGCGACGAGAGGGCCCAGAGGGTCGTGTCCGGCGACGTGGTGCCGTACCTGCCAACGCCTATGAGTTTCCGGCGCCTCGCGGTCCGGGTGCCGCGTGATCTGCTGAGCTGCTGCGAGTTCCTCGCGCGCCTGGTCCAGCTCGAGTGACAGCTCGGCGGTGGCACGCACGAGGGCGCGGACCCGCTCTCGCTCCGCGGCGAGTTCGTCCCTTGTCTTCGCCAGGGCGTCTTTCAACGCGGCGTTTTCGTCGGCCATGCGCTGGGCGACCTGCGGGGTGAAATTCTGGGCCTTGGCCCGCGCCTTGAACTCGTCCACGAGGTCCTTGTGGTCGCCGTAGACGACGTCGCGCCGTAGCCCGCACTCGGTGATCAGCTCGGTCCCGGTGAGTTTCCCGGCCGTCGAGCGAAAGGGCGTGTCGGCCAGGAGGCGTGTCGCGGCGGCCCGTATCGCCTCGCGCTCCGCATCCCGGTCTCGGTTCCTGCGGGTCATGCCGTCTGACCGCCCTTCGTGTGTGTGGCTTTTGGCCGCGACGTCTCGTGTTGTTCGATCACCGCGCGGATCCGGTCGGCCTGCGCGGCGGCGCGGTCCCGGCGCGGGCGCGGGGTCATCGGATCGCGTGCCTCCGTCATCAGGACGGGCAGGTGCGCGCGGTGTTCGGCGATGTCCCGGTCGGTGTAGGCGAGGTTGACGCAGGTGGTGCGGCACAGCGACTCATCGGGACCGCCGTCGGCGGGCAGCCCGAGCAGGAGCTTTTCCTTGCGGCATGCCGCGGTTTCCGCGCGATGCACGCAGGTCATGGCGTCGCCGTGGTGGATGTCGGTGTCCGTCTGCGCCAGGAGGCGGCTTACGCTGGCCGGTGCCCGCACGGTGCGGCCGAGGAACACTGCGGCGCCGGCGGTGCGGCGGCGGTACTCTGCGGCGGCCGGGCCGCTGACGTGCTCGTGTTCTTCCTCCAGGCGGGTCCAGTCGTCCTCGGACTGTTCCAGGACCATCTCCAGGCGTTCCACGGCGACGTCGTCGAGCCACGAGTCGTCGTCGTTCGCGGCGTAGTTCAAAGTCACTTTCGTCTTGAGGTGGCCGTACTGCAACGCGGCGGCGGTCAGGCCGCGGGGGCGGCGCACGATGAAGTACGCGAGCGTGCGGCGGAACCGGGAGGCGTGCAGGTGCTTGACCGGGTCGGGCGGTATCGCAGGAGTGCCGCTGACGGACGTGAAGGTGGAGTTCACCCAGTCCTGCAACCGCTTCAGCTCCGTGTTGATCTTCTTGGTGTCCCAGGTCCGCGCGCCCGCGCGGCTCTTGCGCTGGCCGCTGCCGGGCAGACGGGTGGGGAACAGCAGGTCCGTCTCGTGCAGCGACTCCAGCAGGGCGATGGCCTGGTGCACCGGGCTGACGACGGCCCAGGGACGGGCCGGCGGCCGCTGCGTCTCCGCCGCGTTCCGGTCGTACCCTTTGCCTCGGTGCCCGAGCAGGAGCAGTTCTCCGGACTCGGCGTCGTCCGCTCGGCAGCCGCGACGCAGATTGGCCACCTCACCAGGGCGCATACCAGACAGGTAAGACACTGTGACGAAGCATGCCGCGGTCACGACCCAGACGAGGGCGGGGAGTTCGGAGACGGTGAGCGGCCGCTCCCGCCAGGGACGGCCGTCGATCCGTCCCGTGATGCGGCCGATGAAGAAGTCTTCGGCCACCGGCAGTCCGGCGGCTTCGGCCAGCGACCGGGAGGCTCCGGACAGGGAGTCGGACAGCGCGGGCAGCCCGATGAGGCAGGCCAGGTACTTGAAGTCGATGGTGCCGCGGTGCTCCGGGGCGCCGGGCAGTTCCCTGCCGTCTTCCCGCGCGGCCTGGAGGAAGAGCTTCATCCGCTCGGTCTGCGGCAGCCCGTCGTACTGGCGGTGGCTGGGATGGTCGCCCGTGTAGAGCTGCCGGAATTCTCGCCATGCGTCGCGGACGTCCGGCCCGATGTCCTCGACGATGCGCAGCGCCCAGTCCAGCAGCGCGGTCATGGTGGCGGCTTCGATCCTCGGGGTCTTGTTGCCCCGGCAGGTCTTGATGTCCTCGGCCAGTTCCCCGGGGGAGCGGCCCTGCCACGGCACCGTGACGGACATGCGGTGTTCTGGCGGCAGCTGCGGCGAGTACGCCCAGACGGCGCGTACCGCGCTCAGGAGCTGACGACGCGTGTTGGTACTGGCCTGCATCGCGCGCACGTGGTCGAGGTACCGGTCGAGATCGTGATCGGTCACATCCTGAAGCCGGGCAATTCCGCCATGCCGCAGCCAGGTCGCGAAGACGCGCAGACGCTTGAACCACAGGAGCACCGTGGCGACGCTGGCCCGCTCCAGTCCCGTGATCCTGCTCAGCAGCGGTGGATAGGGGCAGTCGAGCACCGCGAGGGTGAACACCTTGAAGTCGTCCACCAGGGCGGACGGGAACGTCGACCAGTACAGCATGATCGGCTGGGTGTGCTGGTCCGGCTGTGCCTCGGCCAGGGACCAGGCCCAGTCCGCAAACCGTGACAGCGACACCGGATCGATGCCGTCCCACAGCGGGCGTGCGCGAAGGACGACGACATCCGCAAGGCGGTGCAGTGGTGAAGGCGCGACCGCCTCGTCGCTCAAAGGCATGGTCATCGCAGGTCCATCCGTCCGCTCATCAGCTCATTGATCATCTTTGCCTGTGGCCGGGTGAGGTTGCGGCGTGCCTTGTCTTGCTCCGACTCGCGATAGTGGCCCACCAGGTCCTCCAGGCGTTCCTGGTGCACCGCGTGCCGCGCCTTCCACGTCGCCGGATCCACGTGGGCCCGCAGGAGGTTCAACTGGTCCAGGGCGGCGATCTGCAAGGGCAGTTGGTGCGGCAGTGCTCTAGCGTTCTCGCACCCCAGACAGGCCAGGAACGATTCCGCACAGGGTTCTCCCGGCTCCGCGGTCGGGCTGTTGAGGTGGTCGACACATCCCGTCAGCACGGTGTCCTGCTGGCCGGTGACCAGGCGCTGCAGAACCTGCGGGTCCAGGTCTGCCTCGCGGGCCGCTCCGTCCAGATCGGTCGCGGCCCGGGTGACCAGCGAGGCCGTCAGGACGGGGACACTGCGCCGCTCTCGGGCCGCAGCCACCTGGGCGCGCAGTGCGTCGGCGACAACGGTGCGGGACTGGGCGACGACCGCCTTGCTGCGGGCCAGGTAGCGGTCGTTCATGGTGGACTGGGTGTGCGCGACCGGGCGGCGCTTGCGCTCGATTCCTGTCTGGCGAAGCCGCCTGGCCTCCACCGGCTCGATCCCCTCCGCCGTAGGCTCCTTGGTGGGAAAGCCGTGCTGAGCGGACCATCGGGCGATGTTCTTAGCATCGGCCCCGCGCGTCCAGCGTCCCTCTCGGGAGGCGCCCGTCGCACGGAACCCGGCCAGAGCCAGGTCATGACCACCGTGGCGACGCGCGCGTTGCGTCAGCTCCAGGAGCAGCTGGTAGACCCGCAGCGGGGAACGGAAGAGCCGAGGCTCTGGATCGGCGTCCACCAGGAGCGCGGCCAGGTCTTCCGGCACGTCTTCCACGGGGGTCACCATGTGCTCGCGCTCCGGGCCGCGCCGGGGCTTGGACGATTCGACCAGGGCAACCCCTGGGATGCCCTCGATCCCGGCGTCCGGCCGGTAGTGCGCCGCGGGCCACGCGGCCACCGTGCCGAAGTTCTCCGCCGTCAACGCCGTCAGCAGCAGGCAGAACGCGGTCAGCTCCTGGGAGTTCAGGCACAGCCACCGGGCGATCTCGCGCACCCCGCCCGCCTGCCTCACCGCCAGCACCGGCCAGCCACTGGCCGTACGCGGCACGTCCCCCGTGCGGTCGAAGACGTCCAGCAGGCCCGCGAGTTGATGATCTGGATCCTCGGGCCGTATTCGGCCGACGCGAAAGCGCACCAGGAGATCCTGCCCGGCCCGTACCCGGTCCCGCGCCACCCGGATATCGTGCCGCAACGCGGTCATGATCCGCTGCATGCCCGCGTCGTCGTACGCGGGCACATCCACGATGTCCTTCACCTCGGGCAGCGGCTGCTGGTACAGAGCCGCCCGCACTCCATCCGACAACTCGTCGTCATCGCGCCACAGCAGCCGCAGCCGGTAGAGGTGATCCCGTTGAGTGGCGTTGTTGCGCCCCTCAATGTGCGTCCACAGCGCCCGCACGTGATCTGCGGTGACGTCGCCCGGCCCCCGAACGGGTCGGCTCTGGGCCGCGAAGAACCGGGCCAGCCAGGACAGCACCGCATAGATGCCCTCAGCAGCGCCGAGCCGTGTCACCCCCGAACGGTTCGAGGTCCGGGCGACGAAGGCCGACGCCAACCAGCGTTGCAAGCCCACGGCGATCACCACTCGCCGGCCTTTACGGTCGTGGATGTCGGCGAAGTCGAACACCCGCGAACGCGCCCCCGACTGCTCGATGACGCGCACCGCCGTACCGCCCGATGCCTCCAGCAGCCGCTCCGGTGGCTGCCACCCCGCCGACGGCATGGCCGCCTGGCGTCCGCCCCGTCGCCCGGCGCTCATGCGCGTCCCCCGACCGACGGCTGCAGGCCAGGACGGGCGACACCCGTCAGCGTCCGCCCGCCACGCTCGGCCACCGTACGGATCAACACCTCGATGCCCTTGGCCTCATCGCCGTCCAGCAACTCCATCAGGTAGTCGACCTGAAGCGCGGTGAACGGCTCCAGATACGTCTCCCGCGTCGTGGCCGGGTCCGCGTGCCCCATCAAAAGCGACAGCGCGTACCACACACCGCCGAACATCTCCCGTATGTCCAGCAGTTCCTGCTCCGTGAACCCGTCGAGGTGCGGCTGCCACACCGCCGACAGCAACGAGTACCACTTGAGCGCGAACGAGTGCCGGCACATATGCGGACGGCACCACAACGGCACCAGCCCCTCCCCGCCCGCCTCCGTCCAGACCCGCTGCACCCGCTCGTTGGCCGCGGTGAACGTGTCCTCCCAGCCCTCCACCTTCTTCGGCATGCCGTTCGGTGAAAGCCACACCGCCAGCGGCTCCAGCCCAGAGGCGGTCCGACGGAACAGCAGACGCCGCTCATCGGGGCCCAGCACGTCCACCGACAGCGAACCCCCGCCCTCCAGATACAGCACCCGGCTCCGGGCGTTGTAACCGCGGACCACCCGCAGGTACGCGAGCTGCTCGTAGCTGCCCCGACGCTGCGCCCTGCGAATCGCCTCCGCCCGAGAGCCTTCCAACGGATCGATGTAGCCCTCGACTTCCCGCAGCACCGCTCGCGGAATCCGGTACCACCGGCCCTCCTTTGCCCCTTTCAGGCACGCCGCAGCCAGCCAGGCCCGCGACAGGCGCGCAGTCGAAGAACGGGGCAGCTCCACGTCAAGGACACTGCCCCACTCTTGAAGACGCAGCCCGGTCCCGTACAGGCCGTCGACGAACGCCGCGTCGCGATCCTCGTTCGGCCCGCGCCATCCGGCTCGCCGTACACCGTCGAAGCCGTGGCCACACAAACCGACGTCACGCCACTGCTCGAATGGCACCCGGAGCATCCACTTCACCTGACGTCGGCGCGAGCCCGACGGCCGGATGCCCTCCCGCCGACGGCCCTCAGGACCGAGATCCTGCCCGGACCGGCCACCAGTACCCGACGCCGGGGAGACCCCCGTCACCGGGTTGAGCAGCCCGTACTTGCCAGAAGCCCACGTGTAGAAGGTGTTCAGAGCGGCCCGGTCGGCGTCGAAACTCCCAGCCGTGATCCGCTCATCGTTGCGCACATCCGTGAGCCGCCAGTCCTTGAACGCCTCCACATCCCGAGTTGTCGCGTCACGCCAGCTTCTTCCGAACACCTGCAGGAAGTTCAGCCACACGACCAAGGTGTACGCGTACCGCCGCCACGTTCTGATCCCGCGCCCCACCATCGGCGAGACACGAAAGAACAGATTCACGCCCGGATCAGTGAAGCCCGAGACCGTCACCAGCACCGGCGTGCCATGCTGAGCTCCGTTCCGCGCCGCCCGCTCATGGAGGTCGCCGAACCCCTCCAACACACCGCCGCGCAGGCCCGGCGGCGGCTTCAGGAAGTCGTAGAACGCAACACCCCAACGATCCGACACTTCTCTCCCAGAGGCTCCATGAGCAAGGCAGACGACAACTCTGGGAAGCCTAGTGAAAGCCGCGGAACTGGCTGTGGTCCCCGGCCGGGCTCGCAGTCGTCGACTTCGAACGCACCCGGCCGGCCGCCCGCGTGCAGGACCTCGTCATCCTCACCGTCACCGAGTGGCTCGACCACCCCCATCGCGAGGCGGCGTTCCTTCAGGCGTACGGGCGGGAGCTGACCGGCGCCGAGCGGCTCGCGCTGCGCTGCCTGACCGCGCTGGACGCGGTCAACTGCCTGGCCTGGGGCCCGGACAATGACCATCCCGAGGTCACCGCGCGGGGTCGGCGGACCCTGGGCCGGCTCATGAAGGAGTCCGCGCTGTGAGCGGCATCTGCTGGTGTGCCACGCACGTGAAGGCCCTTCTCCGGTGTCCCGGCGAGGGGAGAGTCCTTGCTGTCCGAGTCCTACGGGCCATGTCCGCCTCACTCGCCTCCACGGCCGTGCCGACCGCCCGGGGAGGAGCATCGTGACCATCACCGGGTCCACCGCGAGCGCCGCCTACTGGGAACCCCTCTGGGCTGGCAGCCGTCGCTACCGGCAGCTCTGCGAAACCGAGAAGCGGCTGATGGACCAGCACCTCGGCCCCGGCCACGGCCGGCCCGCCCTCGACATCGGCAGCGGCAGCGGCAGCGGCAGCGGCGACGGAACCCTTGCCCGCCACCTCCACCACGAACTCGGATACCGCACGACCGGCGCCGACTGCTCCCCCAGCGCCCTTGCCCTCGCCGCCGCTCACGGCAGCGGCCCCGGCCTGGCCTGGCGGTGCCTGGACATCACCGCCGACGACCTCACCACCCTGCCGGACCCCGCCTACGCGCTCATCACCTGCCGCCTGGTCTACCGGTGGATGGACAACAAGCAGGCCTTCCTCAGCCGCGTCCGCGAGCTGCTCGCGCCCGGCGGCACGTTCTGGGTGATCACCGAGATCGCCGGCCGCCGCACAAGCACCGACCCGGCCCTGCAAGGACTCGGGATCACCCCGAGTGACGCCGAACTGCTCACGACCGGCTGGTCCGTCGTCGACATGGCTGACCTCGACGTTCTGCGCAGCTATGCCCTGCGCCCCTGTCCCCGCCCCACGAGCTGATGGAGGACCCGGTGACCACCGAGAAGGACACCGTCGAGACCTGGAACACCTACGGCACTCACCAACTGGCCAGGGGACTCGAGCTGCCCGAGCTGGACCGGTGGGACTGGGGCATCCCGGGCACCGGCCCCGGCATCGAGTCCCTCGAAGACGTGCAAGGGCTGCGCGTCCTCGACCTCGGCAGCGGCCTCGGCCGGCACGCCGCCCACCTCGCCGCCCGGGGCGCCGACGTCACCGCCGTGGACGCCTCCCCCGCCCAGCACCGGCGCGCCGTCACCCGCTACCCGGACACCCCGGGCCTGCGCCTGGTGCGCGCCGACGCCGTGGCCCACCTGCGCGATGCGGGCCCGTACGACCTGATCTACTCCGTCGGCTCCATGCCGTACCTGGACCCCGACCGGCTGCTGCCCGTCCTGGCCAACGGCCTCAAGCCGGGCGGACGGCTGGTCTTCTCCGCGCTCCACACCACCTCGACCGGCACCGGACCGTCGGCCGAGGTGGCCCCGCGGCCCGAGATCCTGCGGCTGCCCGGCACCACCGACGACCACCCCGTGGACATGTGGATCCTCACCCCGCAGCTGTGGGAGGACCTCCTGGTCCAGCACGGCCTCACCATGGAGGCGGTCACCACGATCGACTCCCCGAAGCCGGACAACCGCGTCTCCTATCGGTTGTACACCGCCCGCCGCCCGCAGCGTGTTCCGAGCCGTCCCCGCACCAGCGCGCCGCCACTGCCGCACGCGGCTGTGGGAGTGGGCGTGATCGTGCACGGCCCGGACGGAGTCCTGCTCGGGCAGCACCGGCGCCGTACGTGGGAGCTCGCCGGCGGAACCGTCGAGCCAGGCGAGACCTTCGCCCAGTCCGCCGTCCGTGAGCTCCGTGAAGAAGCCGGGCTCGTGGCCGACCCCTCAGCCGTACGGGTGCTGGGCACGCTCCTGGACCGGGTGGGCGACGTCGTCCGGGTGATGGTGCCCGTCGTCGTCACCCGATGGTCCGGCATGCCGCAGCAGCGCGAGGAGGCCATCGGCGCCTGGAGGTTCTGGCCTCTGGACGCGCTGCCCGGCCCGCTGTTCGTACCGAGCGCCCAGTGCCTGACCGCCTGGAACCCGGACCTGCCGCTCGACCACCCGCCCGCCGACGTCCAGGCCTACCACTCCCCCGGCCGCGCCTAGCCCGCCACCGTCGCGAAGTACACGAAGAACTCGGACTGATGAGGACGTCCGGGAGGGGGCTGGCCGTGAACTGGCTCGCCCCTGGACATCCGGACGTCGCTCCAGACTTGCCTTTCCCGGGCGAGGTGCGCTACGTGCTGGACGGCGGGACCCTGACCGAGCCGGACATCGCCGCCCTCCGTCTGCCCGCAGACGAGCTGCACGGATACGAGTTCCTTGACTCCCGGGCAGCGGCCGAGCGAATGATCCCCGTGGACGCACAGATCATGCTGGCCGCGCTGCGCGCCCGTCTGGCCGGCACGACCGCCCACCTCGAAGGCGGCCGACACGTCGGGGCAGTGCCACCACTGGACCTGCACCAGGTACACACACGACCCCGGGACGGACGCCAGTGGCCCTGGCACCCCGACCGCGTCCCCGACCAACTCCCAGTCCCCCAAGCCTGGGGCTGGCTCTTCGCACCCGACGGCCGCGTCGTCCTGGTCATCGACCCCGCTGAGCCGCTGGCCACGTTGCCCGGCGGCACGGTCGAGCCCACAGATGCGTCCCCGGAGGCCGCGCTGGTACGCGAGGCCGCCGAAGAAGCGCAGTTGACCCTGGACCCGGGAAAGGCCGAACGGCTGGGATGGGTGTACGACGCCACCGGTGATGTCTATGGCGGCATCGGCGAATGCGCGCGGCTACGACTGGCCGCGCCGATCACATCTGTCGGCCCGTCCGCGATCGACCCTGCCAGCGGACGCCAGTTCGCCCGGCTCCTGGCCGCGCCCGAGCAGGCCGCCGCTCTGCTCGGCTGGGGCGATCAGGGCTACCAACAGGCGGCCCAAGCCGCCCACCTGGCCCGCAAACAATGGGGCATCCCGCTTGCAGCGCCGTCCCCCATCACGGAAATCCCCGCTGAGGGAATCGCGTGTTGAAACCTCCCCTCTTCAGGGAGGGGAGGTTTCGACGGCGACTGGCTGCACGTACAGACGCCAACCGATTTCGCTGTCGCACCGTCTCGGAAGGACGTCCTGTGCCCGCCCCTACCGTGGTCATCGTCTCCGGCCCCCCGGGGACCGGAAAGACCTATCTGGCCCGCCGGCTCGCCACCCGCCTGACTCTGCCCTGGTACAGCCGCGACGCCATCAAGGAGTCGCTGTTCGACACCCTCGGGTGGTCGGACCGCCAGCGGTCCAAAGAACTCGGTGCCGCGTCCGTGGCCGTGCTGTTCTCGCTGCTCTCCGACACCCTGGGCGCCAGAACGAGCTGCCTGACGGAGTCCAATTTTCGCCGGACGCACTCCAGTTCTGACTTTCAGCAACTCCTCGGCGCCACAGGCGCCGAAGTGGTCCAGATCCAGTGCCGCACCGACGGTGTCACCCTCCTCAACCGTTTCGCTGCCCGCTCCGCTTCCGCCGAGCGGCACCCCGGCCACTGCGACGCCCAGAACATCGACGAATTCCGCGAAGAACTGCTGGCCGGCCGCTACGAGCCCCTGGACCTGCCAGGGCCGGTACTGACCGTGGACACCACCCGCTTCGACCAGGTGGACATCGACGCTCTGGCCGCCCGAGTGTCCGCCCTGCTCCACCCCGACGCGCCGTAACCCGGCCAGGATTACCGACCGGGTTCGCGGCTCCCTCTCTCCGCGAAAGGACCCCTCGTGCACGCCCTACGTCTGCGAGCCCCCCAAACGTTCGAGAGTGTCCCGACGCCCACGAACCGGAGCCGACACCCCAGGCAGGTGACGGTCCGCCTGAGCACCGCTGCGCTGTGCGGCAACAACCTGCCCAAATGGCGCAGCACCGCCGACCCGCGCTCCAGCCGGATCGGCTTCCCCATCCACGAATGCGTCGGCCACGTGGCCGACGCCAACGGCACCGATCTCAAGACCGGCCAACACGCCCTGGCGGAGATCTACCTCGCCGACCGCGAGGCGCCCCACCCGGTGGCCGCCGATCACCTCACCAAGGCCCAGGGGGAGACCGACGAGGCGGCGATCGAAGCGCTCGCGGTGCCCGGGGTGACCGGCTCCCTGGTGACCCTCGCTTCCACCGGCCGGGAGCCTGTTTGGCGATCTGCTCCCACCTCGCAGCCCACTCCGGGTCGGCCTCGCGGATCTGCTGCCACCGCTGCTCGCGCAGCACCGGCACACACTCGACCAGGACCGGCACCTCACCGACGCAGCCACCGTCTGGCTGGCCGACCTCGGCTTCCGGCCGGACGTGGTGTGCGGGTCCGGGGACGAGGAGTGTCCCATGCGGGCGCCGTTCGACCGTATCTTCGTGCCGTACGCGGTGGAGCGCGCGCCGGCGGCGCTCGTCGAGCAACTTGCCCCCGGGGGCTGGCTGCTGGCGCACGTCACCAGTGCGTCCCCGTTGTGGCCCGGCCTCGCCGTCGTCGAGCGCACCGCCGACGGCGGATCGCGGCGGAGCTGCGGGCCCTTGGCGGCGGCAACGGCGTTGCGGCGGCACCAGGTGCGGCCGGTGACGTTCGCGGACCTGACCGCGGGCAAGGACGAGCTGTTCGCCGCAGTTGCCACCGAGTACGGCCGCTACCGACGTTTCTCGACGCATAGGGACGTGGCTAATTCTTGTAGCGGACGTGCCCTATGTGCCACACGTAGGAGGCTGCGATGCCTTCCATGGCGCGAGCGTGATCCGGGAGTGGATCTTTGCTGTTGGCGGTGAGTTCGGTGATTCGAAGGCGTGCGGTGGAGGCTTGGTCTTCACACATGCTGGAGGCCAGACGGAACGCCCCTTCGAGGTCGCACTCGCGGTATCGGATCAGCAGTGTTGGCAGGCTCAGAGGAGTCGGGCCACCGGGGCTTGTCTCTTTCGCGTACGAGGCAAGGTCGTTGATCCATCCGGCAAGGTTGGCAACGGCTTTCTCAAGTTCCCGCACCGCTGCCGAAGCTCGCTGGTCCTCCGTAAGTTCGTACCTGAGCGCGACTTCCGCGGTCGCCATAACGGTCCGGACGAAGACTGTGTGTGGGCGCATCGCGCAATAGTCGCTCAGGGTGACCTGGTCGGGCCGGTCGAGGTGATGGGCTTCCCAGATGATGCCGAAGAGGGTGTCTCTCAGTTGCGCGGTGAGCCGTAGGTACTGCGTGGGCGTGGCCCGTTCCCGGAACCGGCAAAGGAGGTCCCGTAGGGCGGCGGTGTAGACGGTGTCTTCGCTTGTCGATTCGTCATATCCGTTGAGGAGGTGGACACATCGGCTGATGTGGTGGACCAGGCGTGTGGTGTCGCGGGCTCCTTTGGCCTCGCCGTGTGTGTCGTCGAAGGCGGTGAGCCACAGGAAGAGATCAGCGCAGAGGAAGACGCCGTCCCGGTCGGCTGTCGGGAGAAGGCGAGCTACCCCTTGGGCTGTGATGTTGCAGAGGGTCTTCTGTTCGCTCGGTGAGCGGAGCAGAGGGAAGGTGCGGAGCCAGTCGGCGGTTTGCTGCTCGATGGCCTCGGCATGTGGGCTGGTTGCGAACGGGCCGGGAAAGGAACTTCTGAGGTCCGGCATCGGGAGGGCGGCGCCGGGCCCACGGGCCGAAGTGCGAGGGAAGTCGCTCATACCGTGCTCTCCGTGGCCGCGTGCTTTCTGGGTTCGGCGATCATGTCGAGGGATGAGGGATGCACGGTGATCTCCGGCACGGGCCGGACGGTTGCGCCGGGTACCGGACGCAGCCGCCAGCGTGACGCAATGAGCGCCGTGATGACGACGGCTTCCATCAGGGAGAACTGGTCGCCGATGCACATCCGCTTGCCGACCCCGAACGGAATGAAGGCTCCTCTGGGTGGCTGGGGGCGCTCGGGCAGCCAGCGATCGGGGTCGAAACGCAGCGGGTCGGGGTACAGGTCCGGATCCCTGTGCATCGCGTACGGGCTCCACATCACGTCTGTCCCCGCAGGCAGGTTGAACTCCCCGAGTTGCACGGGTGTGATGGTCCGTCGGGTCAGGATCCAGGCGGGGTTGTGCAGGCGCAGGGTCTCGTCGATGAGCCTGCGGGTGAAGACGAGCTGGGGTATGTGTTCGGCGGCGAGTGCGTCTCCGGCGAGCACGGTGTCGACTTCCTCGTGGAGCCTGCGCTCCAGTTCCGGGTTGCGGGCGATCTCATGGAACAGCCATGCGAGGGTGACCGCGGTGGTCTCGGAGCCGGCGGCGAGCAGGGCGGTGATCTCCGCAGTGATCTCTTCGTCGCTCAGGTTCCCGCCCGTCCCGTCCTGGACGGTCATGAGGAGCGAGACGAGGTCGTCGTAGGCGTCCGGGTTCGCCCGGTGGTCGGCAATGATGTCCGCGATGGTCTTGCGCAGGACGGCGTTGGCGGCCCGGGCTCTGCGGTTGCCGGGGGTGGGCAGTCGCTCCAGTGCGGAGATGGGCACCATGGCGTGCATGAGGGCAGCCTTGAAGACCGTGTCGACACTGTCGAGGATCGTCTGCGCCGGCCCGCGCTCCGGGTTCGAGGAGAAAAGTGCCGCCATGACGACCCCTTGGGCCATGAGCTGCATCTCGTTGGACACGTGGAGGATTTCCTGGTCGCGCCAGGCCGAGACGGAGGGTTCCGCCGTGGTCCGCATGCTCTCGATATAGCCCTTGACGTGTTCACGATGCAGGGCGGGTTGCATCAGGCGGCGCCGCTGCAGGTGCGGTTTGCCTTCTGCGACCGGCAGGGGATCTCCGCCGAAGATCTTGAGTTTGTCGAAGAGCAGTCCCTTGTTGAAGTGGTCGGACTTGCGGGTGAGCATCTCCTGGAGCAGCTCAAACGAGTTGATCACAGTGATGGTCTTCTTCGGGCCGATGACGAGTTGCACGATGGGCCCGTAGGTGCGCAGGCGTTGGACGTAGGCCAGGCGGTCCGTGAGCAGAGGCAAGGCATGCCCGATGAGCGGTATCCGACCGGGGGCGATTGGCGCAGTATGTAGGTCGGCAGTCATATACCTGTCCTTTTCACTCGCTTGTGGTTCTATGTGGTCCCTGGGTGTGATGGCGGTCTGCTCAGCTGCAACGGGCGCGCAGCCTTTCCCGCGCGGCGAGCACCTCCGCTTCGATCACCGTTGTGGGCGCATACAGGGTTTTGTCGTGCCACAGGGCGGGGTGTCGATGGCCAGGGTCCGAGGCGGCGTGCAGGTATGTCTCGGCGAGGCCCAGGGCCCGGGTGTGCTGCGGTGTGGGGGTGGCGGCGCTCAGCAGGATTTTGACGGCGTATGCGGTCTCTTCGGCGGTGCTGCCCCACACGCCCCAGGAGCCGTCGGTGCGTTGAGTGTCAATGGTCCACGCGGCGGCCCTCTGAACGGCGCCGGATGCGTGCTGGCCGCCGTACTGTGCGAGTGCGGTGACGCTTCGCTCGGTGGCGTAGTAGGGGGAGGCATGCCATTTGTCGGTCCAGTGTCCTTCGGGTTGCTGCTGGCCGGCCAGCCAGTCGCCCAGTTTCGCTGCTCGGGAGCCGTATGTGCCGTCTGCTGTGGGGCAGTGCCGCAGGTAGCTGACGAGGGCCTGGAGGGCGTGGGCGTTCGCGGTGACCGATCCGGTGTCCTCGCCGATGTAGCAGTCGTAGTGGCTGCCGTTGTGGAACGGGTCCAGCGGTGCCGGGTCGTGCGGCAGGCCGACGAGCGAGGCCACCAGCACTGACATGGCGGTGTCGTCGGCGTCGGTCATGAGGCCGGGCGCGCCGCGCACGCCTTGAAGGTTGTAGATCTCCTCGGCCCATCCGCGGACAGTGGGAAGCGCTGCAGTGGGCAGGTGGGCGCGCGCCAGTGCGGCAGCGACCCATAGCCGTTCGACCACGCGGAGGGGTGCGGCCTCGGGGAAGAGACCGCCGTAGCGCTGCGCCACTGCGGTGAGGTCGGCGACGGCCTGGGCGGTGGTGGCAGGTGACCGCGTTGCCCGTGCCGCGGTGGCGGCCGGCGAGCTGCCCAGCAGGCCTTCGACGTCAGGGACGAGAGCGGACGGTATGTAGCTGGATATGCCTTCGAACGTGTGGTGGAGTTTGAAGGGCAGGCTGCCTTGTGACTCGTACCGTTTGGCCACGTGGACAGGTGCCGACTCGTGGAAGCCGGCTGGAACCGGCAGGTGGAAGCTGTCGATACCTGGCATGTCCTTACTGGTGGTCAGGGCGTCCAGCTTCTCGTTGATCTCGGCTACCAGGCTGGGTACGAGTATTTCTGCTGCAGCTGTGTCCGGCCACGGGCATTTTGGTGGCAGTGCGCGCAGTACGTCGAGGCCTTTGTTCGCCGCAGATGTGAGCTGGCCGGTGATCTCTGCGGTCGTGGTGCCCCTTCGCAGGACCGCCAGCGCGGCCTCCACCGCGCTGAGTGTCGGCAGGAGCCGGTAGGGCAGGGGCCCCTCCCCCCAGCTGCCGTCAGATGCCTGCTGTTCCAGCAGGTACGTGATCCGCCCGGGTTCTCCGGGCAGCCACGGCGCCGCCGAGAGGACGCGGGCCGTCTCGTACAGGGAGGGGCGGACGCTTCCCCAGCTGTCCTGGTCGGCCCTGGCCACCACGCTGGTGGCTCGTTCGGCGTAGGACGTGTCAGTGGGCGTGCTGATGCTCATGGGGTGACTTCCTCCTCGGGGTTCTGATCACGGTGTGCGGCCACGTGCTATGCCTGCCTGGCCGTTGCGTGCAGGGCAAGCCGGCGCAGGGAGGCTGTGGTACTTCCCGGGAACGGAGCGTTGTCCAAGGCGGCGAGGGCGGCCGCCCGTCGCGTGGTGATCATTTCCTCCACGGTCTGCCGGGCGCCGGTGGAGTTCAGGATCGTGCGGACCGTGGCAGCGTGTTCGTCGTTGAGGTCGCTTCGGCCGACGAACTCTCGCAGTGCCTTCAGTTCGGCCTTGGAGGCTCGCTGGACCGCGAGCGCCATCAGGACGGTGGCCTTGCCCTCGCGCAGGTCATCCAGTACTGGCTTGCCTGTCTTGGCGGGATCACCGAAGACTCCGAGCAGGTCGTCCCGCAGCTGAAACGCTTCTCCTAGCGGTATGCCGAAGGCGGTGCAGGCATCGAGTACGGGAGGGGTCGCTCCGGCCACGGCCGCCCCTATGTGCAGAGGCCGCTCTATGGTGTATTTAGCCGTCTTGTATCGAATGACGCGCAATGCCGTATCCACGTCGTCGGTAAGACGGCCGGTGGTCTGCAAGTCCAGGAGCTGGCCGTACATGACCTCGCTCCGCATTTCGGCCACCAGTGGCAGTACCTGTGTCAGCCGCCCGGGGTCGAGGTCCGCTGTGTGGAGAAGTTCGTCGGCCCACACCAGGGCCAGGTCTCCGAGGAGGACGGCCGCGCCCAGACCGTGCGCCTCGGCCCTGCTGCCCAGGCCGCCGCTGTCGGTATACGCGGTGGCCAGTGCGCGGTGGGCGGACGGCTGACCGCGACGGATGTCGCTGTCATCCATCACGTCGTCGTGTACCAGGGCGAACAATTGGAAAAGTTCGAGGCTGGCGGCAGCGCGAACGGCAGCAGTCATGTCGCCTGTTGCTCCGACGGCTTGCCATCCGTACAGGCACAGCAGGGACCGCAGTCGTTTTCCGCCAGTCAAAAGTCCGCGCAGGGCGGTGGTCAGGTAGAGCAGCTCGGCTCCTGGCGCAGCACGTTCCTTGGTGTCCAGGAACCCGGTCAGAACCGCTCCCACCTTCTGTCGTAGGGAAGAGATGTCGGGCAGTTCCGTGAAAAGTGTTTGTGTCACCGGCGGTTGATCCTCTTTCGTTCGAGACCCGTTGTCACCGTTCCGCTCTTGCAGAGGACGGAACCACCAGCACTCGTCTTCTCCCCAGGGCTGTCGCGGGGGGGGGGGGGCGCCCCCCCCCCCGCCACGGGGGGGGGGGGTTGTGGGGTGTATGGCGGGGGGGCGCCGGCGCCCCGGGGGGATTAACGGGCCCCGCCAGGGGGCCGGGCCCC
>NZ_JBVJMV010000073.1:0-24635 GCF_055584025.1 Streptomyces sp. NPDC104309 | reverse complement strand
CGGTTGCCTGGAAAGCGGGCATGGCCGGTTCTGAGGGGGCCGGGACACAGCAATGTGTCCCGGCTACCCGACCGATGCCGGTGGCCTTCCCCGTCTGGGACCGGGTCTACGCGTTCTTCCGTCGCTGGAGGGACAAGGGCCTGGTCAAGGAGTTCCACGACCGGCTGCGTGGGAAGGCCCGGGAGGCGGCCGGCCGGGATCGGGAGCCGACCGCGGGCATCATCGACGCCCAGTCGGTCAAGGCCGCCGCGTCCGTGCCGGCGTCCTCACGCGGCTTCGACGGCGGGAAGAAGATCAATGGCCGTGAGCGGCACATCGTGGTCGACACGACGGGGCTGCTGCTGACCGTCATGGTCACCGCGGCGAACGTGACCGACCGGGAGGCGGGTCAGGTTCTGCTGGCCCGGCTGGCCGAGCGGTTCTTCCTGCTGCGGCTGGTCTGGGCCGATGGCGGCTGCACCGGGTCCCTGGTCGACTTCGCCGCGAAGGTGCTTCGTCTCGCGCTGACTGTGGTCAAACGCGGTGCGGACGTTTCGGGCTTTGTGGTGCTGCCCCGCAGGTGGGTGGTGGAGCGGACGTTCGGGTGGCTGATGCGATCACGCCGCCTGACACGCGACTACGAGAGGCGGACCGACACGGCCGAGGCGATGGTGCTGTGGTCGATGACCGTGGTCATGAGCCGCCGCCTCGCGAAGCGGCGTCGCTGAAGGAGCCTGGGGTGTTCTCGACGAGCCAGCCCCGCGCGGCCAGGCGCTTCGCCTTGGACCGCACCCCTTCGATCTCCGCCGGGCCGCAACTCCAACGTCGTCGCGGACACCGCTGTCGAGGCCGCCGAAGCCCAGCACACCGCCGTCCATGGGGAGAAGTTGGCCGCCACGGTGGTGGCCAAGCTCGCGAGGGAGGTGACGACCCTCGATGAGGAGATCGCGGAGACCGAGCTGCTGATCGAGGGCCGGTTTCGCGACCACCCGCGCGCCGAGGTCGTCCTGAGCATGCCCGGCATCGGCCCCGTCCTGAGCGCTTCGCCCACACTGGCGGTGACATGAGTGTCTTCGGCAGCTCCGACCGCCTCGCCGGCGTCGCCGGTCTGGCGCCTGTCCCCAAGGACTCCGGACGGATCAGCGGCAACATGCGCAGACCGCGCAGCTACTGCTGGCGCCTGCTGCGGGTCTTCTGCATGTCCGCCTGCCGCCCGATGCTGCCCCGTCTCCAAGTCGTTCTACGAACGCAAGAGAGCCGAAGGAATGACTCACAAACAGGCCGTCACCGCCCTCGCGCGCCGCCGTCTGAACATTCTGTGGGCCCTCATACGCGACGGCCGAACCTTTGAGATCACCGCGCCGCCGAGCCCCGTACCACTGGGTTGACACGCTCACAACGAGTCACCAGCCGAGCTTGACAACTTCATTGGGAATCAGTAGCAGACATGCTCTGGCGTCAGCACACTGTGTACCGGGACCGCGCCGGGGGCATCCGGGGAGAGCATGTGCAGCGCCGCTTGGTACGCCCTCTGGGACAGCAAGGAGACCACCACCACCGACTGGCCCCGGGGCTCCACCCAGTTCACCGACCACAGCCGCGCCCACCAGTACGTGGTCAACAGCAAGGAGACGCGCGGCGGCGTCACCATCACCGTCGACCGTGACTGGTGGGACGCTCCGGTCGCCATCACCGGCTGAGACAGGATCGGGCGGTTCTCGCAACCAAGCAGGTCCGGAAGGTGACGCAGGCGAGCCCGGTGAAGAGGGTGCAGGCGCCGACGGCCGGCCACTCGGCGTGACAGGGCGGGCCGATACGCAGAGAAGCCCGCCCGCCCCCGCTGCATTGAGCGCGGGAGCGGGCGGGCTTGCAAGAGCCTTACGGCTTCACACGCAGAACCTGCGGGTCGTGGTCGCTGACCTGGTCGGCGAACTCGGAGTTGATGTGCACCACGTCGTAGGTGACGTTGTTCAGCATGCTGGGGTTGACCATCATGTGGTCCAGCACCTGCGAGTTGCCCTGGAAGACGTAGGAGTAGCGCTCGTCCACCGGCAGGGTGTTCACCAGGTCGGTGAGCTGCTTGCCGTCACCGGTCAGGGTCTTCATCGCGGGGGAGAACTGGTAGTCGTTGTAGTCGCCCAGGGAGACGATGAGGGCCTTGGGGTCGGTGGCCTCAAGCTTCTTGACGAAGGCGTTCTCCAGCGTGGCCTGCTTCACACGCTGGATCTCGGAGCTGCGGACGGGCTCCTGGATGCGACCGGCGACGTTCTGGTCGCCGCCCTTGCTGTTGAAGTGGTTGGCGATCACGAAGATCTTCTTGTTGTTCTTCGTGAGGAACTCGCCGACCAGCGGCTTACGGCTGCTGTTCCAGGCCTCGTCCGTCGGGGAGATGCGTCCGGGCGAGACGGTCAGGTGGGCGTCGTTGCCCTTGCCAACGACGTCAACGGCAGTGACGGAGTCGCCACCCGGCCGGTCCACGAAGCTGACCCGCGTCGGGTCGAACAGGAAGACGGTGCGGATGTTGCCACCCGGCTGGCCCCCGTCCTTGTCGTTCACCGGGTTGATCTGACGGTACTCGTAGCGCGGGCCACCGGCAGCGACGATGGCGTCGGTGAGCTTGGCCAGCGTCTTGTCGGGGTCCACGGTGCCGTCGTCGATGGCGCCGCTGTTGTCCTGGATCTCCTCGACGCCGACGATGGCGGGCGCGCGGAGGTTGGTCACCAGGCTGTGGCCGAGCCGGTCGAACTTGGCCTGCGGGTCGCTCGGCGCGAGGTTCTGCACGTTGTACGTGCCGATGGTGACCTCGTTGGACTTCGCCTGGCTCGTGACCTCGGGCTTGAGACCGTTGTCCTTGTGGG
Organism: Streptomyces sp. NPDC104309; assembly: GCF_055584025.1. Lineage (NCBI taxonomy): Bacteria > Bacillati > Actinomycetota > Actinomycetes > Kitasatosporales > Streptomycetaceae > Streptomyces > Streptomyces sp. NPDC104309. The sequence continues at coordinate 21,798 of NZ_JBVJMV010000073.1, read as the reverse complement.
TGCCGAGCTTGCGCGCTTCGAGGATGTAGGTGCCGGCGAACTGGCTGTAGTCCAGCGGGCCCTCGGTCACGCCGGTGAGCTCGTCGCCCACGTTCGCCATCGGGAACGGGTCCGTGGTGTTCATTGCCTGGACCTGCAGACGAGCCACGTTCGGGTCGTCGTACGACGGGTAGTAGACGCCACCGCGCTTGGTCTTGTTGTGGTCGGGGTCGGCCGTGACCCACATCTCGTGGTAGGCATCCGTGGCGCCGACGACGCGGACGTCCGAGACCTGGACGTTCATACCCTCCAGGGACTCATAGAAGTCCAGGGCGTACTTGGCCGGCTCGAGGTCGAGGTACTCGGTGTTGCCGTTGCTGTCACCCTTGGGGGACCACGCGGCGGGGATGCTGTTCCTTTCGAGGACGACCGGGGCCGGCAGCGGGTTGCCCCTGGACAGCACGGTGACCGTCGGCTTGATGATCTCGGTGATCGACTGGATGCCGCCGTCGTAGCCGCCCGGGTAGTACTCGGAGACAAGACCGGAGACGGTGACGCTGTCGCCGACCTTCACCGTGGGGTTGGAGCTGGTGTAGACGAAGATGCCCTCGCTGGTGCGGGGGTCGTTGTCCGGGTTCGGGTCCTGCATCCAGAAGCCCTTGGACGTCGAGGACGTGCTGGTGGTGCGGACACCGGTGACGATGCCGGTGACGTCCGTGACGTTCTTGGTGGACAGCGGGGAGCGCCGGGTGGTGCCCTGGATGTCGTGGATCTTCGCCGAGATCGCGTCGGCGGGGACGGTCGGGGTCGGCGTCGGGGTCGGCGAGGGGTCGCCGCCCTGGCCGCCGGAGTTCTCCGGGGTGGGGTCACCCGCAGCGAAGTCGGCCGCGTTGTCGTCGGTGTCGACCAGGGTCTTGCGGGCGACCGAGGCGGTGTTGCTGGCGCCCGCGGCCGGGCCGGAGCCCTCGTGGACGACGGCGGTGCCGAAGCCGAGCAGGTCCTTGATGCGAGGGTCGGAGGCGCAGTCGGCCTCGGTGACGCAGGTCAGCAGGGCCGTGCCCTTGACCAGCGCGACGGTGCCCGTGGTGCCCGACATGTTGATGTTGCCGGTGGCGTCCGGGTTCGGCAGGGCGACAGTGCCACCGGCACCCGCGGCCTCCTGAATCAGGTAACGGCCGTTGCCGGCCAGAGTGCCGCTGAGCGGGGTGGCCTGCCACTTCGTGGTCGGCCCGGGGTTGCCCGACAGGTACTGGACGCTGTAGTCGGAGAGGTCCAGCGAGCCGGAGCCGGCGTTGGCCAGCTCGATGAAGTCGTTGGTCAAGGTGGCACCGGAGTTGCCGCCGCCTCCGTAGACCTCTGAGATGACGGCGTCGGCCGACGGGGTGGCGAAGGCGGAGTGGACGCCCACCCCGGCCAGCACCACCGAGCCGGTGATCGCCAGCGGTATCAGCCGCTTGCGCAGAGGAGTCGCGCGATGTCTTGCAGGGCGGGGCATTTCAGCACTGGAGTTCGACACGGGAAGGGTCTCCTTCGGAGCCGGGAAAACATGAGGACGCGTGGGGAAGCGCCGACCGACCCGGATCTGCTGTCGACGGCCGGAGTCGGGCACGCGCTCAAGCTACGCGCATAGATACGTCCGAAAAAAGGCTGAGGGGCAAACGCTTGGCAAACTGATATCCGACACATGGCTCGCCCAACGCCCGGTGCGCGTGGCGGCATGACCAGTGGTGAGGATCCGATGGGTGCGGCGGCAGGCTGCGCCTCGTATGGCCCAGGACTCTTATCTCTGTCCCGCGATGCAAACTGCGCGACGTGTCGTGGCGGAGGACGAGGACGCGCCGCCTGACTTTGTAGCACGTCCCGATGACGGTTGTAGTGGCGGGCCATCAGGAAGCCACCCGGGGGTTACTTGCCTCCGGGTGTCGGAGCTAGCCGCTGTTTCTCGGATCATGTTCGGAGCCAGATCATGAGGGCCGCGAGAGTGACGCCATGAGTGGGCGTCCCGATCGTGCCGCAGGTTGTGCAGCGGCACCGCCAGGAGATGTCGGTGCCGGGACAGGGCTCCAGTGGTTCCAGACCCGCCGACCTCATGAGCGCGGCGGCCTGGTCGGGATCGACCGGCGCGTTCGGCGCGCACCATCGGCATGGTCCCCCAGGGTCTGTTGCAAAAGTAGATCTTGCTCGTGGTGATCAGGCGTTGTGGCGCGTGGAGATCTGACAGACGCACAGTGGGCCAGGCTGGAGCCGCTGTTGCCCAAGGGGAAGAAGCCTGGGAGGCCGCCGATATGGACAAGGCGGCAGCTCATCGACGGAATACGGTGGCGGACGCGGGCGGGAACGCCGTGGCGAGATGTGCCCGAACGGTACGGTCCATGGGATCGCGTGTACGACCTGTTCCGCAGGTGGCAGCGCACTGGCACATGGAAGCGGATCCTGGAACAGCTGCAGGCCGACGCTGACGCGAAGGGCCTGATCATCTGGGACGTCAGTGTGGACTCCACCGTCTGTCGTGCTCACCAGCACGCCGCGGGAGCCCGTAAAAAGGGGACCTTCAGAAGGAACCGCCCGGGGGCGTCGACACCGAGTCCGACGACCACGGACTGGGACGCTCCCGCTGCGGCCTGACCACGAAAGTCCACCTCGCCACCGAGCAGGGCCAGAAGCCGCTGTCGTCGCACATCACCGCCGGACACCGACACGACAGCCCTTACTTTCGGCCGGTCCTGGAGAAGATCCGGGTTCCCCGCCCCGGACCCGGCCGGCCGCGTACCAGGCCCGACAAAGTCCGGGGCGACAAGGCTTACGGTTCCCGCGCGAACCACGCCTACCTGCGCAGACGCCGGATCTCCTGCACCATTCCGGAGAAGACGGACCAGGTACGTAACCGTAAAAACCTCGGCTCCCGCGGAGGTAGGCCGCCGAAGTTCGACCGGGAAGACTACAAGCAGCGTCACGCAGTGGAGTGCGGGATCAACCGCCTCAAATGACACCGCGCAGTGGCAACACGGTACGACAAACTCGCGGTCCGCTATGAGGCAACCGTGCTGATTGCCGCCATCATCGAGTGGATACGACTGGCCCCGCCGCGTACCCGATCGCTAACCTCGGCCCTCATGAACCAGCGGCAGCGGAAGAAGCTCTCCCGCCATCTCTTCGAAACGATTCCGACGGGTGACACCGCCCGTGTGAAGGCGCTGCTGCGGGCCGGAGCCGACCCGGAACGGCGCGACAGCGAGGGCGTCACCCCCCTATATGAGGCATCCGTGAATGGAAAAGCCGAGATCGCCCGCCTGCTCCTGGCGGCCGGTGCCTCCCCTAACACCGAGAGCAGTGGACTCGGCTCGGACGGCACCCCGTTGTGCGCAGCTGCATGCTGGGGGCACACCGAGACAGTGCGCGAACTGTTGGCGCACGGCGCCGATCCGAACCTTCGTGAAGATCACGGCACCGGCCGCTCCCCCATGGATTGGGCGAACGAAGGCCCTCACCCCGAAACCACCGATCTGCTCACCACGGCGGGAGCGACCTCCCACATGGGAACCACGTAGCATCGCCGTTCGCCATCAAGGATTCACTGAACTTGATGGATCCCAAGATCCACTTTCGCAACACACCCTAGAAGAAGCCAAGCTTCTGAGGGCTGTAAGAACAAAGAATGTTCTTCGTCTGCTGCTGGTACGCGCCTTGCGCGCCTTTGAACAGCGGAAAAGCCTCCATTGAGGCGGATGACGGGTCGCTGGCCCGGAAATGGCCCGGATCTTGTTCGACGCGGTTCCTCGACTGGAGTCTTTCGCGGGGAGGTGGCCACAAGCCGTCCGATCAGCTCGGGTGCGAGTTCGGTGAGCGCGGCCACCGTCGGGCCGATGACCGGCTCGAAGGCGGGGCCGATCAGGTGGAAGCCGCCGATGAGGGCCAGCAGTTTGCTGACGCCGGTCAGCCTCATGGTGTGCCGGATGATGTTGACCACTCCGGCGTGGCCGCACCCGGTGATGATGACAAGTCCCCGGCCGCGCACGTTGATGACGAGTGCCTGGTCGTCGATGACGGCGGGGTCGTGTCGCCAGCCGTTCCTTTGGTGTGCCTGCGGCATGCCGTGCTCGAACTCGGTGACGCGGTCCACCTCGCCGGTGATCAGGATGCCACCGGCCAGCAGCGACGGCTGCCGCCGCTCGATTACCTCGAACCCTTCGCGTTCCAGGGCACCCCGTGACAGCGTGGGCATCTCCAGACCCTGGCCGGCGGGTAGTTCCAGGCGGCGGCGGGTCCAGACCGCGGGGTGGACGGTCAGTGGCAGGCCGGAGCGCCCGCGCAGCCGGGCCAGGCCGTCGAAGCCGCCCGCATGGTCGAAGTGTCCGTGGCTGAGCACGACGCCCTGCAGGCCGCAGACATCGATGCCAAGACGCTCGGCGTTCACCGCCAGCCCGTCCGGCGATGCGCCGGTATCGAACAGCAGCGTGCTGCTCGCGTTCCCGCTTTTGACGGTGACAAGGGCGGAGAAGCCGTGCTCGGCACGCAGCCCCGCGACGGCCTCGCCGCCGGCGAACTGCCGCGCGGCGGTCCGCCCGGCGCCCATCGACGCCCGGGTGACGCCTTCGGCAGAGGCCAGCAGGGCGTCGAAGGTGTTGTCGACCATCGTCGTGACCCTGACCTCGTCGACCTCGGGCAGCGTCACCGGGTCAACAGCCGGTCTCTCCGCGACGCGAGGCGCTGACCACGCCGCCTCGGCCGCCGAGTGCCCGTGATCGTCGCACATGCTAGAAAGCGCCTCCCCGCCGGTACGACCGGCCAGGGAAGCAGATCCCGGCACAAGCCGCAGGTCCACGGCGGTCGCGCCGGCCGGACCGGCCGCAGGCGCCGCGCGGTGTCATGCTTCCACTCGCGCGGGCGGGACGACGACGTCGATGAGCCCGGTGGCCACGTCGTACACGAGCCCTGAGACGAAGACTCCGGCCGGAAGCTTCTGCTTGAGGATTTCGACGTCGACGCGGACGGCGGCGACCGGGTCGGTGACCGCCTTGGCGTCCAGGTCTCCGGCCGGAACTTCGAAGTAATCGGCCAGCAGCTCGGGGAACGCGGCTAGGTGTACTTGGTCATGACGTTGGTGACAGTCGGCTGATCGGGGCCGGGCCTGTCAAGGGGCGTGGACGGCCCCCGCCTGCGGCTTTCGGGCGGCGCCGGGGCATTTCCCTCGTGCGTCTTCCTCGCGGTCTGCGTGCGGGGACCGCCGCGTGGGAGGGGTCCAGTTGGAGCGCCCGGAGCCCCGTGAGGAACGAGCGGGGCGAGGACGAACGAGCTGGAGGCAGACGAGCGGCGGTCGACCATGGATGCCGAGGAAGCGTCACGGATGTTCACCGGTGTGGTCGTTGACATCCCCGTTGCCAGCTGGTCGGCGGAGTGGTCCTACACGCGCCCATTCGGCGCCTGACCGTGCGGTCGGCGCCATGACCGTGGTGCGGGGATCCGGGCTGCTCAGTCAGGTCATCGAGCGCGGCCGGAAGGCCGTCTCATGCAATTTCGCGAGCTCACCCGGGGTCTGCGACCGCCCCTGGCGGTTGTCGTCGGCTGCTGTCATCGGCGCTCCTGGGCGGATTCGACCTCGCGCAGGAGGTGATAGGCGCGCGCCAGCAGTCGGCGGGCCACCGCGGTGGTGGCGATCTTCTTGCCGCGGCGGTGGGCGAGACGCTGGTAGGCAGCGGCGAACTCCGGCGACCGCTTCGCACTCTGCGCGGCCTCGCACAAGATCCACCGCAGCCAGTTGGAGCCCTCCCGACTGCTCGGCCGGGACCGCAACACCCTGAGCTACCACGCCCACCGGACCATGCCCCGCTGGCCTTCGCCGCGGCCCCCGATATCACCGCAGCCCTCACCCAGCCCCGGCGAACCCACCCACCCCCCACGATCGACGCCCTCCAGAACGCGATCACCGACTACGAAAGCAACATCAAGTCAGGCAGTAGTTAGTTGACGGCCCCTCACCAGCGCGTCTCCCCGGCGAAATACTTCGCCGCCTTCCGCAGGATCTCGCGTTCCTCCTCCAGTTCGCGGACCTTCTTGCGCAGAGCCGCGTTCTCCACCTCCAGCGCTGTGGGCGGCTCGGCGGGCGCCTCCGCCCGGCGTCCTCGTGGCCGGCTGGCTCCGGCCGCCCGGACCCAGTTCCGCAACGTCTCCGGGTTTACCCCCAGATCAGCGGCGACCGACCTGATCGTCGCTCCCGGTCGCGACTCGTACAACGCGACCGCGTCTGCCTTGAACTCCGGCGGATAGTGCTTCATGACCACGGGACATCCGTTCTCCTGGACTCAAGATCCAAGTGTCTCGGGTGTCCAAGATCCGGGGTCGAGCCCCACCCCAGGGCTTCGTCAGTGCAGCTGGCACATCCTGCCATGCCTGGTCGTCGTGGTAGTCGGTCCTGACGGCCAGGGCACCGGACTCATCACGGTCGGTGACGGCGGGCAACGCTCTCATGGATCCTTCTCCGAGTCAGCGTTCGTACTGGATGAACGTGCACCCTGCTCTGTGGCTTTCCAGGAGTGACGGGCATGTCGAGCCCGCCGGGTCCCGTTCGGCTGCCGAGCCCTGACGGCGGCCGTGACAGAAACAAGATGGCCGTTGACACGCGAGCCCGTAGAGGTGCAGCAGGATCTCGACTCGGAGACCTCCGGGAACTTGTGGCGCGTTCTCTCACTTGAATGCTCCGCCTTTCTCACCCTGTCGGCCCCTGCTGCCGGGCCTCACGGCGCGGATAGAGCAATGCTCGGGACGTGGGGGCCTCATGGAAGGGAAGGCCAGCATGACGGCATCTGTGGCGCCCGGCTTCATAGGTCGCACAAGTCGGACCCCCTCATGGTCGCTGGGTGCGCGGTGGCTCTGTGCACGTTCGCGGCAGTCCCGGCCACTGCCGACGGCGACACGAGCGGCGGCAAACCCACCGTCGTCGTGGTGCACGGGGCGTTCGCGGACGCCTCCAGTTGGAACGGTGTCATCGCGCGACTCGAACGCCGCGGCTACACGGTCGTGGCCCCCGCCAACCCGCTGCGGAGTCTGTCCAACGACTCCGCCTACATCACCTCGGTGCTGGACAGCATCAAGGGCCCCATCGTGCTGGTGGGCCACTCGTACGGCGGCTTCGTCATCAGCTCGGCGGCTGCCGGCAATCCACGGGTCAATTCCCTGGTGTACGTATCGGCCCTGATGCCCGACAAGGGCGAGAGCGCCGCAGCGCTGGCCGCCCGATTCCCCTCTGCATCCGCCACCGCCACCACGTCAATCCCCTACCGGGCCGCTGGCGTTAGCGGAACAGACGTGTACATCCGGCCGGACAAATTCCACGAGGTCTTCGCCGCCGACCTGCCGCAGAGCACGACGAAGCTGATGGCAGCCACCCAACGGCCTGCCGGGCGGGAGCCCTTGTCCTCGGCCGCCGCCTGCGGCACCGGTCGAACTGACAGCAGGCCATGGCGGTGAGGGACTCTCCCACACCGCATTCTCAGGTCGAGTAGCCGAGTGCCCGACTCTCAGACAGAGCGTTCCGTGGCCGACGGCTCCGCAGGAACTCAAGCGGTCCCCGCTGCACGCATTTCCGCGTTCGGTGTTTCATGGCCGGTGCTGCCCGTGATCCGGTGCGCTCGGCCACTTTCACAAGAAGGTGGTTGTCATCGACAGGCGGACTTTCAACGCGATGGTCACCGCGGGCCTGGCCTCGGCTGTGCTCCCCGCATTCCCTGCGGAATCCGCAGGCGCGGTCACGCGTGACGACGTCTCACCGCAGAGCGCATCCGCGCAGCTCATAAACCCGTTGCCTGAACTAGGGCCGATCCATCAGGTCCGCACGGACCTGCTGGACATCGCCTACCACACGGCAGGGCCCGCTCACGGTCCCGCCGTGCTGCTCGGCCACGGATGGCCCTACAGTCCTGACGCCTACCGCCACGTCATGCCCCAGCTCGCCCGTCGGGGATTCCATGTGCTCGTCCCGTACCTGCGCGGGCACGGACCCACGCGTTTCCGGGACAAGGACACCATTCGATCCGGTCAGCAAGCCGCTCTCGGCTCGGACGTCATCGCGTTCATGGACGCACTCGGCATCCGGCGTGCCCTCTTCGGCGGGTATGACTGGGGTGGACGCGGCATGTGTGTGGCGGCCGCCCTGTGGCCGGAGCGCTGCAGGGGACTCGTGTCGGTCAACAGCTATCTCATACAGAACCTCAATGAGACGGCAATAGAGACACCCGATCCCCCCGAGGTCGAATCTGCTCACTGGTATTATTATTACCTTCTCACCGAACGCGGGGGAGTGGGATTGGCGAAGAACACCAAGGAGTTCGCCCGCGTGGTATGGAAGCGGAACTCGCCGAAATGGCGGTCCACCGAGGCCGATCTCGACCGCGCGGCCAGGATGTTCGACAATCCGGACTACATCGCTGTCGTCCTCAACGTCTACCGCGTAAGACGCCACGACGCCCCCACAGACCCCCGCTACGCCGATCTGGAGGCGCGGCTGCTCAAACAACCGCCGATCAAGGTGCCCGCCGTGACCCTGGACGGCCTGGCAGACGGAAGCCTGCCCCCGACTAACGGCGCCTCCTCAGCAGCGCACTTCACCGGCCCACGCGTCCACCACCAAGTCCCCGGCGCCGGCCACAACCTCCCCCAGGAGCGCCCGGAAGCCTTCACCGATGCGGTCCTTGAGGTCAGCCGGCTGCGCTAAACATCGGGGACCTGCTCGACGAGCGCAACCGCATCCTGATGCAGGCGCGGGCACCGGACAGGTCGGCTGACCGCTCGCGCTGCGGACCGTTGATCGATTGGCCGGCATCCGGATGCTCCGACGGGTGCTCATGGCCGAGATGCGGGACTCCGTCGCAAGCCGCATGCATATACCAACGTGCCAGACTCCTGCGTACGGACCACTGCGGCGGTCTCTTGCGCCAACTCGTCGAACGCTTCCCCTGCACCGTCGCGCAGCGTGAAGCGTACGCAAAGTGCCACATGGCTCATCCCCTGCCTCCTTCTCGCCTTCTCCGGCTCGCCGCGCGCCGCTCAGGTCGCTCGTGGACAGCGGGGTCGAGGGAGCGCCGGCCCAGCGTGTCTTCTTCGAGCTCTACACCGACCGCGGCGCCTTCGAGGAACATGGACGTCAGCCGCACGTCCGTCACTTTCTGGCGGAGTGCGAGAAGTACGCCGAAAGAACTGAGATCGACCGCCTTCACCTGTACGCCGGCAAGTACCCCACCGGACCCGAATAGCCTTCCCCTCTCGCAGCGCCCCTTACTCGTCGAACAGTTGGGCGAGGCGGACACCCAGTCGGTTTTCCAGTCTCCGTCCTGCTGCATCCTGCGCTGGAAGAGGGGGGCGATTCGCTGTTGGGCATCGGGCCAGGTAAGAGCGGCGGCAAATGAGTTGCGGCACTGGGCCGTTGCGGGCACAGCGAGGCGTGCCTGTGCGCTGCCGCGGGCCGCACCGCCGCCACCGGGCGGTGCGGCCGCCGAGGGCCTGCGCCTGGCGCACCTTTTGAGTAGGAGCCCCGTGGGCCGACAACCACAGACCCCATGGCGCGGGACCAGTACCAGCCAAGGTGTGTCCTGATGCGGCGCAGCCGTCACAGCGCGAGGATGAAGTCGTCACTCACCTCAGGGAGGCCACGCCGGCGTCGAGGATGTCGACATGAAACTCGATCGAGGTGGTCGTCATCCCCGTCTCGGACGTCGACCGCGCGAAGGAATTCTACGGGCATCTCGGGTGGAGGCTGAACAACGCCGCCCGGCATTGTCCAGTTCACCCCGCACGGCTCCGGATGCTCGGTCCGTTCGGCGCAGACCTCACATCGACCGGGCCCGGTTCAGCCAAGGGGTACCTGATCGTCTCCGACATTGAGGCCGCCCGGGACGCGCTGGTCGCCGGGGGCATCGAGGTGAGCGAAATCTTCCACCGGGGCCCGGACAGCCTGGTCGAGGGCCTGGATCCCGAGCGACCCAGCTACTCCTCGCGCGCCACGTTCAGCGATCCCGACGGCAACAACTGGCTGCTGCAGGAGGTCACGACCCGGCTCCCCGGGCGCGTCGACCCCGGCCCGACGTCGTTCGCCTCCGCGAGCGACCTGGCGAGCGCGATGCGGCGCGCGGCTGCCGCCCACGGTGAGCACGAGAGGCGCACCGGCGAGGAAGCCCCGAACCGGCCCGACTGGTACGCGGAGTACATGGTGAGCGAACAGACAGGTGCAGAACCGCCCCAGTGAGAGCCGGCGGCCAGGCGTCCGGGCACGCACGCCCGCGCACCGGCGTGCCGGAGCCATGTCCGGGGCGAGTGTCCTGATGAATGTCACGATGAGCCCCTGGTGCCGCATGGACGGCCGGGGGAGAAGGGGCCGGGTGATAAGTCATGGGCATGCGGCAGGAGCGGCCGCGGTATTGATGACCGCGCCTTGTCCGCGCACTCCTGCATGGCGACCATCGGTGCCTCTGGGCGGTGTGGTCGTCGTCCCTTCACTGATGCGGGTTCTTCAACGTCTGGAGGAGCTCATGGGCCCGCTAAGTTCGTGGGCGGCCCGCATCATCTCCGGTTTGAGGGCGGCGGTGGCGTCGCGGACGAGAGTGACGTGGTAGCCGAGTTCCATGGCATAGCGGCCAGAGGATTCGATGCAGGTGTTGGCGAGCAGACCGATGATGATGACGTGGGTGATGCCGTGCTGCTTGAGCTGGAAGTCCAGATTGGTGTTGGCGAAGCCGCTCTGGCCCCAGTGCTCCTGGACGATCACGTCTCCCTCGGCAGGCTGGAAGTCCGGGTGGAACTCGCCGCCCCGGGTGCCCAGCGCGAAGATGTGACGCTCGCGGACGAGCTCCTGGCTGGGGTTGGGATGGTCCCAGCCCTCGTAGTCGCCTTCCTGCCAACGGCGGTGAGGGACAAGGAAGATCCGGATATTGCTCTCGCGGCCGACGGCGATGACGGCGCGCAGGTTGTCCAGCAGCCCGACCTCGAGGGCCACGTGCTTGACCGCGGGCCAGACCTTGCCGTCCTCGGCCAGGAAGTCGTTGTACGGGTCGACCAAGAGGATCGCGGTGCGGGCGGGGACGTAGGCGCCGGTCATGACAGTCCTCACAAGACGTAGAGGGTCTGACGAGTCAAACGCCAGCCTCCGGCAGGGCAGCCAGCAGGCGAAGAGCGCCGCCGCGATCGACGCGTTCCCCGGCCTGGGCAAGACGACGGCCGCTCTGGCGTTCGCCAGGGACGTCCACAACAGGCTGATCGCCAAGGACGGACGGTTCACCGCGGCCGGCCACGAACGGTGGCCGGTCTGCCGGGTCGGGATGACCGGCGACACGAGGATGAAGGACTTCAACTGGGCTCTGCTGGAGTTCTTCGCCCACGCCGGCCGCAACAGCGGCACCGCCAACATGTTCGCCTACCAGGCGCTGGACTGTGTGACCTCGTGCGAGACGAAGCTGATCATCGTCGATGATCTCCAGTTCCTGCAGTTCCAGAGCAAGTCCGGGACGGAGCTGAGCAACCACTTCAATTTCATCGCGAACGAGTTCCCGGTGATGCTGCTGTTCATCGGCCACGATCTGAGAGGCAAGGGGCTCTACCTGGACCCTCAGCTCGAACGGCGGGTCACCCCGCTGGGGCTGGAGCCGTTCCGGATCGAGGACGAACAGGGGCGCCTTCAGTGGCGGAGCCTGCTACTGGCTCTGGAACAACGCCTGGTGCTGGCCGACGACCTGGCCGACGACCTGTTCGCGCGCACCACCGGCCACATCGGCTCTTTGATGACCCTGCTCATGCGGGCCTGCGAGCGGGCGATCCGCACGGGCGAGGAGCGGGTGACTCGAGAGCTCCTGTCCCGGATCAGGCTCGACGCGGCCTCCGAGAGACTGCGCGCGGAATGGGAGGCGGCGTTGCACTCGGGCACGAAGACCAGCCGGCCCGCCCGCGTGAAGGGCGGTGCGGCAAAGTGACGTCCGTGGTGCGGACCCTGCCGATCCGGCTGGCTCCACTGCCCGGTGAAGCGCTCGATTCCTGGCTGGCGGCGCTGGCCCACCGCAGCGCGGTCGATCTGCGCGGCATCCTCACCGCCGCTGGCCCGTCCCTCTCCAGCAGCAGCGGCCTTGCCCCGGACTACACCACCTACCTCACGGACGAGGAAGCCGAGCGGCTGTCCTGGTCCACCGGCGTTCCCGTCCGCCGACTCCACGCGATGACTCTGCGTCAATATGACGGCCGTGCTCTCGCGCTGATGGCTCAGCGTCGGCTCGTGCAACGCTTCACGCTGTGGGGGCGAAGCATCGGGTCGCGATACTGCCCGCAGTGCCTGGCCGAGCAAGGCGGGCGCTGGCCTATCCGCTGGCGCCTCACCTGGTCGATGGCCTGCACCCGCCACCGAGTCCTCCTCGCGCACACCTGCGTGACCTGCGGAGCCAGGCCACACAGCCGCAGCTCACTCGCCTCCCGCATTCATCCCCGGAAGTGCTCGGCCCGAAAGCCGAGCGACGGTTCTGACCTGGGAGCGTCAGGAGTCTTCTGCGGAGCCGATCTCACCGAGGCCGCTGTTCTCGCCCTCGCCCCCGACAGCCCCGTTCTCGCGGTCCAGGAGTGGATCGACGACCTGCTGACCCAGGCCGAAGGCGAAGCCGGCAGCGACCGCCTGCGCAGCGTCTTCGGCGACCTGGCCGTGGTCGCCTCGCGCGTGCTCCTGCGGGCCGAGCCCGGTGATTTCCAGCTCTACGGGCAGAAGATCGACCAAGCCCGCGTGGCCTACGGCAATGACTGGCGTTACGCGCCCGTCGGCGCAGCCGTCTTGGCCGGGCCTCTCACGCGCGCCGTCGAGATCGTTCGCGACTACTCCAGCGACGCCAGCCTCACGGCCGCCCGCATGCTCGCCGACCGCGACGCCGCAGCGGCCAACAAGCCCACCATCGACCGCGTCCGCGGACGCACACGGATCGGCTCAAGCCGTCTGGAGGCGCTGTTCTGGCGGGGAGTCGACCACCGACTGGACACAAGAGTGCGGCTTCGCTATCGCACCTGCACCACCGAGCCCTGCATCCCGATCCCCGCTGATCCTGCGATCGAGACGCGGGCACGCTCCCTCCCTCAACTGCTCTGGCGGGACTGGACCCTGGCCCTCTTCCCACCCTCACCCACCGTTTCCGGAAGACATCCCGACCACCGCCAATATCGCGCTGCACTCTCCAGCTCCGTGTTGCTTCCAGGCTGGTGGCTGGGCCGGAGCGCTCCACTGATCGCCATGCTCCACGGACAGCGCCGAGTGCCGATCGCCCGCCTCCTGGCCAAGCTCCCTGACACCGACGCGCTCACAGCAATATGCCTGCTCGCCGACTACCTCGACCGGACGCCGGCCCCGATCGACTACCAACGACGCCGAACCCTGACCGGAGCCGGCCTCCTCCCGGAAGACGCCTGGTCCGACATCTGCCACCGAAGCGGCACGCCTCCCGACGAACGCTACCGGCTGCCACAGGTTCGCCGATTCCTTCTGCAACGCATCACCGGCTCCGATCCGTACGCCGTCCCCGGGCCCCTGCGGCTACCCAACGGAGCACGTGAACCGATGCTCATCCTGACCACGGCCCTGCTGACCGCACTCGACGACCACGCTACGAACTACCTCGCGGCCCGCGGTATCAACGAGCCCGTCACCTGGTCACCACCGCTGGCTCTGGTCAGCCACCTCGACCTCCCCGGCCGAAGGACGAGCGACCTGGACACCGCCCTCGCTACCGACCTGGTGCGGAACCGGCAGACGTCCCCAGCCGCAGCGGCACGAGAGCTCGGCACCACCGTGGAACACCTCAGGTTCGCCTTCGAGACTCGCCCCGAACTATGCACCTAGGTCCTTTCTTTTGGATCAGAGGGCGGACCAGATGAAGATGCCTGCGATGTGGAGTCCGGCTTGGAAGACGGTGGCGGTCTTCTCGTAGCGGGTGGCCAGGCCTCGCCAGTTCTTCAGGCGGTTGATGCAGCGTTCGACGGTGTTGCGCTGCTTGTAGGCCTCGCGGTCGAAGGCCGGTGGGTGGCCTCCGTGCCGGCCTCTGCGCTTGCGGTTGGCGATCTGGTCGGCGGGCTGCGGGATGACCGCGCGGATCCCGCGCCTGCGCAGGTGCTCGCGGATGGCCCGGGACGAGTAGGCTCGATCGGCCAGGACCACGAGCGGCCGGGTGCGTGGCCTGCCGACCGGCCTCGGGACCCGCAGGGCGGCCATGACGTGCTCGAACACGGGTGCGTCACCGGCCTGGCCGGGTGTGAGGTGGAAGCAGAGCGGGCGGCAGCGGCCGTCCGCCGCGAGGTGGATCTTGGTGGTCAGCCCGCCACGGGAACGCCCGATGGCATGGTGGCCGGGCTCGCCGGCCGGGGCCCCTTTTGACGGGCCCCGGCCGCGTTCTGGTGCGCGCGCACGATCGTGGAGTCGACCGAGACGACCCAGTCCAGGTCGCCCTCCGCGTCGGCCTGGGCGAGCAGGGATGTGAAGACCCGCTCCCAGGTGCCGTCGATCGCCCAGTTCCGCAGCCGGGTGTAGACGCCCTTCCACGAGCCGTACTCGGTGGGCAGGTGCACCCACTGCGAGCCTGTCTGGAATTCCACGCGATCGCGTCGATCACCTGCCGGTGGTCGCGCCACCGCCCGCCCCGCTTCGGCGTCCGGTCTGGCAATAACGGCTCTATCCGCGCCCACTGCGCGTCAGTCAATGGCACGACCAGACCAACGATCCGATGATCGGAAAGAAACGCCCTAGCGGCACGACCTGGCCCACCTGCCCGACCGGGTCGACGTCGTCGACACCACCCGCTGGCAGACCACCGGCACCAACAAGCCCGACCCGCCGAGCTGATGGCCCGCTACCCGGCGGCGGTCTTCATGCACGATCTGCCCGCCCACCGCGGCGAGGAGGTCACCGCCGATGTGCTCGACGGCCCGTCCAGCATCGCGTTCTGGCAGGCCGGTCACAAGCTGCACAGCGCCATGGCGGTGCTCGATCGAGTGGTGCCTGCACGGTCGGGGCGAGCCGGCCGGCCGGGCGTGAGCGTCGCCGCCCGGGTCGCCGGTCAGGTCACCGCGGCCGGGGTGCCACGGCGGCGGAGCCGTGCGCACCGCGGGCGGCCAGCCTGCGGGCGACCCCGTCCGCGAGCAGCAGCAAGGCGGCGGTCACCAGCGCGGCCATGTGTTCGTAACCCGCCAACTCCGGGTCCACCGCCGTGATCGCGGCCGTCAGCAGCACCACGCCCAGCGCGGTCCAGCGCGCCCCGAACCACCAGGCGACCAGCAGGCCCAGCCCGATCACGGCCGCCGACGGCCCGGTGTCCCGGACCTGGGCGAATGCGGCGGGCAGGTGGAGCAGGTGGCCGGGCGGCCGGGACACCCCGAAGCGCGCGTAGCAGGTGCCCACCAGCGAGCAGGTGTACCCGACGGCGAGCGTGCGCCACGGGCCGAGGGTCAGCTCGGCGATCGCGAAGACCACGAACACCTGGGCCAGCGCCCCCCAGACCGGCAGGTCCAGGGCTGGCACGAATATCGAGACCGGAAAGCGCAGCAGCGCGACGTCCCACGGCTCGGTGGCCCGGACCACGCCTATCCGGGAGACGAAGGCCGCCCCGCTCGGGAACTCGTCGACCGCCGCGAACAGCAGCACCAGGCAGCTGGAGACCACGGTGAGGGTCAGTGCGGCGGCGCCCCTGGCCCGCAGCCGGGCGCGCGCCCGGCGGTAGAGCAGGTCCCACTCGCTCTCGGCCGCGCGCCGGATACCGGGATTGTTCACGACGGTTCTCCAGTCCCGATCAGGAGTCGATGGTGGCCGCACACCGGTCCGCGGCACCGGCGTGCGGCCGGCCGTCGGAGCCCGAGGTGCACGGCCGCAGCAGCGCGAAGTAGGCCAGGGCCGGTCCGGACTGCCGGATGACGTGCAGGCCGACGGCGTTGGCGTGCCGGGCCAGGGTCGCCGGGCGGATCTGGTGGCGGTCGAAGAACTCGCCGACGACCAGGCGGCCGGTCGGCTTGAGGACCCGGCGCAGCTCGCTCAGGGTGGCGGGGACGTCCGGGATCTCGCCCAGCGCGGTGACCAGGTAGGCGGCGTCGAACGTGGCGTCGTCGAAGGGGAGTTCGCGCGCGTCGGTCAGGGTGGGGACGATGGTGTCGAGGCCGGATCCGGCGGCCCGGCGCATCACGTGGTCGAGCATCTCCTGCTGGATGTCGACGATGTCCAGCCGGCCGTCGGCGCCGAGCCGGGGCGCCACCTGGAGCGACTGCAGCCCGGTGCCGGGACCGATCTCCAGCATCCGCTCGCCCGGCAGCGGCTGGAGCTGCTCGGCCAGCCGCTCCCAGGACAGGAACGGCAGTGGCAGGTCGAGCAGTCGGTGCTGCGCGTAGGGGTACGGCGCGGAGTCGGTCACCCACCAGGCGGTGGCCGCGGCCGCGACCGAGGCACCCGCAAGGGCCCAGATGCTGGCCTTGCCGAACGGGGCGCGCAGGGGTGAGGAGGGGTGGCGCATGGTTCTTCTCCAACGTTGGTCGTCGGCGTGGGGCGGTGGTGCCCGCTCAGTGGATGTGGAAGCCGCCGTTGGAGGCGGCCACGGTGAGGGAGGCCGACGCGCCGTCGGATCCTCGTTCTCGGGAAGGCCGGTGGCCTTCACCGGTGGTTCACGGTGGTGCTGTGGGGCGGCACACCTGCGCCGCCCCGCACCGACCATCTGCCCTCCAGCCAACAGCAGTTCGGCTGGGCCGGACACGTGGCCAGCCCACCGAACCGGGGTACGGATAACCCCCCTGTCAGTCCCAGCCGTTGTTGTCGGGCGGGGTGGTGGTGCCGGTGGTGTCGGCCGGGGCGGCAGCGGCCCGCGGCTGCGCGGCGGCGCTGACTCCGGATGCGATGGCGGGCGTGACGAGGGTGAGGGTGATCGCCGCCAGTGCGGCGGCGGCCGCGGCCACGAGGCACTGGACCCAGCAGGAGCGACCGGCCGAAGTCACCGCCGCACTGGCCGACTTCGCCTCCTCTCTGGACTCACCCCGGCATCCGCAGTCCGGGCAACTGCTGGTGCGCACGCTGGCCTGCGGGATCTGCGGCTCCGACCTGCACGCCCTCGGCGACCCCGAGGCGTTCAGCGACATCATGCGCCGCACCGGCGGCACCCCGCACGACATCCGGAACAGCCTGGTGCTCGGTCACGAATTCGCCGCCGAGATCGTCGACTACGGCCCGGACACCGTGCGGGCCCTGCCGGTCGGGAGCACCGTCTGCGGCCCGCCGATCGGCTTCGGCCCGCAGGGCGGTGGGATCGTCGGCTACACCCCGGCCTTTCCGGGCGGCTTCGGCGAGTACATGATCCTCAACGAGGTCTTCACCGTGCCGGTGCCGAACGGTCTGGACCCGAAGGCGGCCGCGCTCACCGAGCCGTTCTCGGTCGCCGCCCGGGCGGTCCGGCGGGGCGAGCCCGGTCCGGGTTCGGTCGCCGTGGTGCTCGGCCTCGGCCCGATCGGCCTGGGCGTCGTCGCGGTGCTCAAGGCGCGCGGCCACGGCCCGGTCGTCGCGGTCGACTTCTCGCCCAAGCGGCGGGCGCCGGCCGAGCGGGTGGGTGCCGACGTCCTGATCGACCCGGCGGCCGTATCGACGCCGGTGCCGTCACCACCGGCGTCACCGGCCTGGACGGACTGGCCGGGGCGATCGCCGAACTCGGCGCGCCGGAGCGGCACGCGAAGATCGTCGTCGACCCCTCGCTGGTCGCCGGCTGATCGTCCGAACGACGGTGGCGTCCCCGGGATCTCCCGGGGACGCCACCGTCGTTCGCGGCACGGGCGTGCTCAGTGGACCGTGATGCGGCCGCGCGTGGTCTTCACCACCACGCTGTGCGGCGCGTTCGTAGCGGTGTTCGGCAGCGAGACGCTCGGCGGCTCCCAGGAGCTCTGCGCGTCGACGTGGTAGGTGGCGTCGTGAGGCACCTTGAGGTCGACCCCGCCCCAGCCCGTGGTGACCTTCAGGGAGGCGGGTGTCGCCGTGAAGGAGGCGCTGACCTCGCCGTCGGTGGTGATTACCTCGGCGTTCGGGGCGCTGCTGTCGGCGAGGGTCACCGCGCCGTACGTGCTCCGCACGGTCAGCGGGCCGGACGACTGGTCCACCTCGACCCCGCCCAGCCCGGTGGTCAGATCCAGCCGGCCGGTCAGGCCCTTCGCCTGGATCCCGGCGTCCCCGGTGCTCACCTGCGCGGCCAGGCCTGCCGGCACCGTGATCTGCAGGTGCCCCGAGCAGTCGTTGGAGCAGCCGGCGGTGACCGTGACGTTCGACCCGGACCGGGTGACGGAGACCTGCGGGACATGGCCCGTGTAGCTGCCGCTCATGGCCACCGTGACCTGCGAGGAGCCGTCCTGGCTCAGCGTCATGTGGAGTCCGTCGGCCTGGACCGTCACCTGGCTGGCGCCGGCCGCGTCCTGCTGCCAGTTGCCGCTGTACGGGTGGTGCGCTGGAAGCGAGTCGACCACGGTCCAACTGGCCACGGCGACGACCGCGACGAGGACGGCCAGCCCTATGAGGAGGCATCCGCGGCGCTTCATCGGTGTGGTACTGATCTCAAGCTCCCAGGTAGCGCAAAACGGCGAGCACGCGGCGGTGGTCTCCCGCCTCCTGCTGCAGATCGAATTTCACGAAGATGCTGCGGATGTACTTCTCCACCGCCGCCGTGCCGATCACCAGATCGGCCGCGATCCCGGCGTTGGAACGGCCCCCCGCCATGGCCGTGAGGACCTCCCGTTCGCGCGGCGTCAGGGTGGACAGCGGATCCCGCTGCCGGCTGCCGGCCAGCAACTGCTTGACCACCTCCTGGTCGAGGACCGTCTCGCCCGCGGCGACCCGGCGCAGCGCGTCCACGAACTCCTCGGCGTCCGACACCCGGTCCTTGAGCAGGTAACCGACCCCTTCGTCATTGGTGTTGACCAGGTCGATGGCGTAGCGCTCCTCGACGTAGTGGGAGAGCACCAGGACGCCGGTCTCCGGCCAGCGGGCGCGTACCGCCAGTGCGGCGCGCAGGCCCTCGTCCAGGAAGGTGGGCGGCATCCGGACGTCCGTCACACAGGCGTCCGGCCGGTGTTCGGCCACCGCGCGCAGGAGTTGCTCCCCGTCGCCGACCGCTGCGACCACCTCGATCCCCTGTTCGCTGAGCAGCAGTTCGATGCCCTGGCGCAGCAGCGCGGAGTCCTCGGCCAGCACTACCCGCATGGCAATTCCACCTCGATCACGGTCGGTCCACCCACCGGACTGCTGAGCCGGAACCGCCCGTCCACCCCGGACACCCGGTCCGCCAGACCAGTCAGACCCGTGCCGGCCGCGAGATCGGCTCCGCCACGCCCGTCATCGCCAACCTTAACGTCCAATCGGGCGCCCTCCCTCCGGATCTCCACCCAGGCGCGGGTCGCATGAGCATGCTTGGCCACATTGGTGAGCGCCTCGGTCACCGTGAAGTAGGCGACCGCCTCGATGGTGGAGGAGGGGCGCGGCTCCACCAGGACGTCAAGGCGCACCGGCACCGGAGCCAGCGCGGCGACGGCGGAGAGCGCCGCCTCCAGGCCGCGGTCGGTCAGCACCGGCGGGTGCAGGCCACGGGCCAGGTTGCGCAACTCGGTGATGGTGCTGAGGGTTTCCCGCCGGACGTCCTCGACGAGCTTGTTGGTCTCGTGGTCACCGGACTTCTTCAACCGCGAGCTGGCCCGGCCCAGGGTGATCGACATCGCCACCAGCCGTTGCTGGGCACCGTCGTGCAGGTCCCGCTCGATCCGTTTGCGCTCCGCCTCGGCGGCGTCCACCACCCGGGCTCGGCTCTCCGTCAGATCGTTGACCCGCTGCTCCAGTTCCAGGCCGCGGGGCCGGGAGAGCAGTGCGACGGCCAGCGCGGTGTTCAGCGCCAGCAGGAGTTTGACGATCAGCGGGGAGAGGACCGCGCCGACCAGCAGCGCCACCGCCGCGACCAGCAGCGCCCGGGGCAGGGAATCCACCACGAACGGCCCGAGCTGGGCCTGCCCGCCGGGCAGGCCCCGGTAGTAGGCGGGAAGCAGCACCAGGGTCAGCGGCACGGCCCAGATCAGCGCCACCCCGACCACGGTCACCACCGCCACCGGCATCAGCAGTATGAAGTAGCCGATCAGCCGCCAGGTGCAGAGGTTGTGGACAAGCGACTGCAGCGACTTGGCCAACCGCCACGAACAGACCGGCGCCGGCAGCTCGTCGAGCTCCAGCCCGCAGGTCACGGCGAACCGGGCGCGCTCGACGCCGGCCAGCCGGAACAGCGCCCACCCCGCCGCCACCGTGAGCGGCAGGCCCACCAGGCCGGCCGGCGCCAGGCAGACGGCGACGACCAGCACGATCAGCACGGCCAGTCCTGCCAGCGCCACCAGACCGTCAAGTGCCAGGTGGATCGACGCCCGCAACAGCACGGGGGAGGCCAGCGCGCGCAGCGGATTGCCCGGCACCACCTCGCGGGGTGGCCGGGCGTCCGTCCGGGCTCTGCCGGTGGCACGGCCGACGATGTTCTCGGTCAACTGCTTCGGACCCGCTCTCGTGGGCAGTGCGGGCGGCGACCAGGTCACCGTCCGCGCCTCGATTCAACAACGGGACGGTACCCAACCCGACCACCCGTCGGCAGCGGGGAGAGCCCACCAGCGGGGGGTAGGGTTTACCCCCCGTCCGGCCGGTGGGTTCACGCTGCCGACCCGGCGCCGCCCGGTGCGACATCGTGGGGACATGACCGATCGACACTCGAACGCCGCCGGCCGCCCCTGCCCGGCCGGCAGGACCGACGACATCGAGCAGTTCCTCGTGCGCTACGGGGACACCATCGACGACCGGGTCGCCGAGATCGTCGAAGAGGTCCTCGGCGAGCAGCTGAGGCGGTACCGGCGCGACGTTGTGTTGCCGGTCAGCGTCGCGCTGCTGGCGGCCGCGGCCGTCTCGCTGGCGCTCATGTGGTGGAGCCCGTGGACAGTCCCCCTGGTGTGGGCCGCCACCTCCGTCATCTGCGTGTCGCTGTCACAGACCGCCCGGATCCCGCGCCGCTCGTAACGGGGCCCCGGCCGGAGAACCGGGCGACCATGCCATCGGGCGGTCCCGTGGCGGGCCGACCACGAAGATCCACCTTGCCGCGGACGGCCGGTGCCGCCCGCCGGCCTTCGTCCTCACCGCTGGCCAGGCGGGCGACGCGCCCGCCTTCCCTGAGGCGATGGCACGCCTGCGCGTTCCCCGGCCACGGGGGCGGCCACGCACCAGGCCGGACCTGGTCCTGGCCGACAAGGCCTACTCGTCCCGCGCCATCCGCGACCACCTGCGCAGGCGTGGCGTCCGCACGGTGATTCCCGTCCCGGCGGACCAGCGGGCCCACCGGTTGCGCCGAGGGAGCCACGGAGGCAGGCCACCGGCCTTCGACCGCGAGACCTGCAAGCGCCGCAACACCGTCGAGCGCTGCATCAACCGCTTGAAGCAGTGGCGAGGCATCGCCACCCGCTACGAGAAGACCGCGACCATCTACCTCGCCGGACTCCACATCGCAGGCATCTTCCTCTGGTCCGCTCGATGATCCAAACGAAACTGCCTAGCCGCCAGCGACGTCATCAAGGGCCTGACTGGCGAGGATTGGACACGGTCCCGCGGAAAGCAACCAGAGGACACAAGCGCGGAAGTCCGAAGGCTCGCAGGTCACAGCGATGCCGTTGGACACCGAGACGCGGAACCTACAACATCGGCTGTCGGCGTACACGTGAACGTGGCTCTGGCAAGATTTTCGTAGTCGGAGATCATCTGGGTGACGCGGTCGGCTGGTCCGAATAGTGGGCATCCTG
>NZ_JBVJMV010000072.1:0-25097 GCF_055584025.1 Streptomyces sp. NPDC104309 | reverse complement strand
AGGGGAGCGGTGGCCGCCCGGACAGTGGCGCGCTTGCCGTAGGCGGCTGCGGGGCCGACGACCTCCTTCGGCGTTGTCGCCGCGGTGGATGTCTGCGCGGTGGCGACCATGGAGCGCAGCGCCCCGGGAGAGCGCAGCGAAGCCGGAGAGGGCACCGGAGTTCCCACAGGCAGGACAAAGCTCTGAGCCGTCATCGCGCCGGACTCCGCGGCCCCCGCAGGGCTTACGCCGGCAGTAAGGAGGCCGTTGCCGCCAGCATGGCGATGACCAGGTGGCGCGTGCGCCGCATGGAGTTGATGGTGTTCCCCTGGGAGGTGGATCGAGCTGTGTGACGCCGCAGCGATCTTCGTCCGCGACCTTTACCACCCTCTTCGATCGAATGATCGAATATCCAGTGGTGGAATCGCGATGTCCTGAAGTCGAGCAAGGCTGACCGAATAGCCGATCTTCCATGGGAGTCCACAGCTGCCGGCCGCCCAGATCCGCGACCTCGGCGCCCTGCGCTGGCTGCACTCAGGCGAATCGGTCATCCTCTTCGGCCCGGTCGGGGTCGGCAAGCCACACGTCGCCCAGGCCCTCGGCCACCTCGCCATCCGGCAAGGCGCGAACGTCCGCTTCGCCAAGACCAGCCGGATCCTCGCCGACCTGGCCGGCGGCCACGCGGACCGCACCTGGGACAAGCGAATCCGTGAACTGGTACGTCCCGACGTGCTCATCCTCGACGACTTCGCGATGCGCCAGCTCGGCGCGTCCCAGGCCGACGACCTCTACGAACTGGTCAGCGAGCGCCAAGGCCGGTCGCTGATCATCACCAGCAACCGGGCGCCCAGCGACTGGTATCCCCTCTTCCCCAACCCCGTCGTCGCCGAATCGCTCCTCGACCGGCTGATCAACACCAGCCACCAAGTCATCATGAACGGACCCAGCTACCGCCCGAACAAACGACCCAAAAACCCCACCGACAAGCCCGGCAAACCGCCGGTCCGCTAACGTCCAGCCTCGTCCATGTTCCACTCGCGCGGCAGTTCCTCGTCGCAGAAGACGCAGACGAAGTTCTCCTCCCGAACGATGTTCAGCTGGCTGCAGGACTGACAGTTCCGAAACACCACCTCGTGGGTGAAGCCGGACGGATGATCTATCCCTGCCGCGTCCAGAGCCTTCGCGACAGCCGGCCACGAGCGGATGTCCGGGCAGTATCCGGTCGACTGGTTACTCACATCACCGACCACCCACTGCCCGGACTCCTCGCGGAAGCTCATCTCCCCGGCACTCAAAACGGGAGCACCGCCAGCGCACACCACGTGCTCGCTCCGGCGGGGCGCCAGCCGCAGCACACCCGCCGAGTCGATGACGAACGTGAAAGGCTCGGCCAACTCCGCCGCTGCCAGACCCGAAGCCCAGTCGCCGAAGTCCGCCGCCGAGAGAATGCTTCGGCCCTCAGCTTCCGGCCGGACAAGGGCCCGCAGATCGGGTGGCCCCACATACCGATAGCTCCACCCCAGCAGGTTCACGCTGGCCAACCTAGCGCCCACCCACGGCCAGAGCCTGGGGAATTACGTGAACTTACCCCTGGGGAATAACGCGAGCGTTCACAGACGCCCGTGCCGGCCCACACGGGTTGGACGGACGGCCGCCGTTAGCGGTTCTCTCGTCCGTTCATCTCTCAGAGCGCAGACGCGCATGGACGTGCACGTCGTGCCGCCCGTCCGTTTGGAGCCATGCACTGCGGCGCACGCCCTCCAGGGCGAAGCCGGTCTTCTCGGCAACGCGGCAGGATGCGGTATTGCCCATGGCGTGTTCGAGATCGAGACGGTGAAAGCCGGCCACGTCGAAGGCCCACGATGTCATCGCTTCGACTGCCCGCGGGCAGACGCCCTTTCCTCGGGCCGCCGGGACGGTCCAGTAGGCGACGTCGGCGGTGCCGTCCGCGAACTTCAGTTCCTTCAATGCGGCGCGAGCCAGCAGCACATCGGTGTCGGAGTCGACCACGGCCCAGTGCGCGCCGGTCTCGGCTGCCCAGCCGCCCTGCCATCCTGCGATCCACTCCTGTGCCTCGGCCACGGAGTCCGCGCGCTGCACATGCCAGCGTTGGATCTCCCCGTCCTGGTAGGCGTCCATCACGGCTTGGGCATCGCCGAGCGTCCAGGGCCGCAGCAGCACGCCGTCGCCGGCCCTCAAGGTTGGCTGGGGTTGTGCGGCGAGGGAGCCCACCGGAACCGTTGAGCGGACGAGTGTAGGCATGGCCTGGATTATTCAAGATCGCCAGCCGGGTCGTCCAGCGTCGGACCGGTTGCGGCAGGCTGTGGCAGCCCTGATCCACTTCTGCTGATCGGCTTGCCTGCCTTGCCTGTTGCCACCGCGCGCCCGATAGTCCTGACCGCCGCCGAGCGGCAGCGGTTGAAGAAGGCGGCCTGGGGTCACAAGACCCCGCACCAGGCCCGAGTCCGGGCGCGAATCGTTCTCCTGGCGGCCCGTGGCAGGTCCAACGCGCGTATCGCCGTCGAGGCGGGAGTGCACGTGGACACGGTGCGCACGTGGCGGGGCCGGTTCGCTGACCTGGGCCTGCCGGGCCTGGCTGACCGAAAGCGCCCGGGACGGCCAGCCGTTTTCACGCCGTTGCAGGCCGCGCAGGTCAAGGCGCTGGCCTGCCAGCTTCCCGTCGAGACCGGCGCACCGCTGTCGCGCTGGTCGTGTCCGGAGTTGGCCCGCGAGGCCACGGCACGGGGCATCGCCGCGTTCGTGTCGGCTTCCACGGTGCGCCGCTGGCTCGACCAGGACGCGCTCAAGCCCTGGCAGTACCGGTCCTGGATCTTCATTACCGACCCGCTGTTCCGGCCGAAGGCCCAGCAGGTGCTGGACCTCTACGCCCGCACCTTCGACGGCGTCGAGCTGGGCAAGGGCGAGTACGTGATCAGCGCGGACGAGAAGACCTCCATCCAGGCCCGCTGCCGCTGCCACCCCACCCTCGCCCCGGGCCAGGCCCGCGCGATGCGCGTGAACCACACCTACGGGCGCGGCGGCGCGCTGGCCTACCTGGCCGCCTACGACGTCCACCAGGCCAAGGTGTTTGGCCGCACCGAACCACGTACCGGCATCGACCCGTTCATGAATCTGGTCACCCAGGTCATGAGCCAGGAGCCCTACGCCAGCGCCAAACGCGTGTTCTGGATCGTAGACAACGGCTCCTCCCACCGAGGGCAGAGGTCCGCCGACCGTCTGGCCGCCGCCTTCCCGAACGCGGTGCTGGTCCACACCCCCGTGCACGCCTCCTGGCTGAACCAGGTGGAGATCTACTTCTCCGTCGTGCAGCGCAAGGTCGTCTCGCCCAACGACTTCACCGACATTGCCCAGGTCGGGGACCGGCTCCGAGCCTTCGAAGACCGCTACAACGCCACAGCACAGCCGTTCCAGTGGAGGTTCACCACCTCCGACCTGGACGATCTGCTGGCCAGGCTCGACCGGCACACCGCCGATCACCAGGAAGAATCCTCACTCTGCCTCGCCGCGTGATCAACCCCCGAAGGACTTCCAGGCTCGACCACTTAGCGAGACGCTCGGCTGGGGTTTCCCAGCTGAGCGTCTTGCGTGGGCGGCTGTTCACTTACCGGCCACCGGGCCCCGGTGACGGCGGCGATGCACTCGAAGTCGTGGTCGCGGTGCAGGAGGGTCAGGCCCTGGAGTTCCGCAGTGGCGGCAACGGCGAGGTCCACCGCGCCTTCGCTGTCGAGGCGTCTCGTTTCCACGGGCCGTGAAATGGATCAAGAGCCGCGCCGGAAAACCACTGTCCCCTCAATCGGCAAGACGGACCTCAGGGCGCTGCCGGTGGTGCTGCCGACCTGGTTCGGGCAGCTGCGCATCGCGCAGGCGCTCGGTGCGCCCGACGGCCAGATCGCCGCGCACCTGGAGGTCGCTCGGGCTGCGGCCCAGGCGTGCAACGCCCTGGCCGGGCAACTGGTCGGAGGTGGCACCCTCTCCGGCGCGGCGTTGTCCACCTGCGTCGATCTCCACTCCGAGAGGTAAGTTGAGCGGAGCGCTCCGCTCCGATAGATTCATGTCCTTGGGCCGGGCGGCATGACGGTCGCGGCGTGAGAGTGCGGCGCACGCGGTCTCCCGGGGCGACTCACTGCCTCTCCGGCTCTCCAGCGAACGCGGCGGGCACGACCACGACCAGGCGGCGGAATCCGACGCCGCCAGGCCCCTGCCCGGTCGCCACCAAATCGGCGCCCGAGACCGCCAGACCTATGCCGAGCGGATCGCGTCGCTCCACGCGGTGGTGATGCCGCTCCCTCAACCTCAGAAGGAGGAGTCGTCAGTGGACGACACCAGAAACCGGCACCGCAGCGCGGTGGCATCGCGGCCGAACGCGGTGCTGGCTGCACTGCTCGCCGCGGTGGGCTGCTTCTCGCTGATGCAGACCCTGGTCATTCCCGCGATGTCCGTGCTCGCGCAACGCCTGCACACCGACACCGCCACGGCCGGATGGCTGATCACCGCATTCCTGCTCGGCGGGGCCGTCCTCACCCCCGTACTGAGCCTGCTCGGCGACAAGTACGGCCACCGACGGCTCCTCGTGATCGTCCTGCTCATATTCCTCGCGAGCACCCTGGGGGGCGCCGCCGCCCCGAACATCGGTTTCCTCATCGCCATGCGCGCCGTGCAAGGCGCCTCCATGGCCACACTCCCGCTGGCCCTCGCCCTCGTCCGCGAAGCAATGCCCCGGGAACGGATCGCCTCCAGCTTCGGTACCACCGCCGCCATGCTCGGCGGCGGCGCGGGCCTCGGGCTGGTCCTGGGTGCCCTGATCATCCAGCACACCTCGTGGCGCTGGATGTTCGGCGCCGAAGCGGTGATCATCGCCCTGGCGACCCTCATGGTCATCGCCTGGGTGCCGGAAAGCCCCGAGCGCCACAGCAAGCGCGTCGACGTGCCCGGTGCCGTGGTCCTGGCCGGCGGGCTCGTCGTCCTGCTCCTGGCGATCACCGAAGGCACGAAGTGGGGCTGGCTCTCCGCCGGAGTGCTGTCGCTCTTCGCGGCCGCCGTGGTGCTCTTCGCCATACTCGGCGTGATGTCGGCCCGCCGGTCCGATCCGATCCTCGACCTCCGGCACATCACCCACCTGCCGATGCTCGTCACCAACCTCGCGGCGCTGCTGATCGGGGTCGTACCGTTCTTCTTCTACATCCTGGTCCCGCAACTGCTGCAGCTGCCCAACGGTCTTCCGCCCGCACTGCGCCCGGCGGCCTCCTACGGAGCCGGCCTGACCATCGTCCAGGCCGCACTGCTGATGCTGCCGAATTCCCTCCTCGTCGTCCTGGGCGGGCGCACCGCGCACTGGCTGCGCGGGCGGCTCGGCACCCGGGCACCCCTGGCCGCATGCATGACGCTGATGACGTCGGGAGCCGTGCTCACCGCGTTCTTCCACGGCTCCCCGACGCAGCTCGCGCTGTGGTTCTGCCTGGTCGGCCTCGGCGCGGGCTACGGGTACGCAGCGCTCGCCGACCTGGTCGCGGCCCTCGTGCCGCGCCGCGAGATCGCCGCGGGCAACGGACTGAGCACCGTTATCCGGACAGTCGGCAGCGCCGTGGGCAGCCAGCTCGCCGTCGGCTTCCTGCAGACCTACACCGTGGACGGCACGTCCGTACCCGCCGAGAAGGCCTTCACGGTAGGTTTCTGGGTCGCCGCCGCGCTCGGCGCCCTCGGTATCCTCCTCGTCGGGGCCCTGCGCATCCGCCCGCACCACCAGGTCCCCACGCCCGATTCCACCGTGGCAGCACCGGTTCCGGTCCTCAGCAACCAACGCTGACCCAGTCAGCCCGCCCACGTGGCAGGGCCGCGTCGACTGCCGCACCGAAGGAGCACGAGCATGCGCGCCGACCGCACCGGACCGCCCCGCGGACGTCAGAAGGAAGCCGACCGCAACGACGAGCGGATCCTGCGCGCGGCACGCGAAGCGTTCGCCGAACACGGCTGGGACGCCCCCGTCTCGGAGGTCGCCCGCCGTGCCGGCGTAGGCATGGGCAGCCTCTACCGGCGCTACCCCGCCAAAGAGGACCTCGCTCAGGCGCTGCGTGTGGAAGGCATGAACGAGCTGGCCTCCCTGGCCCGCACCGCCATGGCCGACCACCCCGACCCCTGGACCGCACTCGTGGCCTTCCTGCGAGCAACGCTGTCCGGCACCGACACCGGCTCCCTCCTCCCCCTCATGGGGGGCCGCCTGCCCGCCACCGACGAGGTCGACGCCGCAGACGACCGACTCCGGGCGGCACTCGACGTCCTGGTCGACGCCGCCCACCGGTCCGGCGCACTACGCCCGGACTTCAGCTCGGCGGACCTCCTGCTGCTGCTCGCCCACCTCAACGCCCGCCTGCCCACGACCACCGAGCGCGCGGTCGAACTGCACCTGCGCTACCTGGACCTCGTTCTGAGCGGTCTTCAGAACCCCGCGAGGACGGGCATCCAACCTGCCGGCCCGCCCAGCTGGGCGGAGCTGAGAGATCTCTGGAACGCCCCGTGATCCCTCTCCGCCCGCACTCCCAGCAGGGCTGTCCGGCCGACCTCCGCGGCTGGCCGGACAGCCCCTGACCGGAGCCCGAGACGGGCTTCCGGAGACCACGTACGTCGAAGGTCCCCGCGCGGCGGGGCGAATTCGAGGGGTCGATGCAACACGTGGTCGGTTGATCAGGCCGCGAGCAGTTTAGACAGGCGCTCGGCTGGGGTTTCCCAGCCGAGCGTTTTGTGTGGGCGGCTGTTGAGCTCGGCGGCGACGGCGTCGAGGTGGTCGCGGCTGTGGGTGGCGAGGTTGGTGCCCTTGGGGAAGTACTGGCGGGGCAGGCCGTTGGTGTTTTCGTTCGAGCCGCGCTGCCAGGGGCTGCCGGGGTCGCAGAAGTAGACCGGGATGTCGGTGGCGATGCTGAAGGCGTGGTGGGCGGCCATCTCGGAGCCCTGGTCCCAGGTGAGGGACCGCACCAGGTGCGATCTCTCGGTTTGGTGTCGGTGGTGGTGAGAGTCGGTGGGTGGCGCTCGGGGTGGGGTGTTGTGGGGCTGGTCAACGGTTGTTTGTGGGCGAGAGTGTCGCTGTCATGAGATGAGAGATTGAGAGGCGGGATCGCTGTCGTGGGGCTTTATCTCATGGCGGGTGATGCTGTCTCAGATTCGAGAGTTCTTAGTACTCCAGCTGTAGATCGTGATCTTGCTCGTGTGGTCCCGGCCGGCCCGACAGCCCGCCACAGGTACTTCTGCTCGCCGTTGATCTTGATGAACACCTCGTCCAGGTGCTACGTGTCGCCGGGCTGGGGCCGTCGGCGGCGCAGTCCGTTGGCGTACTGCTGACCGAATTTCAGGCACCAGCGGCGGACCGGACGATCACGCCGCGCTCCAGCATCAGCTCCTCGGCCTCACGGAAACTGAGCGGGAACCGGAAGTACAGCCACACTCAGTGCGAGATCACCTCGACCGGATACCGGTGCCCCTTGTACGACGGCGACATGCCCTCCACGGACGACCCCCTCCACCGTGATCAGCCCGAGGATCCTCCCACCCTGTCAGCCAACGTGACAGCGCCGTCTGGAGCGACTCTGCTGGTCGGTGGGCTTGGCCGTGCTGGGGTGGCGGGGTGGCTGAGCGCAAGCCGTACCCGAGCGACTTGTCCGACGAGCGGTGGGCGTTGATCGAGCCCGTGCTGGCTGCGTGGAAGGCCGGGCGGCCCTCGGCCACGGGCCACGAGGGCGGGTACGAGATGCGGGAGATCGTCAACGCGATCCTGTACCGGTCCCGGACGGGCTGTCAGTGGGCCTGCCTGCCAGGCGACCTACCGCCCAGCGGCGCGGTGTACTACTACTTCGGCCTGTGGCGGGACGACGGCACCGACCAGAACCTCCATGACCTGCCGGCGCAGCAGGTCATGGAGGTTCTGCCCCCATTTTCGGCAATGCAACGGGTCAGCCGACGGCACCGAGGATCGGCGCCCAGGTGGGACCGGTGAGTGCGGCCACCGCCTGCTTCTGGGAGAGCGGGGGAGCGTCACGGGTCGGCTTCGGCCTGTTTCCGCTACCGAAGTCGCCGGCGGTGTTCCACTGCACCATCTGAAGCTGGGCGCCGGTCGACTTCAGGGTCACCGTCGTCGTCCAGCGGTGAGCGATGTCGGAGTCGGGGACGGGGTCGGCACCAATCGGCTGCCTTTCCGCGATCTTCTCCGACATCACCAGGGCTCCGCCGGGAAGCGCGGCGCTGCTCGGCAGCTCGCTCAGCTCGCAGGTGTCGCCGACCTCAGCACGCCCGGCCGTATGGTCGCAGTTCAGCCCTTCGCCGTCCCTGAGCGGCAGCTTGAGCCGCAGGGCCGAGACGCCGACGTTGGCGGCGCCGTGCCCGTCGTTGACGTCCACTCCGCCGTTGGCGACCCACCCGCCGGACGGATTCGAGGGGTCGTTGCTCTGTCCGTTCTCCTGGCCGAACCGGCTCCCGGGGAACGTCTTCTTCACAGCGTCGATCATCTGGGTGCCGGTGATCGCGGAACGGGGCATCGCCAGCGCCACCGTTTCCATGTCGGATCCTGCGGAGCGAGTCCCAGCGAGCGCGCCGGGGAGTACCAGGCCGGCTGCTGCGATCGCGGCGCAGGCGCCGACCCCGGCGATGACGCCGGCGCTGCGCCGACGCCGACTGCGGCTCCGCCCGCGCTCGACGGCTCCGCTCGTGAGCGTGGTGAGATCGGATTCGAGGGAGTCGGTCGTGCGGTCCAGGGCGTGTGCGAGGTCTGCTTCGAACGGCATGCTGGCGTCGCCTTTTCTGTCGCTGATGGGGATTTTGTGGTGGGTTCGACCTGTGCGCGCCGGTGTTCAGTGTGGAACCAGGTCGGACAGGCTGTCGCCGAGCAACGCGCGCACCCTGTTGAGTGCCCGGGTGCCCTGGGAGCGGACCGCGCTGCTGCTCAGCTTGAGCATCTGGGCGGTCTCCTCGATGCTGCGGTCCTCCCAGTAGCGCAGCAGCAGCACCGCCCGGTCTCGGGGCGGCAGTTGGCCGAGCGCGTCCAGCAGGGTGAGCCGCAGTGCGGCGTCCGGGCCGGCCGCCGCGTTGTCGGGCATGTTCCCGATGGGGCGCTCGCCGGTGCTTCGCCGACGCCGCAGGGTGAGGGAGGTACGGACCAGAACCGTCTGGGTGTAGGCCGCCGGGCTGTCCGCTCTGGCCACCCGCTTCCAGTGCACGTACACCCGGCTGAGGGTTTCCTGGACCAGGTCCTCGGCAAGATGTGTGTCGCCGGCCGCGAGGAGGTATGCCGAGCGGTACAGCGCCTTCGCCCTCGCGGCCACGAACTCCAGGTACTGATCCTCCTGTGCTGATTTCACTCGGCCCCCGCCTGTTCTCTTGTTCCGTGATCCCCGTGCATACCCCTCTTGACTACGTGAGACGGCAGGATGTCGCGCGGCAGGAGCACCTTCTTTTCCACCGCTGCCGCGTCAGCAGTGTTCCGCGGGGGTCGGAGGCACGATGCCCGGCCCGGCGGGGGCCGACTGGGGTGCGTTGTCGGTACCTCTCAAGTCTTCGCCGAAACCGGCCGGTCGGGAGAGGCGACGCTCGCCGCGGGTGTGGAGGCGCTGCCGGTGACCGCAGTGCCAACGGATATATCTCGTTGCTCGATATATGCTCGATGTATGACGCGACAGACTCCGTCCTTGACGGAACCGCAGTACTTCATCCTTGCTGCGCTCATGGATGGGCCGTTACACGGTTACGGCATCATCAAGGCTGCCGAGCAGGCCACCGACGGGCGGCTCCGGATCGCTGTCGGCACTCTCTATGGTGCGCTGGAGCGGATGGAGCGGGCCGGGCTGGTGGTCGCCGATCATGAGGAGATCGTGGGCGGGCGGGCGCGGCGCTACTACCGGCTCACCGAGGACGGCACCGAGGTGCTCGGCCGGGAGGCGCTGCGGATGCAGCAGGCGGCGGCTGTCGTCATCGGGCGCTCGCGGGATGTCGGGGTGGCCCGGGCATGAACCGTTTGCTGCTTGCGGCTTATCCCGAGTCCTACCGTTCCCGGCAGGGAGAGGAGTTGCTGACCTGCCTGGCCGAGGCCTATCCCGGCCGTTCCTGGCCGCCGCCGCGGGAGATTGCCGCCTTGGTGCGCGCCGGGGTGCAGGCCCGTGCCCGTGCCGCCGTTGACGACACGGCCCGGCCGTGGTGGCTGGACGGCGTCCATCTGGCCGCCCTCGCCCTCGCCGTGCTGGCGCTGGTGCCGTACCTGCAGGATGTGTGGCACTGGGCACTGCACATCGATCCCGGCCGGCATGCCATCGCCTTCCGCTTCGCCGGCTGGTACCCGTGGGCACAAGGGCCCGGCACGCAGACACGGCTCCTGCCCTACGGGCTGCTTCCGCTGGTCTGCCTGGTCGCCCTGCTGCGCGGTAAGCCGTGGATCGCCCTGCCGGCCGCAGCGGCGATGATCTACGCCGGTGCCACGCTCGGCAGTTCCACGACGCTCTTCGGTAACGAGGGCAAGTAGGGCCTGGGCTACTACGGGCTGGGCGCCCCAATAACGGCCCGTGACCTGATGCTGTCGGGGACACTGTTCACCGCGTGCACCGTGCTGGCAGCCTGCCGTCCCGGCCGGCTGCGGCGCCACTCGTGCCGCTGGCTGGTCCCCGTCGTGCTCGCCATGTCCGTGGCCGGGGGCCTGCACATCATCTCCGTCGGTCCGGTCTTCCAACGCGGCCTGTTCGCCCTCGAAGTCGCCTCGCTGATCGCCGCGTGGGTGGCGACGGCGGCCACCGGCGACTACCGGTGGCTGATCCCCGTCGCAGCCTTCGCGACCATCCGCACGCAGGCGATCGTTGTCCAGCCGAACTGGTTCATGAACTCCCTGCCGAGCCTGGTCGTGCTTCTCCTCCTGATCGCGCCCCTCCGAGCCCTGGCGATCACCGCCCAGCGCCGGCAGAGCCAGGCGCTCCTCGAATAGGAGCAGATCCCCGTGGGCTGGCCGAGCCCGTCGGCCCACCGCGTGCCAGAAAAGGCGCGTGACCGAACTGCCCCCACGAAGAAACAGAGAAAGCGATGACTCGGCAAGATCCCCCGACCCTGTCCACGCACCCGGACACCCCCGGCCGGGTCCCGGGAATCACGACCGAACCCAGCCTCTCGCGGACGATATGGCCACGGGTCTCAGCTCCGCTGTACCTTTTGGGGCTCCTGGCGGTCTACCTGATCGCTGTCTGCACCCCGTTCGGGCAACGGGCGGAAAACGCCCTGATCACCGAAAACGCCGGCGGCAAACCGGCATGGATCTACCACTGGTCGGGACTAGCGTACGATTCGCCGGCCCTGCCGCCGCTAGACGACACCGCCATGCCCACCCTGGTCGCGGGCATGGCGGTCATCGTGGCCGTCACCCTGGTGCGGAGATGCTGGTGGCAAGGCTGCGCGGCGGCCGGAGTCGTCATGGTCACGCTCGGAGTCACGGAGCTACTCAGCAAGGTGATCCTGCCTCGCCCCGATCTGGTCGACGCGCGCGTCTCCCTCACCGAGGCGAGCTTTCCCAGCGGACACGCGGCCATCCCCGCCGGGCTGGTTTTCGGCGCCGTCCTCGTCGCTTCCCCCCGCATCCGCCCCTACGTCACCGCGGCCGGCATGCTGTGGCTCGCCGTCACCGCCGGCGCCGTCCAGGCCACCTACCAGCACCGGCCCAGCGACGTACTGGGGGCCACGCTGCTGGCCTGCGCGTGCTACAGCCTCGCGGCCCGGCTGCTGCCACCCGCCGCCGCACCAGACGTCACGCGGCGCCCCCGTGCGCTGCCGGCCACCGCCCTGGCGCTCTCGGCGGCCGGCGCGCTCGCCACCGGAGCACGAAATGACTCCGTCGCACAATCGCTGGTCTTCGCAGCAGCGGCCTTCCTGTGCGCGGCCCTGCTCTGGGCGGAGGGGCCCGTACACACCGCACGCCGCACACGCCCCGCA
Organism: Streptomyces sp. NPDC104309; assembly: GCF_055584025.1. Taxonomy (NCBI): domain Bacteria; kingdom Bacillati; phylum Actinomycetota; class Actinomycetes; order Kitasatosporales; family Streptomycetaceae; genus Streptomyces; species Streptomyces sp. NPDC104309. The sequence continues at coordinate 13,157 of NZ_JBVJMV010000072.1, read as the reverse complement.
GGGCGCTGTCACGTTGGCTGACAGGGTGGGAGGGTCCTCGGGCTGATCACGGTGGAGGGGGTCGTCTGTGGAGGGCATGTCGCTGTCGTACAAGGGGCACCGGTATCCGGTCGAGGTGATCTCGCACTGCGTGTGGCTGTACTTCCGGTTCCCGCTCGGTTTCCGTGAGGTCGAGGAGCTGATGCTGGAGCGCGGCGTGATCGTCTCGTACGAGACGGTCCGCCGCTGGTGCCTGAACTTCGGTCAGCAGTACGCCAACGGACTGCGCCGCCGGCGGCCCCAGCCCGGCGACAAGTGGCATCTGGACGAGGTCTTCATCAAGGTCAACGGCGAGCAGAAGTACCTGTGGCGGGCTGTCGACCAGGACGGCAACGTGCTCGACATCCTCGTGCAGAGCCGCCGGGACACGGCTGCCGCCCGGCGCTTCTTCCGCACGCTGCTGACGAAGACGGGCGGAGTGCCGCGGGTGATTGTCACGGACAAGCTCCGCTCCTACGGCGCGGCCCACCGCGAGGTCATGCCCTCCGTCGAGCACCGCTCCCACAAGGGCCTGAACAACCGGGCCGAGAACAGTCATCAGCCCACCCGGCAACGCGAACGGGCGATGAAAGGCTTCCGCAGCGTCGGCGCCGCGCAGCGGTTCCTGTCCGCGTTCGGCGGCATCTCACCCCACTTCCGGCCCCACCGCCACCTGATGACCGGCACCCAACACCGTGCCGAAATGACCGTCCGCTTCACCATCTGGGAGCAGATCACCGGCGTCACCGGCCGGTCTGCCGCGGTGTGAGCCCAGGGCCCGGCACCCGGCCCCCACCACACCTCGACACACCGTCAGACACCCACACACCCAACAACGTGACAACGCCCTCACGCGTCCTGCTCTGCGGTTGGCTGGGTGGCCAGGAAGGCGGCGATCTGGGCGGCGCCGGTGCGCTCCAGCCAGGTGCCGAAGTCCATCGCTCCGGGGTGGATGCGGCGGGTGGCGGGAATGTCCGCGCGGTAGCCGCGTTCGTTGAGCCACTCGTTGGCGAACGCGAAGTCGTCGCTGACGGCCCGGATCGCCTCGATCGGGATCTGGCGGTAGGGCAGCGGGCGCCCGAGCGCCCTCGCGATGGCTGCGGCGATCTGGACCGGTGTGAGTTCGTCCGCGCCCAGCGCAACCGCCCGGCCGATCCAGTCCTCGGGCCGGGAGAACGCCAGCGCGGCGACGAAGCCGACGTCGTCCACGGCCATGATCTGCTGGGGGACCTCGGGCGCGAGGCCGGTAGCCAACGCCCCGCCCTGCAGCGCGTATCCGCCGGTGAAGTTCTCCATGAAGGAGACCGGCCGCAGAATCGTCGCAGGCAGGCCGAGCCCGGCGATGTGCTGCTCGATCCGCCACTTGCTGACCAGGTTCTGCGGCAGCGTTTCGCTGCCGTGGCGGTCCGCGCCGGCAACCGAGGTGAAGACGAAGTGCGCCACGCCGGCCGCGTGTGCCGCCTCGGCGACGTTCATCCCCCAGCGCACCTCGTCCTCGGCGCAGAAGCCCGGCGCGGTGCCGGGAGAGCCGACCGTGGGCTGGACGCTGAACATGCCGTAAGCGCCCCGGGCCGCCGCCGTCAAAGAGTCGGTGTCGTCCATCTGCGCGCGCATCACCTCCGCGCCGGCGCGCGCCAGCGCCGTGGCTTGCACCCCGTCCGGGTCGCGGGTGAGCGCACGCACCCGCCAGCCGCGGCTGAGCAAGTGTCGCGTCACCGCCCTGCCCTGCAGGCCGGTCGCCCCCACCACGACGATGATGTTCTCTGTCGGTTCCACGGTCTCTCCCCGTCTCGCCCATGCAGACGAGGGCCACACCTCATAACTGGGGCGGCCCTCCGGTTATCGTTCGATACGATATGGAGGGCCACCCCAGTTAGCAAGCCGTCAGGAGTTCCTGTGCCCAAGGACGCAGCCGTCCCGCCTCCGCGGCCGATGCGGGCGGATGCCCGCCGCAACTACGACCGGATCGTGGCCGCCGCCGAGACCGTCATCGCCGAATGCGGCGCCGACGCCTCCCTGGAGGAGATCGCCCGCCGCGCCGAGGTCGGCTCCGCCACCCTGCACCGGCATTTCCCCACCCGACAGGCGCTCCTGGAGGCGGTCTTCAAGGGCCGGGTGGAAGCTCTCTGCGCCAAGGCACACGCCCTGCTCTCCGACCCCGACCCCGGAGGGGCGCTTGTCGCCTGGCTCCGCGCCGTTGGCGCACATGCCGTGTCCAATCGGGGCCTGGGGGCATCACTGATGCGCGGCGCACGCGACGGTGACCCGACGCTGGGAGACACCTGCCACACTGTGATCGTCAACGCCGGTGACCAACTCCTGGTACGTGCGCGCCAAGCGCACGCCGTACGCCCCGAAGTCACCATCACCCAACTGCTCAAACTCGTCAGCGCCATCGCCCTGGCCACCGAACAGGAACTCGACAGCCCAGCCGAGGCAGACCGACTACTCACCCTCGCCATGGACGGGGTACGTACCCGCTGAACGTCCCGCCGCACAGGCAAGGGCCAGCAGAGCGCGCGCACCAGAGGGGCCTCGATACGGCGAAGCACCCCCACCACTTGAGGTGGAGATCGCCAAGGGAGACGACACCTATCCTCGGTCGCTCTTAGCTTGATCTTTAAGGCTGCTACTCAGCCTGGATCCACCGGCTTGATGCCTGTGGATAGCTTCTCCGGAAACGAGGAAGTGCCTTGTGGCCTGCGATGATGGGAGTTCTTCACGCTTCCAGTACGCACGATCAGCAAGGCACTTCCGAGATGCAATCTTCCCATGCCGCAGCGGCGGTCTCCGCACGGTTTGATGATTCGAATCTGGTCGGGTACGGCGGGCTGGCCCCGGTGGTGCGGCTGGCCGAGCGGTGCGGACTGCCCGCACTCGTCGACGAGCGCGTCCGGCTGCCGGCCTCGAAGGACGGCACCGGGGCCTTCCCCGCGGCGAAGCTGATGTCGCTGGTCGGCGGCATGATCGCCGGGGCGGACAGCATCGATGACATAGACCGGCTGCGGCACGGTGGGCTGCCGCGGCTGTTCAGCGGGGTGCGGGCGCCGTCCACGCTGGGCTCGTACCGACGTCAAGCTGCGCGCCGGGGCTACGAAGGCAGGGCTGGCCGAGCTGGTGAATGCCGCCGCCTGACTACGTACAGCCTAACTGCAACTTCAGGACGGAGACAGCTCACTGTGCTGCGGGAAGGAGTACGCATAAGCGCCTCCTCCTGATCGCGGCCAGCCGCCGTCCCTAACCTCTGCCGCCTCGGGCCTGGCGGTCCAGGAACTCGATCACTCGCGTTTCCGAACGTAGAAGCCGCTCGCGCTGCTCAGGAGGAAGCGTGGCGAGGAGGTCGACCAGGACTTGCCCCCGCGGAACGTAGACCATGTTGCCGGAGTAGACCCTGCAACTGGAACACCAGGCGAGCCCGATGCAGCGCTCGAACATGGAGGACTCGGGCGGATGGAAGCGATACTGATACGAGCAGACGGGTGTTGTGCAAGTGGCACAGACCCGTCGATCACCGTCCGGAACCGTGCTCCAGTTCCCTACCTCTCGCCAACGCTCTCGCCCGGCCGGTGCTCTTCAAGTCGTCATGCCGAACATTCTCCCTCGTGGAGTTTCATGCAGCGCAGCCGTCCGAGGAAGATTACCTCCGCGATCGCCTCGCTTGACTTGGTGCAGAGAAGGAACCGCCACCACCGCAGCAGGTCCATGCCGTAGGAGCGGACGGTTGCCGCCGCCTTCCCGGCTGCGAGCAGTTCCTGGAAGAACACCGCGACCGGCGCCACGGCCGCGCCGTCGGCGTCGACGAGCCGGTAGGGCTCGTACCGGTCGCCGGTCTCCACCAGCCGACCCCACCGAGGAACGGCCAATCTCGACAGATCCCGTTCGTGCACACGATCGTTCATCACGACCGCAGACCGTACTGGGCGACAACCTCACCTGTGCCCTGAACTGCACAATCAACGTGGTTCGTTCAGTCAACGGGGCATCCGATGCCCCATGCTCCAGGAGAGCACGAAGATGATCAGCCGCCTCGACGACCTCGAAGCCGACCTCATCACCCGCAGAGCCCGAGCCCAAGCCGAAGGCTGGGCCGGTGAGATCGAAGGGCTCGACCTCACCCTCCAACTCCTCCGCGCCAAGCGCGACGACACCCACCGTCGCACCCAACGCCCCGTCGTCGACCTCGGCATCTCTACCCCACGAACCGCATGAGCCCGATGAATGGCTATAGCGATTCGCTATCGGGCTCTGTCAGCGATGCCGACCGAGTTCCAGCGGAGCGTCAGTTCGGCGGTGACCGCTGCCCGTGATCGCTGGCAGAACCCCGCTCAAACCGTCCGAGCCACCGCCGACAGTTCAATACGAACGATGGAGTCAATCGCCTACAGGCAGGGACCCGGGCCTGCGCAGCAGCCACTGCCCGAACGTCCGCCGCACAGGCCGCACCACAACGCGGCCATGCCTTTTCTCACCGACCAGCTCCACCCGCAGCGTGATCGGCGCACCAGGGTCCGGAGCCTGACGGTACGTGACCCTGCTGTGTTCCAGTGTCAGGGCATCAGCGTCAACCACGATGCCCGGCTTGGTGATCAGCGTCAGGGTCTTGCCCCGCATGTCCACGTCGATCCGCAGTGTGTCCTGCGTGATCACTGCCTGAGTGAAGTCGAGCGTCACCTCGCACCAGTGGGCGGCCAGCTCCAGCCGTCGCGGCACCACCCAGCGCCCCTCACGCTTGATCGGGCTGTGCTTCTGGCGGATCCGGAGTATGTCCTTGACCTCGGCCACGGCCGCCCCGGCCGAGACCGATACGGGTGGCAGGTCAACGGTGAGCGCGGCCAGTTCGCTCACGGTCCGCGCCGACAGGGCAGCTTCCAGACGCTCGTCCAGCTCGTCCGCGGTCAGCAGGCCGTCCCCCGCCGCGACACGCAGCACGTCCACCACCCGGTCACGGTCCGCATGAGAGGCCCTCAGCTCGGGTGACGAGTCGGGGCCGGAACGCTTCCCGGTGGGCGAAATCTCCTCCGACATACTTCCGTCCTGGTCCTGTCGAACGTCTCCGCGCGACGCAGGCAGCGGCGCGAGAAGAAGACTAACGCTATATCGCGACACGGATCCCGGCCGGACCCCATCGCGGAGAAGCGATGGGCAGCGTCGATTCACGGCATGCGGCATCCACCATGCCGAGGCCCGGCCTCGACGTACATGAGGGAGCGTGGCATCTGGCGGCATCCGGTACGGCACACCCCGGTGCAGACGCGGGAATCGAACATCGCTCTCCCCCGACCGTGACTGCGCCCCGTGACCACTGACAGATGTTGGCGGGTGGGTGGGTTGAGGTGTGGGGTGTGGTGTGAGCTGGGGTATTGCAGATCGGGTGAGAACGGGGTGTGGTGTCTGTCGGCTCGGTGGCGGGCTTGCTGAGCTGGGGCTGTGTCAACTTTGTTGAGAGCGCGAGGGCTTGTCGCATGTAGCTTCTGCGTTCTAATGGCACTGGCTGTGTTTTTGCTGGTCAGAAGCGTTTTGCCTGGTCAGGTGGGTGGGTTTTCCGGTTTGTTCCGGTGGTGGGTTTCAGCGAGGTGGTCGATACGGATCCGGTCGAGGCTGGTCTTCGTGATCCGTTCGCTGCCGTCACAGATCGCGGTGATCGCGGCTTGGCGTAGGAGCCGGGTCAGGCTCCCGATCCGGCCCGCGGTCCGCTGGTGAAGGTAGGCGGCGTGGCGGGGAAGGGTCCCTACCCGGTGCGCACGGAGATCGAGCGCGGCTTCCACTGCCGTGATCAGTTCTTTGAACGGCTCGTGTTTCCCGAGCCGCGCCGGGAACGTACCGCACTCCACCAGGCTCGCGCGTGCGGCGAGCTGAGCCCCACGCACACCGCTGAACAAGGCGGTCGTGGTGACGTCGATGCCCGCGTACACGAACGTCGCCCCGATCCGTTCGGTCAGGTCTTTCAGGAGGTCGGCGGTCTCCGCACCGGTGGTAGTACGGGGATTGAGGCGGTGGATCTCGTCGACTTTACCGACCGCAGGAGCTCGGATACCGGCTCTGAACTGCGACGATTCATAGACTACATGTTCGTGACGGTGGCTCATGTCGGGGTACGGCTTGATGTGCATAGCGATGCGTACGTACGTGCACTGCTTCGATCTGGGTGCGGGCGCGCGGCTTGTTCACATGTTCTGGCCGTGATGATCCACAAGGGCAGCAAGGAGTCGGGCCAACTGCTCGCGTTCCGGCGGGGTCAGTGGCGCAAGCACCCCGTTTTCCACCTCAGTAAGCAGTTTGTCTAGCTTCAGTAGTTGCCGGTGGCCCTGCTTGGTGAGGACGATGATGTTCTGCCGGCGATCGGCAGGGTTGGGCGAGCGTTCCACCAGTTCGCGATCGGCCAGCTCGTTGATCACCGCGACCATGTCACTGCGATAGATCCCCGTGTGGCAGCTCAGCTCCGCCTGGCTGGCGGGTCCGAACTCGTCCAGTGTGGCGAGCACCGCGTAATGCCACTTGCGGGCGCCTGCGCGCGCCAACTCCTCGTTCACCAGGCGATCCGACTGGATCGCGGCCAGTGACAGGAGCCGGGTCCGCAGATTCCGCAGCCGCGCGACCGTGGCCTGCCGGTTGGTCGAGCGCGCCATGTCGGGCGTGCTGTTGCTCATGCTGCGATCGTACCGTTGCGTTAGTCCCACTAACAAACTACTTTCACTGGCGAGGGAACGTTAGTGGGACGAACAATTTGGAGGACGTCATGCCGGTGACGAACGTGCTGGACTCGACGATGTTCTACGAGGAGGCCGGCAGCGGCACCCCCTTCGTCTTTCTGCACGGCAACCCCAGCTCATCCCACCTGTGGCGCAAGGTGCTGCCCGCAGTTGACCTGCCCGCCCGCCTGCTCGCCCCCGACCTGATCGGCATGGGCCGCTCCGGCAAGCCCGACGTGCCGTACCGGTTCGCCGACCACGCTCGCTACCTGGACGACTGGTTCGACCGGCTGGGCCTGGACAAGGTGGTGCTCGTCGGCCACGACTGGGGCGGGGCACTCGCGTTCGACTGGGCAGCCCGCCACCCCGACCGGATCTGCGGCATGGCCTTCTTCGAGACCATCGTGCGGCCGATGTCCTGGAGCGAGCTGGGCGACGGACCGCGCTCGCGCGCCCAGGCCATGCGCGGGCCGCAGGGTGAGGCGCTGGTGCTGGACCAGAACTCCTTCCTGGAGTCGGCCTTCACCGGCGGGGTGCTGACCCCGGTGAGCGAGGAAGACATGCGGGCCTACCGGGCGCCGTACCCGACTCGGGAAAGCCGCCGCCCGGTACTGGAATGGGCACGCTCGCTACCGCTGGATGGAGAGCCGGCCGAGGTCGCCGAACGGGTCGAGCAGTACGGCACGTGGCTAGCGGGCAGCGGTGAGGTTCCCAAGCTGCTACTCACCTTCGACTCCTCGCCTACCTTGCTGATCGGCAAAGAGATGACCGATTGGTGCGCGGGGAACATCAGCGCGCTGGAAACCCGAAACTGTGGCCCGGCCGGTCACCACGCACCCGAGGACCAACCTCAGGCCATCGCCGACGCGATCGGCGCATGGGTCCGGCGGCACACTCTGACCGGCGACAGGCAACGCTGATTACCTCCACCGACGATGCACGTAAGCGGGCTGTTGATGGCGATGACATTGCAGTGGTACCGCAGCTGGTCCACGATCGCGGGGCGGGGACGAGGACCTCGTCCCCGAATGCCTGGCCTCAACACGCCTTGCGCCCTGTGCACGTTCACCCGTACGCCCCTGTGCACGTGAGTTGGTACGCCCACGGCTCAATGCTCTTTGCTGTCCTCGTCCGGGTGATGTCGCGCCGGAGCCCGGCCGCTGGTAGGCGGCCGGGCTCCGGGACCGAGTCGTAGCCGGACAGGCACCGGCGGAGTCGGATCTTGTTGACGTCACTGCCGAACGCCCGCTGGGGGATCGGCGATCTGGGCTTCGAGGTCGGCGACCCGGCGGTCTTGGAAGCGGAGGTTCGAGCGGGCGGCCTTGAGCCGCTCGTCGAGGGTGCGGTTGTCGGCGGTGAGCTGGCGGACCCGCTGCTTGAGCGTGGTGTTCTCGGTGGTGATCCGCTGGATGGTCTCCTCGGTCCATTCGACTTCCAAGTCCCGGATCTGGCCTAGGAGTTCGCCGATCCGGGTCCGCTGGACGAGGATCTCGGTGTGGGCGGCCTTGAGGGCCTCCTCGGCGTTCAGAGCGCGTTCGCGCCAGGTCGCCTCGCGCTCGTCGTCCTGTTCGGCGAGCATCTGGGGCCGGCATTCACCGGCCTGAGCCATCGCTGCGGCGACCGCGGCTCTGGCCTCGACGTTGTCGTAGAGGAAGGTGCGCGAGACGTCCGCTCGGCGGGCGACGGCGGCGACACTGACCCGGGCTTTCTCGCGTCGGAGCCGGGCGATGGCCTGGTGGACGCGCTCAAGGGCGGCTTCGGTCTTGCGGCGGCGGGCAACCAGGGCCGCTGCGGTGCGGGGTTCGGGAACGGTGGCAGTGTTCATGCAGCATCCTGTTCGGGGTCGTCGCCGTCGGCTGTGCACGTATCGCTGTACTCGTCCGGCTCGTCGCTGCCGGCGTCGGCGAGGTCGGCGGCGCGGAAGGCGGTGGACCACACGCGGTGGAAGTAGTCCTGGGGTTTGCGCAGGTCCAGGGCGAGGGCGTCGTCGAGGAGGCCGAGTCCGGCCAGGGCCTTCTCCAGGCCGTCGATGGCGCGGGCGGTGGGCTCGAAGTAGCGGTGGAGGTAGTCGGCGGTGGCGTCGTCAGGGGCGCCTTCGGCCAGCAGCCGCCACTGCTCGCGCTTGCGCCTCCAGTAGAGGAGGTCTGCGCCGGACAGAACGAACTTGTCGCAGTTGTGGCAGTCGAGGTTCCAGGGGCAGGCGCCGCCGTCGACGACGGGCTGGAAGGTGCAGAAGCCGCCCTCGGCCGGGGTGCTGCGGCGTGACAGGTCGATCACCAGAGCCTGGGCCTGTTGTCGGGTGAGTGGGGTGGTCTCCCCGGCCAGGAGTTCGCCGGGCTGTGCGGCTCCGGGGCCGGCAACCCAGACGTGCTGGAGCACGTTCTCCAGATCGGAGCTGGTCAGATGGACGTAGTGCTCCGCCATCCGGTCGCTGACCTGTCCGAGGTATCGGCGGATGTGGGTCAGGGTGGCGCCGTGGCGCAACAGGCCGGTGGCCAGAGTATGGCGGGCCTGGTGGGGGACGTAGTGGCCGAGGTCCATGGCGTCCACCCAGGGCCGGAACCGGCTGTAGAACCACTGGTGGGTCAGCGGCACCGTCCCGTCGTGGCTGCGGTAGGTCGTGGGGAACAGGGCCAGCCCGGCGCGTTGGGCTCCGGTCGGCCGGTAGCCGTAGCGGGCGGTGAAGCGGTCCAGGGTCTTGCGCTGGCGCTCGGCGAGGATCTCGTAGAGGCGTTCGGGTATGCGGATCGCGGCGTCGTAGTTGCCGACGTTGGTCTGGTCGTGCCAGAACATCGCGAGCCCGCCGTAGCGGCCGATGCAGTCCCACCGCACCTTGATGACCTCGCCGATGCGGCGGCCGGTGGTGACGGTGGTCTCCCAGATGTCACGGGCCCCGTTGTCATTGAGGTCATAGGTGGCGGCAAGCTCTGCGAGGTTGGCTTCGGCGGCCAGCGCCTGGGCGACTTCGTCGGGGAAGGGACGGCGTGCGGTCCTGCCCGTGGTGGCACCGGCGGTGGCGAACCCGGTGATGAACTCCCTGTCCAGGCCCAGCTTGTCGGCGACACCGGTGTCCAACGCGTCACGCAGCAGCTTGCGGATCGCGTTGAACACCACCGACCGGGTGGTCGTGGTCACGATGCCTGCGGCCCCGCCCGGCCGTTTGACCGCCAGCGATTCCAGGCCCTCGCGTTCACGGTGCCGCTGATCGGCGACGAACCGCTGGGCGTGCTCACCTCGAAGGACAGCGGGGTCATGACCACCGTCCGGAGCCTCAAGCTCCAGGAACACTCCCAGCTCCAGCGCAGCCCGACGATAGCCGTCGAACGGGCCACCCGATCTCGGACAGCGTGGCGACCGCAGTAGATCAGCAAGATAGTCCCAGGTCAGGTCCCGCAACCAGCGCTGCGGGATACTCGTCAGGTCGAAATGGCTCATGCGATGCGGGAACAGCACCCCGAAGTGTTCGGTCTCCAGGAAGCCGGCTCCTTGGCTTCGGCCGGAGTGAAATAGACGAGTCTCAGCTCGTGCAGGATCTCCTTGGCGATCGCGCCGGTGAACGCGGCGGAACCGCCGGTCCCGAACTCGAAATCGACCAGAGAGTTCACCTCAAGGGCCCGACACGTGGTCACCAGGGCGCGGATCCAGCCCAGATCCCATCGAGACGGCCGGGTCCGCTGGGTGTGGACGAACAGCCCCCACTGGATCTCGGCTCGCACCAGGGGCCGCAGCCCGCGCAGATTGATCTGCCCCGGCCACGGATGCGCGGGAACGGCAGCGCACCAGCGTCGGAACGCCGCCTGGTCACCGTACTCGATCGGGACTTTCTTCCCGAACTTCTCGTATCGCTGCCACCAGCTGTCCGGCATCGCGGCGTCACCGGGCCTGCCGTCACGGCGGTAACGGCTTCCGTGCCACGAGCACAGCCGGTCCCTCGCCGCATTCACCGTGGCCAGCAGCTTCTCCCTCGCACCGTCGGGGAGCATCTTCGGATGCCTGCGGCGCGGCCCAGAGGCGCGAGCGGGTTGGTGGGCAGCGATGACTTCACGTGCCCGAGGAACGAGCGGCGCCGGTCCACCCGCGACGGCAACCGGGACGTGTCGAGCTTCTTGCCGAGCTCCCCGTTCACGCCGGGGGAGGACTGGTGCAGGTAGAAGCCCTTCAGACAAGCCGCCGCGGTCGACAGCGCGGACCGGCCGTAGGGGCGCTTGCCCACCCGCCACGGCTCACCGAGCGGCATGAGAACCTCGGCGCCCATGATGCCCATGTACCGCTCAAGGTCCCGCAGCTGGACCATGCCGAAGGCCAGGCACTCCCGCTCCAGCCACCGCAGATGGTCCACCAACAGATACGCGTACGTCCTCTGCGTTCCCGAACCATCATGCAGACGCAGGAACCGGTCCGCCTCGGTGTGGACCGTCCCCTCGGGCCACACGATCGTCCACGACCGCCGCCCGTCCTTCCGCTCGATCTGCTGGACCCGCAAGTCCCCGACCACCACGTGCCGTGCCACTCGTCCTCCGTACCGACTCCAGAACATGACAGACGCCCCGGACACGGTCGGTAAACAAGCCCAGGACGTGCTGGTCACAGTCCCAGACGGACATCACGGGCAGCACTACGGGCGGTCGGTAAAGTCGATCATCACCAGGCGCACGCCCACACGGTTGTAGGTATGGCAGACAGCGTCGGTGATCTGTGCCTGCGTCATCCGGGCGGTGACGGGGATACCGAGGTAGCGGGCGAATTCCGCCGCCAGGGCTTTCGCGCTCGCGGCGGGCGGGACCAGTACGTACGCGACCGGTACTGGGGGATGCACGGATGAGGCCGGCAGCGGGTGCCTTTGGGTGTGCGCGAGGTGGCAGGCGCGCCCGACGTGGAGCAGGGCGGTGGTCTTCCCGGCTGCTGCGGGGCCGGTGACGATCAGCGAGGGGCGGGCGGTGGTCTCCTGATGGCGGCCCAGTGCGATCTCTCGTTTTGGGGACAGTGGTGTGAGGGGCAGTGGGTCGGGGTGTGTTGATGCTGGTCGAGGGCTGTTTCGGGGCGTGGGGTCACTGTCCTGGATGTGAGAGATCGGCGTGGGATCGCTGTCCTGGGCGTTTATCGCAGGAGGGATGACGCTGTCTCAGTTTCGTGAGTTCTGATCCACTGGCCGGCGGGTGTTGGTGTGATCGAGGGGTGGATCAGGAAGGACGGCTCCAGCCGCCGAAGGGGTCGGGTGGCGGCGCGGGCGCTGCTTTGCCGGCTGAATCGGTTCGGGTCTTGCGCGGGCCGGTGGTGCGCCGGCTGCTGGCTCTGCGCCAGAAGGGCAAGCTCACCACCGGGCATGTGAGGTCAGTGGCGGATGCGTTGGGGGTGCGGGAGCGGGCGGTTTGGCGGTGGCTGGCCGCTGCTGAGAAGGACGAGACCGCGGCTGCGGCGCCGGGGGAGCGGGCCCGGTATTACGGGAGGTTCACGGTCACTGAGGAGGTCCGTGCCCTGCTCGGGCTGTGGAGGGGGAACGTTACCGCCGTTCATCGCGATCTGACCGCTCGCGCGGCCAGGGGCGAGGGTGATCCGCCTCCGTCCGTCCCGACGTTGCACCGGGCGATCCGCCGTGATCTGACGCCGGGGGAGCGGGCCGGGCTCGCGGGAGGGGAGCGGGCGGCACGTATGCACGATGTGTTCCTGGCCCGGCCGCGGGGCTGGCGTAACCAGGTGTGGGAGACCGACCACATGCAGGCCCCCGTGCTGGTCGATGTCAACGGCACCGCGCGCAGGCCGTGGATCACGTGGTTCACCGACTGCGCGACGAACGCGATCACCGGGGCGGCGGTCACGCCGGTGCATCCGTCGCGGGAGTCGGTGATGATCTGCGGGTTTTTGTCGGTGGTGGTTCGGCATCGTGATGTCAGTGCAGTGAGTATCGGGTTTCTGCTGTTCAGGTGGTTGTGGTCAGGGTTTCGGGTGGTGACACGGATGCCGATCTAGCGCTGACGTTTTTGGTGATGGTGCTGGTCAGTTGGTTGCCGGTTGGTATGACGTGGGGTGTGATCTGGTGCTGGGCGTATCGGCGGTCCGGTGAGTGCGGTTCCGCACTCACCGCCGAGGACCGGCCATCGGCCACCGGTCACGACGGCTGGTGGGGCAGCCGGTCCGGCGCGGGCATCAGCGCGTGCACCGTCCGTTGGAGGTCCGTGATGTGCTCGCTCCGGGCGGCGAGGACATCGCGCAGATACCCGGCCTCGGCCTCGGCGAGCTGGCGGCCGTGCCGCGCCCGTTCCAGCTCGGTGCGCAGCGTGGCGACGTTGTCCTGCTCCTGGTCGTGCTCGGCGAGATCCGCCGGACCGCCCGGCCCACCGGGCGTGCGTATCGCGCGCGGTTCGCTCTGCATCTCACCGTCGAAGACAGCCTTGTCACCCGGCACCATGTCTACGAGGACAGCCTCGCCGTCGCCCAGGCATTCGAGGCGGA
>NZ_JBVJMV010000071.1:0-25155 GCF_055584025.1 Streptomyces sp. NPDC104309 | reverse complement strand
GGACACGGACCCGTGACTGCACCTACAGCTTCATCAACTGCCTCTCCAATCGGTCAGTCCACTCAAATTCGTGCGGCTTCGTGTCGCACGGTCGCCTTCCCAGTGTCCCGGGACTGCCCGGTCCTCGGCCTCGGCCGGTCGTTGGCTGATCATCACCTCAGGGGTGACGTGCCCGCTCGCCCGCCGTCGGGCTCGGGCACGGGGAACCCGCAGCGCACGCCCGGTACGCAGACAGCCGACCAGCTCACGCTTGAGGGCTCCGCGTCCTTGGATGTAAAGCGCCTGGTAGATCGCCTCGTGCGAGATGCGCATGGAGTCATCATCGGGGAAGTCGGCCCTGAGCCGGCCCGCGATCTGCTCCGGACTCCAGGCAGTCGCCCACCGCCGATCCTGACGGCGGGGCTTGTTCCGTCCCGTCCACCGTGGCGTCTTCGGCCCGGTGACCGGCCCTCCGTCCGGACGCCGGACGTCCCCGGCGAGCCGGTCCTGCACATACTCACGCAGCCGTTCATCGGCCACCAGCTTTGGCATCTTCGGACGTCGCGCCGCCAGTTCCGCTTTCCACTGCGCGATCGAGGCCCGGTAGTCGAGCTGCCCGCCGCGGGTGGCCGCGTTGCGCCGCAGCTCCCGCGAGATGGTGGACGGATCCCTGCCCAGGCGGCGTGCGATCTCGCGCACTCCCACGGCCTGGGCGTTGAGCAGCGCGATTTCTTCTCGTTCCGTGAAGGACAGGTACCTGTCCGAGGGCGAGGTGAGCTGGATCGACGGCATGCCGCCACGCTCACGGAACCATCGGGACCCCACCACCGGGGATACGCCGCACGTGACCGCTGCCGCCTCGCTGGTCATCCCCTCGGCGATCTCCACCCAGAAAGCCCGCTCCACCTCCCGACGGATCGGGGGCCGCCCCGGCGACCGCATCGCCGAACGCCCCGTCAGCCGTGCGGCCCATCCCGCTGGCCGGCCCATCCAACACCTCCAGGGTCGAGGTGTTGCGACGACCAGTTGAATCCACCCTGCACATCCATCAAGCTCACAACTCGGCTGATGCGAGCGGGAGTCGAGGCGTCCATGGGTTCCGTCGGGGACTCGTACGACAACGCCCTCGCGGAGAACCTCTGGATGCTCATCAAAACCGAATGCATCCGCGGCCGCACCTTCACCACGAGGGCCGAGGCCAACCTCGCGCTCTTCGAATACATCGACGGTTTCTATAACCCCCGCCGCATCCAGGAACGGCTCGGCTTCCTCAGCCCGATCGAGTTCGAGGAGAAGCACTCCGCCGAGCAGGCGACGGCCGAACCAACGAATCTGAACACCCATCAATCCCTGCTGACCAGCTGATCAGCACCTCCCGCATGACGGGGGAACCTCAGTCGGGTCACCAGCCACCGGCAGCCTCGCGCAGGCCGCCACCGTGCGCTGTGACTCCGTCAAGGGGATCACGACCAAGGCAGGCGGATGCGTTCACCCGGCGTATGTTCCTGCCTTCGCGATGTCCCGCACCGACAAGAACGTCAAGGAAGCGGCGCAGAATGTCTGGGACGCGCAGCGCAAGCTGAAGGGGCATCCGGGGCTGCCCGGCGTGGGCAAGCCCCTGCACCGGACCACTGACAAGAAGCTCATTGACAAGAACCGCGGGAAGGCCTGCCCGAGTAAGCTGCACCGCCCGCCGGGCAAGAGCTGCGACGAGTACCCCTTCGCGTCGACCAAGGAAGGCGGAGCAACCGGTGTCTTCAGCCGCCGGATGATCAACGAGAAGCAGAACAGTACCGCCGGCGGATCCAAGTACCTGCTCAAGGCGTACAAGGACAATAGGATCCTGAACGGCGACGCCTTCTGGGTTGCCATCTCCTGACGCCGAGGAGGCTCCCGGTATGCCGGAACAACGCGGGACCACCCGTGTGTGGGTGTATGCCCGTCAGTTCTACATCGTCGATCCTGACCTCGGTACCGACCAGGCACCGGACATCGCGAACGTCGGCAACGGGCTGATCGCCGTCGAGGAGGACGGTGCCAGCATCCTGACCGGACTGACCGTCGGACCGGTCGAGGTCACCGCCACCACACACGCATCCGAGCCACCGCTTCACGAGGGTGACTGGGACGAGGCGGTGGAGACGTCGTTCATCTCCACAAACGGCTCGGCTCTCGTCACCTCCTGGGAGGACGGCGAAGCCGAAGACCTGCCCGACCTCGCCCCCCACGGGCCGGGAACCTACCGCGTGCGTGTCCACGCCCGCGGCCGCGACGAGGGGCGCGCCAAGGATAGTCTCGGCCCGGACGAAGAACCGGTCGAGGTGTACCTGCTTCAGGTGTGGCCCGCTCCCGCGGCCGGAGAACGAATCATCCGCCAGACCGACCAGGTCGGCGACGAATGGCGCCAGCTATAGGCGAACAACGGGTCCGCCGCCGCAAATCGGCGGACCCGTCGCTGAAAGGCCAAGGCCAGAGATACCGCAGGTTCCACGCTATGCCGGGAGAT
This sequence comes from Streptomyces sp. NPDC104309, assembly GCF_055584025.1. NCBI lineage: Bacteria > Bacillati > Actinomycetota > Actinomycetes > Kitasatosporales > Streptomycetaceae > Streptomyces > Streptomyces sp. NPDC104309. The sequence continues at coordinate 22,670 of NZ_JBVJMV010000071.1, read as the reverse complement.
GTAGCAGGAGGCCACGGCTGAGCTCCCATCCCGGCCGGGCTGACGTCGATGCCGGGGAACCGTGATTCACCGGTTCGGGTATTCGCCCACCGGGTCCGGCCGGGCTGGGGCAAGGTCGTGGGTAAGTCGGCCGGGTCCATGAACGGGGCGGCGCCGCCCCGGCTGGCCTTTGACGTGTCATCGGCCTTCTGGCCGGTGGGGGAGGGGCGGAGTATGTGTGAGACCGAGGAGTTCGGCGGCGAGCATGAGGGCCGGCCCGGGGTTCTGCTGGCCGATGGCACGGAGCCGGGCCCGGTGTACTTCGATGCCGGGAGCGGGCCAACGGTGCACCGGAGCATTGACTGGTGGGTCTACGACGGCACGCTCGGCGCCCCGCTCGCCACCGAGCTCCGCGGCGCGTGCTCGTGCGGCTGGCGCGGCAGCACCCGCTACCCCCTCGACTGGGAGACCGTCGACCGCACGCCAGCGCCCCTACCTGGCCGACACCAGCGGACCGGAAGGCGACTGGGACACCCACATCACCGAGGTGACAGCCCGCACCGTACCCGTGCCCGCGGACCTCACCGCCCTCCTCGACCAGGCCGAAGAACGCCTCACTGCTTTGGTCGCCGACGAACCACTGGCCGCACTCCGCGCCGTCGCCGCCCTGCAGCGCCTCACCGACCGTGTGGCAACTGACGCCGCGTTCAGCGTCGACACCGCGGACGGGCCGCAGTGGGACACCGTCGCCCAGGCGCTCGGGATCAGCGAACAGGCCGCCCGCTCCCGCCTGACTCACTACGCCCTCCGGCGCTGACCTGGAGATCGGGCCGTCCCGATCTCCGACACCCCACGAAAAACCCGCCGAAGCTCGACAGGGAACAGCGTGATTGACACGCCAGTCAGCACCTGGACCGGGAAGAGATCAGCCCGCCCATCCGATGTCACGGACCTCGATCGCTCCGTCCTGCGGCATGTACTGGATCCAGCAGCGCCGCCCGAACGCCTCTCGGATCTCCTCCATGGAGCCAGGGTCGCGCACGTCGGGCCAGGCCCGTGGGTCCATCCGCGCGACCTCCACGAGCGCCATCACCTCCTGGCGGGCCCGGTCGTCTGGCAACTGCGCCATGGTCTCGACCGCGAGTTCCTCCACCACCACGCCGTACCGCATCCCGCCCACCCCTGTGTGATCGACTCGGGCAGCAGCGTACGAAGGAACTGCCGATTACGTTCCGGCCTGTGGATAACCCGGACCGGGAGTGATCCGGAGGCCAGACGAGGGGTACATGCCGCACGCCCCGGCCAATGAGGTCAGGCCACGGCCCGCCTCGCGCACCGGCGCGCTCTCCGACATGTGCAAGCACGGCCTCGCCGAGAACGGCGGCTCCACGACGACGAGGGAGTCCCTACAGAACCTTGGGCCCGTAAGTGGTGCCATCGGGATTCCGTCCGAAGGCAGCTGCAAGAACGGCATGTACATCCGTCCCGGGGACGACAGCACGCACGTGCGCTAGGACTTGCGGAAAGTCCTCATCATCGACAGCGTCCTGGTACTTCTGGCGCAGCCGGTGGATGACCTCGACCAGCTCGGGTCGCAGCTGCATCCAGGCGCGAGACGTGCGGATCTCCTCCTCGACCCGGTCCATGAACCAGCGCATGACCTCATACGGAATATCCAGGTGCCGTCCGTGGGGATCGAAACAGACCGTCGGCTCCCGCGCCGGGTCCTCGTCGGGAACGACCGCGGTCACCAAGGTCCGTTGATTCCGGACGAGGTCCAGCTCCAGGTACCAGGCGTCGTCGGGCACGGAGTACATCGCGGTGATCGCGTAGTCGCTGTTCGGGTGTGCGACCATCGTCCTCAGCCATTCCTGTCGATCTTCGGCGATGTGGCGCACACCTCGGCGTCCGGCTCAGTCGCAACCCGGCCATGGCAAGGAAATCGGCGAGGTCGATCCAGCCGCCGTTGGTTCCGTCGACCCAGCAGGTCCCGCTTCGACCAGCACCCCGGCCCGCTCCGGTGCGAGCGGCCGGCGGCCCGCCCGGCATGCCCAGCGAACGCTGCGGACAGTGTGCCGGAAGGGCAGTCGCAGCAGCACCAGGGCCAGCGCGAGTCCCAGCCGGTGCGCTTTGGTGGCCGGCTACGGCCCCCTCGCCGGCACGTCCGCGCCCAGCGCTCCGGTGGTTCGGCTCCCACTCCCGACCAGTGCTGGGCCTCAGGCCCGGCGGGCCGGGCGTTGCTGTACACCGTCGTCGACCACTTCACCGGCCGCCTCGGCCACAGCCCGCTGCCGCACTTCGATGTCACCCTTCTCATCACCTTCATCCGGGCACACGCCAGGAACGGCCGGGACAAGATCCTTGGCGTCCTGCATGTGCACGGCCTCATAGCCGCCCTCAAAGCAGGCCGCGGGGCGGCCTGCTTGTGCTGACCACCTTGCAGGCGGCCGCGTGAAGGTGCTCCTCGGAGCACTGCTGACACCAGCGCAGATCCGCGTCCTGCTACGTGGCCCGGCCTTGGGGGACGGACGTGGTTCCTGTCGGAGCGGTGGGCCGATGACTGCTCTCGCCACGTTTGTTCATGACACAGCGCTATGTGGCCTGCCGGACTCAGTGGGATCGGCGTCTGCCGATCATCTGTTCCTGGCCTTGTGGTTGTCCGTGAGGCGGTGCTCGCGCGTGCCGCCAGGTGAGGCTGGAGACGGGATGGGTCTGATTCGCATTGACGAACATGGGGAGGTGTCCCTGCTGGTGGTGGAGGCGTGTTGAGGGGCCAAGTCGCCCTGCTTGAGTGAGAGTTCCCCAGTTATATAGACCGTATGGTCTGTTTTTGTGCGCCCATAGCGACCGGGCTTCTTCGGGCGGACTCGGTCCCTTCGCTATCGCAACTCGCTCATCCTGTGACTCGGATCACTCTTGACCGGCCCTGGTCTTGACCAGATATTTGGCTGACTTTTGTGAAGGCTGTGTAGGTAATGGGGCGGGATTTGTGACTGGTGAGTTGTGGCGTCGAGCGCGTCACAGTGTGTGTGCGCTGGCCGTCGCGGCCATGGTGGCGGGTTCGATTCCTGCTCTGACCTTGGAGGCCGTGGCCGTGCCCGGATCCTCTGGTAAGGCTGTGGGGGAGTCGGTCTCGCCGGATTCGAGGGCTTCGGCCGCTGCGGCGGCGTCGGGTGAACGTGTAGAGGTTGTGGAGGAGCGCACCGATCGGGAGACGGTGTTCGCGAATCCTGACGGGGCGACGTTCACGCTGGAGAAGTCGATCGCGCCGGTGCGGGTCGCCGCCCAGGGCGGTGGCTGGGTGGACCCCGATGCGACTCTGGTGAAAAAATCCGACGGTTCGGTCGGTCCGAAGGCCGCAGCCGTGGACCTGTCGTTCTCGCCGGGCGGTGCCGGGGCGAAGCTGGTCACGATCGCTGAGGGCACGCAGTCGGTGTCGCTGGGTTGGCCTGGCACCCTGCCCGCTCCACGGCTTGACGGCGCACGTGCGGTCTACGAGAACGTGCTGCCCGATGTGGACCTGGTCCTCACCGCGACGGTCGAGGGCTTCCGTCAAGTTCTGGAGGTGAAGACCCCCGAGGCTGCGGCGAACCCTGCACTGGACCGCATCGAATACCAGCTCGGCGCCGAGAATTTGACGGTCCAGGCCGGCGCCGGAGGCGGAGTGGACGCCTTGGACGGCAATGGCCGTCCGGTGTTCCGTTCGCCTGCGGCACGGATGTGGAACTCCGCGGGAGACAACGCCGCCCCGATCGTTGCGCAGCGCTCGCTGTACCTTGCCGGACCCGCTCAGGCGGATGCGGGCGAGGTTGTACCTGCGGGCCCCGTGGAGGAGGGTGACCCGCTGGCCGGCCCGGGAGCAGGTGACGCGTCCTCTGTTCTCGGCCTGGCTGTTACCGACAAAACAGTGACGGTGAAGCCGGACCCTGAGCTCCTGGCAGCCACCGACGAGGCGGACTTCCCGCTGTACATCGACCCGTCGATCGAGCTCAACGAGTCGGAACGCACCGTGCTGTCCTCGGACGGCGATGTGTTCTGGAACTTCTCCGGCGGCGACAACGGTATGAGTGTCGGCAAGTGTGGATCCGCAGTGATCGGCGGTGTCTCGTACTACTGCGGCAACGGCTATGTGAACCGGATGTACTTCGAATTCGACCCGGGCAAGCTGAAGGGGAAGCACATTCTGGATGCCACGTTCCGTGTGACGGAGACGTGGTCGTTCTCCTGCGACGCGCGGTGGGTCGATCTGGAGCGCACGAACAACATCTCGCCGTCGTCGAAGTGGCCCGGCCCGACGAAACTGGACCAGATGGGCGACCGCAACGTGTCCGCGGGCCGTGGCAGTAACTGCGACCCTTCCCAGCCACGCGCTACGATCAAGTTCCACGACAACGTGGCAGAACCGGACGAGAATCTGACGCCGACCGTCCGGAACTTCGCCGACGGCAAGATCTCGCGCCTGACGCTGATGCTGATGGCTAAAGACGAGAAAGACACCGTCTCCTGGAAGCGGTTCGACGACGACGCGATCCTGAGCGTCGAGTACGTCGGCAAGCCCGCTAAGCCGAGCGCCATTGGCCTGGTCACGGGATCCAGCCAGACGTGCACGACCAACGAGTCTGCCCCGGCGATTGCCACCGACCCTACTCCCGCGCTGACCGCCACGACCCAGACGGAATCAGGCGGAGAACGAGGGGCCAGTCTGCGGATCGTTATGGCTCTGGACAAGAAGACCGGCACGACCTGGACCAAGGCAATGGGAGACATGCTGGTTCCGTCCAGCCCGGTCGGCGACAACTTCAAGGCCACCGACTCGCCCTCCACCGCGTTGGAAGAGAACACGCTGTACCGCTACCGGGCCTGGACCCGGTCGTACTACGGTTCCGAATGGCTGTCCGGCCCGTCGAACGCCTCCACAACCGGCTGGTGCTACTTCAAGGTCGACAGCAAGGCGCCCAAGCCCCCGACCATCGCGTTCAACAAGACCGCCCCGTACACCCTGTGCACGGCAAACGACTGTGTCCCGGGAGGCAAGCCCGGCCAGGCGGGATCCTTCACCCTTGGCCCGGCAGCAGGGGACGTCAATACCGCCTACCGCTACAAGCTGTCCACCGACACCGCGTGGTCGCCCTACGTGCCCGGGGCGACCGTGACGATCGCACCGGTGCCTCCGACCTCGGGCACGATGATCCTGCAGGTGGAAGCGAAGGACACCTACGGTCCAGGAGCCGCCAACTCCGTCGAGTTCGTGGTCAAGGAGGGTGACGGCCCGGTCGGACGATGGAACTTCCACGACACGGGCAACGAGGCGGTCGATTCCTCCACCACCGACCCCAAACTCCAGGACAACGCCATCCTGACCGGCGGCGCGACCCGAACCGGCCAAGGGCGCCGCGGCGAAATCACGATCACCCCGGCCACGGAAACCACCCCCGCGGAGAGGGTCGCGGACAGCGGACTCAGCCTCAACGGCACCACCAGCTACGCCGCGACCGCCGGCCCCGTCATCGACACCCGAGCCTCGTACACCGTGTCTGCGTGGGTCCGCCTGAACACAGACACACACAACGCCACCGTGATGGGTCAGAACGGCGTGAACCGCAGTCCGTTCCTGCTGGGCTACGAGCAGAGCACCAAGAAGTGGTCCTTCCGCGAGGCCGACAACGACGCGCCCGCCGGCGGAACTTGGTCCTACCAGCGGGTCACGTCCAAGAACCCGGCCGTTCCCAAGGTATGGACCCACCTGGCCGGTGTCTTCAACGCCACCGACAACACGATCAGCCTCTACGTGAACGGTGAGCCGCAGGGCACCACACAGTTCACGACGCCATGGGCGTCGACCGGCCCTCTGCAGATCGGCCGCGTTCACTGGTCGGGCACATACACGGACTACTTCCCAGGCGTCATCGATGAAGCAGCAGCGTGGCAGGAGGCACTGACCGAAATACAAGTGAAGCAGGAGAGCACGCTGCTCGACGCGTACGGAAAGCCTTCCGCGGAACTCGTCGCCTCATGGAACCCCGCTCAAGCCACGGGCACGTCGCTGACCAACAGCGCACCAGGTTACGACGGCACCCTATCTCTCTCCTCGGGCGCTTCGCTGGTCGACGATGAACTGGTACTGAACGGCACCTCGGGTGCCGGAACCACACCGGGCCCCGTGGTGGACGACTCGGGCTCGTTCACGGTGACGACACAGGCAGTCGTCGACGCCGCCAAGATCATGACGAAGCCAGACAAGTACAAGGCCCAGATCCTTGGCCAGCGTACGGCCACTGGATCTTCCTGGAGCCTGTGGTTCGAAAAGACCGGCACCCGGCAGGAGCCCGAGCTCGACGAGAACGACGAACCGGTCCTCGACGAGAACGGCAATCCCGTGACAAAGACGGTTCCGGTCGGCCGGTGGAACTTCGGCCGTCTGACCGCCGACGGCACAGGAGCATCGGTCGTCAGTAAGGAAGAAGCCGTCCTCGACTCCGAGGTCCGCCTCACCGGTGTCTACAACGCCCAGGACAGGACTATCCAGCTCTACCTCACCTCGGATCCCCAGGGAGACGACGCCATGGCCTACACCGCACAGGTCGGCAACGGTGAGTTCTCCGCCGGCAAGGGATACCTCGGGGCTTGGGGTAACTACCTGCCCGGACGGATCGGAGACATTCGTCTCTGGGCGGGAGCAATGAGCGACGGCACACAGGTCTACGACGTCGTCGGAACCTGACACCGACCGGCAGCCCTGTCAGGTCGCGTTGGGGCCGACCATCACGGCCGGCCCCCGCGGTCCCACCATCCCGCTCCGCCCCAGCGCCGCCTTTCGCCTACCGGTGGCCGGCCCCTTTCCCGGAGAGAAGACGTGTTCGTTTCCAGACCCTTCCCCGCGTTCCTGAAGCGCGGCGCAAGACGCCAACCTGCAACCGGTGCCCGGAAGATCCGCATCCCCTTGGTCGGAGCACTGGTTCTCGCACTGTCCATCCCAGCGGGTCTCACTCCCCTTGCTGTTGCGGCGGATCCGCTGGGACGTCCGGACGTTCCAACGCCCAGGGTGAGCAAGGTCAAGACGGTCTCCGCGCTCGGAGCGAAAGAGGCCCGAGAGCGGGTGGCGAAGAACAGAGCCACCAACAGCAAGCAGGCCGCTCAGGCACGCAGTGAGCGGGCCGCCCACTGGCCGAAGGCTTCACACAGCACACAGAAGATATCCGGCAAGCGCGGGACAGCCACCGTCTCCGTCACCGCACCTCGTCCCAAGAAGGTCTCAGCACGCAACGGGAAACCGGCCGCTGCTGCCGCCGGCATTGCCACGGTGAGTGTGCTCGACCAGAAGGCAGCACGCGGGGCGGGTATCACCGGCGTCGTGTTCACCGCCGCAGCTGAATCCCCTGGTACTGCCGGAATCACCGTCGACTACTCCACCTTTGCCGATGCGATCGGCGGCCACTGGGGTTCCCGCCTCGGCCTGGTCACCCTGCCTGCCTGCGCGCTCACCAGCCCGCAGAAGGCCAAGTGCCGTACGCAGACGCTCGTCCAGTCCCGAAACGACGCCACGCAGCAGACCGTCTCCGCACAGGTCGCCGTGCCGCAGGCGACAGCGGCCAAGGGCGGACCGTCAGCAGCGGGTGTCTTCGCCGTGACGGCGGTTGCCGCTGCTCCGGCATCCGGGTCAGGTGACTACAAGGCGACCCCGCTGACCGCCTCCTCCAGCTGGGAAGCGGGCGGTTCGTCCGGGGCGTTCACCTGGTCCTACCCGTTCAGCGTGCCGCCTGCAGCAGCGGGCCCCGCCCCCTCGCTCTCGCTGTCCTACGACTCTGGCAGCACCGACGGGCGGACCGCGAACACCAACAACCAGGGCTCCATGCTCGGTGAAGGGTTCGATCTCACCTCCTCCTACGTCGAGCGCAAGTACGGCTCGTGTGAGGATGATGTCCAGCCCGACAAGTTCGACCAGTGCTGGAAGTACGAGAACGCCTCCCTCGTCCTCAACGGCAAGGCCACCGAACTCGTCAAGGACGACGCCAAGGGCATCTGGCACCTGAAGAACGACGACGCCTCCCAAGTCACCCACGAGACCGGCGCCGACAACGGCGACGACGGCGACGACATCGTCAATGGCAAGGGAGACGGCAAGGGCGAGTACTGGAAGGTCGTCACCGGTGACGGCACCACCTACACCTTCGGCCTGAACAAACTTGACGGCGCCGGCACCGAGCGCACCAACTCGGTCTGGACCGCCCCCGTCTTCGGCGACGACTCCGGAGAACCCGGATACTCCTCCGACACCAGCTTCTCCGGCCGCGCCAAGACACAGGCATGGCGCTGGAACCTCGACCTCGTCACCGACATCCACGGCAACGCCTCCACCTACTGGTACAAGGCGGAGACGAACCACTACGCCAAGAACGGCGACAAGACCAAGCTCGCCGCCTACACCCGCGGCGGATACCTCGAAGAGATCAAGTACGGCCAGCGCTCCGACACACTGTTCACCGGCAAGCCCTCCGGCACTGTGAAATTCACCTACAAGGAACGCTGTACCGCCGCGGACTGCTCGTCTCTGACCGAGGGCACCGCGAAAAACTGGCCCGATGTCCCCTTCGACGCCATCTGCACAGCCGACGAGACCGACTGCCTGCCCACCGGACCTGCCTTCTTCACCCGCAAAATGCTCACCGGCATCGACACGAGCGTCTGGTCCACGGCCGCCGAGCCCGACGCGTACAAGCCGGTCGACAGCTACAGCCTGACCTACCAGTTCCTGGACGGCGCGGACATCGGCAACCCGTCCGACAAGACCCTGACCCTCAAGACGCTCCAGCGCACCGGGAAGAACGGCGGAAGCATCACCGTGCCGCCGGTGGAGTTCGACTACCACATGCGGCCCAACCGCGTGGAGTCCGACAGCGACAAAATCGTTCCGCTGACCCGCCCCCGCATCAACACCATCACCACCGAAACCGGCGCCATCACCACGGTCACCCTCTCCGAACCGGAGTGCGTCCGCGGCAGCAAGATGCCCAAGGCCGAGGACGACAACAGCCTGTCCTGCTACCCCGTGTACTGGCCCGCCAACGGCGGCGACCCGCAACTGGACTGGTTCCACAAATACAACGTCATCTCCGTCTCCACCTCGGATCCGGCCGGCCAGAACGAGGCCGTGGAGAATTCCTACACCTACGAGAGCCCCGGCTGGCACTACAACAACGACCCCTTCACGCCCGAAGACGAACGTACCTGGTCCAGCTGGCGCGGCTACCAGAAAGTCACCACCTACACCGGCGACACCAGGCACCCGCAGTCCAAGACCGTCCGCCTGTACATGCAGGGCATGCACAGCGACAAACGCATGGACGGCACCACCCGTTCCACCGCCGTCCCCGGCATCGACGTGGCAGGCCTGGATGTTTCGGACGCCACCGACTACGACCAGTACGCGGGATCCCTGCGTGAGGAACTCACCTACAACGGCGCCCAGCCGGTGACCGTCGCCGTCAACAACTTCTGGAACCAACTGACAGCCAGCCAGCAGCGGTCCTACGCCAACACCAAGGCGTACTTCGTGCGCACCGCCCGTACCTACGCCTACACCTACCTGCCCATCAGCAACACTTGGCGCCGCAGCTACACCGCGCACACCTACGACCCCACCTACGGCATGGTCACCCAGACCGAAGCCATCGGCGACCAGGCCAAAGCCGGGGACGAAACCTGCACCCGCGTCTGGTACGCCCGCAATCCCGACAAGGGACTCACCGGTCTCGTCTCCCGGACACGTGTCGTCGGGTCCGCTTGCCTGGACTCCGCCGGTGCGACGATCACTGACGACAAGCTGAATCTGCCAGCAAACGTTAAAACGCGTGGCGACGTGCTCTCCGACACCGCTGCCGTCTACGACGCCGCCGCCGCCACCGGCTGGTCCGCCTCGCAGACACCGACCCGCGGCCTCGCGACCTGGACCGGCAGAGCCAAGGCATACCCGACCGCGATCGGCACGAATGACCGCACCCCTGCCCTCAACGGCGGCTGGCAGACGGTCACCAAGACCACGTACGACACCCTCGGACGCCCGCTCAGCGTCACGGACGCCAAGGGCAACGCCACCACCACGACGTACTACCCCGCCGCCACCGGCCCGCTCACCTCCACCGTTGTCGCCGCCCCCAAGCTCGCCTCCAACGGGCAGAGCCACAAGATGTACACCTACGTCGACCCGGCACGCGGATCGGTCACCAGCACCCTCGACGCCAACGTCAAGAAGACCGAGAGCAGCTACGACGCGCTCGGCCGGATCACCGACACCTGGGCACCCAACCGCACCAAGGGCACCGACACCCCGACGGTGAAGTACGCCTACAACTTCGCCCGCGGCAGCCAGCCCTGGACCTCGGTCGCCACCATCAAGGCCGACGGCAAGAGCTACCAGACCACCTACGCCGTCACCGACGCACTCCTGCGCCCCCTCCAGACCCAGACCGCATCGCCCCTCGGCGGCCGCATCCTGACCGACACCCGCTACGACTCACGGGGCCTCGCCTACGAGACGTACGCCGACATCTACGACAACCTCAACGCTCCGGACGGCAAGTACGCCCGCGCCTCCTACGCCCACGCCCCGGCCCTGACCCGGACCACGTATGACGAGGCAGCACGGCCCACAACGAGCACGTTCACCGTATTCGGTGAGGACCGGTGGTCGACCACGACCAGCTACACCGGTGACTCGACCGCCACCACCGCCGTCAAGGGCGGCAATGCCACCCGCACCATCACCGACGCCCTGGGCCGCACCGCCGAGACCCGCACCTACGCCGGCACCGAGCCGAACGACACCGCGTACGGCGCTACGACCGGCACCGCCTACACGCGGGTGAAGTACGACTACACCCGCGACGGCAAGCAGTCACAGATCACCGGCATCGACGACGCCAAGTGGACCTACACCTACGACCTTTTCGGCCGCCAGACCGGCACGACCGACCCGGACAAGGGCACGTCCACCACCGATTACACCGACCTCGACCAGATCGACTACACAAAGGACTCACGCGACGCCGTCCTCCTGTACGGGTACGACGAGCTCGGCCGCAAGACCGACCTGTGGCAGACCTCGAAGACCGACGCCAACAAACTCGCCCACTGGAGCTACGACAGCCTCCTGAAGGGCAAGCCCGACGCCTCCACCCGCTACGTCGGCGGCACCACCGGCAAGGCCTACACCAAGCAGATCACGGCCTATGACACCCTCGGCCGAGCCACCAGCACCGACGTTGTACTGCCGGCCGACGACTCCCTGGTCAGCGGCAAGGTGGTGCCGCCCACGATTACCTTCGGCACGGACTACCGACTCGACGGCAATATCAACAACACAAAAGAGCCAGGCATCGCCGGACTCCCCACGGAGATCGTCGAACCCAAGTACAACGCCGTCGGCCTGACCACAGAACTCTCCGGGACCAACACCTACCTCCTCGGCGTCACCTACTCCGCCCTCGGCCAGGCCGAACAGCTCACCCTTGGCGCCGGCGCCAAGAACACCTACATCACCAACAAGTACGAGGCAGGCACCGGCCGCCTCACCCGCAGCCATGTCACGGACCAGACCCACCCGTACATGCTGCAAGACCTCAACTTCACCCAGGACGATGCCGGCAACGTCCAGTCCATCTTCGATCCCACCACCCTCGGCGGCACCACCAAGGCCGACAACCAGTGCTTCACCTACGACGCCAACCGGCGCCTGACCGAAGCCTGGACCCCCAAAACCGCCGACTGCGCAACCGGTGGCCGCACCACTGCCAACCTCGACGGCGCCGCCCCGTACTGGACCAGCTACACCTATAACAACGCTGGCCAGCGCGACACCGAGACAACCCATGCGGCCACGGGCGACTCCACCACCACGTACGGATACAAGACTCCGACCGGCCAGCCCCACCCGCTCGTCAAGACCACGGGCGCCAAGGCCGCCACGTACGCCTACGACAAGGCAGGCAACACCACAGGACGCCCCGGCACCCAAGCCACCCAGACCCTGGACTGGAACACCGAAGGCGAACTCGCCTCCACCACCGAACCAGCAGCCGGCACCAAGCCCGCCCTGGGCGCCACCTACCTCTACGACGCCGACGGCGAACTCCTCATCCGCCGCGCAACCGGCGACGGCGACACCGTCCTCTACCTCGGTGCCACCGAAGTACGCCTCACCACCAAGGGCGCGACCAAAACGGTCTCCGGCACCCGCTACTACAGCGCAGCAGGCCAAACCATCGCGGTCCGCACCGCAACAGCCGGCACCGCGGGCAGCAAGCTCAGCTTCCTCGCCGCCGACCACCACGGCACCAGCAGCATCGCCACCGACGCCACCACCCAGGACGTCACCAAGCGCTACACCACCCCCTTCGGGGCCACCCGCGGAACGAAGCCCACGACCTGGCCCGACGACAAGGCATTCCTGGGTAAACCCGCCGACACCACCACCGGGCTCACCCACATCGGGGCTCGCGAATACGACCCGGCCACTGGCCAATTCATCAGCGTCGACCCCGTACTGGCTCTCGATCAGCACCAATCCCTGAACGGCTACGCGTACGCCAACAACACCCCTGTGACTTCCGCGGACCCCACTGGAATGTGGATCGATGACGGCACAGGCCATAGCGAGCCGCGGCGCGACAAGGGCCCTGCATCGGCACCGAGTCCCACCCCGGGGAAGTCGGGAGGCACTCATAGCGGTGGCGGCGGAGGCGGCGGTGACAAATCAAAGGGGACCGCGAGCACTAGTGGATCGAGTCCGACGCCAGCGCCCAGGCCTGGGGTAGCACCCGAGCCGGGACCCTATGGCGGTGTCTACATGGAGGCGGAGTCGGGGCAGCTTCTGCAGGAGGCTGCACTCGCTGCCTGTGGTTGGATCCCCGTCCTCGGCCTTGGGTGCGACGCTTACGACATTGGCCGATCCGTCGATGCGGGAGATGAACTCGGTGCTGGGTTGGGGATTGTTGGGCTTCTTCCGTTTGGTGATTTCGGAAAGCTCGGGAAGCAGTTCGAACGACTGCAGGATGCCTGGAATCTGGCCCGTCACATAAGAGGGATTGACCCTAAAAAGGTCGTCGATTCCCTAGCGGCTACTGGGCGCTTTAAGAAGTCGGCAAACCTGGCAGCCGCCACCGTTGACGTTGAAGGTGTAAACCCGATGATTCTAGCCGCGATGAGTGGTAACGAAAGAAGGGCAGGAATGGTGCCCGCGCCCGGAGATGTTCATAATGGATACCCGCAGCGGTATGTTCCGACTGGCAGGGCTTCCGATTCTGAACAGAAGATATTCAATTATCTGGCCAATGAGTTGGGCCCACCGAGTGAGTCTGTCGGCGGAACCATTCGCTTGCACACGCAGCGGGATATGTGTGATTCATGTAATGGTGTCATGAAATCATTTCAGGCAGACTATCCAGGCATTCGGATTGTGATGACTGAGGGGTGATATTGCGTGGCCCGCAGTATTTTCTGCGGGCCATCGTGATTATTCATGGTTATAGGTGCGGTGACACGCGATCCTCTCTCATTGTCGGGTATTTCGTACTCCGCTCGAGCGCGCAAATCGCACCTGTGACTAATTATTCTCTTTTTATCCATGCTTCGAACAGGTCGAACGCAAGCCAATGCCCTGATACGAAGGCTAGGTGGTGGGCGGATAGCCCTTTCCCTCCATGTGAGGGTCGCATTGGATCGGCGCCCTTGGACAGAAGGAGGGCCGTTGCGTCTACGTGTAGCGGCTCACCAGTCTGAATATGTCCATCGATCTCACCATCCACGGCGGAGTGGAGGAGCGTGAACCCATTCCATTCTTGGTGGACATCGGCCCCGGAGTCGAGAAGGTTCCTTAGCCCTTCGAGGTCATCCTGCTCAAGTGCAAGTCTTTCTGGTGTCATGTCCATGCTTTCACCTCGTGCTAATTTCTGTTTGAAGCTCTGATCCTAGCCTCAATGCAGGCGGGGTGGCGCGTCAGTGCAGGTCAGGCGGGGTGCCCTTATGCTCTTCGTCAACCCTGCGCGGCCGTTTTTGAGGTGCTTCGTCCGTGCGGGGTTCATGCGGCCAGCTCGACAGTTTTGGGCTGGCGGGGCTTGGTGACTTTCGTAGCGGAGTCAGCTGCGTAATTCCATGCAGGGGTGATGGAGGGTGCGTGTGATCGTCTGTGTGGCCGTGAGGGTGGTGCGGATGTCGATGTGGCCGAAGGGGTTGCAGGAGGTCCCGGTGCAGTCCGCGGTGGTGGCCCGGGCAGCGAACGCTGGCGGCCACGCCGATGCGGGTATGGCCGAGGAGTTCCTTGATCACGGCGAGGTCGACGCCTTCACGAGGCGAACATCCAACTTCTGGCCGAACCGTTAGCCTCAATACCAGTGACTTAAAATCCAAAACGCCCGGCGTAGCCTCTGCCGGCATCAAGGCCACCGTCAACGTGGTCAGCGCGCTGAGCGGGCGGTGCCGGCCGCCATCGAGAAGGTTGGCTGGACCCTCCACGCCGCGCACCGCCCACTGATCGCCCGCCTCGCCGCCCTCTGCCACCACCCACCCCTGGGTGGGTGGTGCGTGTCCTGTGACATCGAAGTTTGGCCGACAGCGGTGGGTGGCCCTTCCCCGGGGTGCCCGCACGGACGAGTACGGCAGCAGTGTGGGCTTCCCCGGACCGCGCGCACCCCGGAGAGGGCGGCGCCGAGGGGCGGTTGAACCCCGTGGCCGGGCTCCCCGAACCCCTTCCGCGGTTACTGCCGTCCCGGGCGCAGGACGTCGGCGTAGACCCGGGCGCGGACGCCTGGTTCGCCGGGGTCCCGGCGAACTGGAGCGATGCCCGAGGTCGCCCAGCGCTCTTCCAGCCCGGCCATGACCGTGCGGACGGTGTCCTCGTCCCCGCCGGTGATGTCCAGCACCACAAGTCCGGTTTTCGCGATGTGCTGTTCGTCGATCGGTTCCATGACCACCGTGACGGTGGCGGAGCCGGGATGGTTCGCCAGCAGGTGCGGTTCCACTCGCATGGGTGTAATCGCACCCGGCCGTGGGCGTCGCCTGACTGGACGTTCTCGTGCTGCCGAGTACAGGTTTCGAACCTGCGGGCGGTTGGCTTCCTTCGTACGGGCGGTCGGCCGAATGTATGTGACTGTGTGCCAGGGCGGAGGGGTAGCAGTTGATGGCGTTGTCGGCGCTTTCAGGAGGTTTCTGTGGCCGTTCGTCGTCTTGTCGCTGCTGCGTTGGTGCTCGCGGCGGCCGGTGCGGGATGTTCAAGTAGCCCGTCGAGCAGTGACGCGAAGCCGTCGAGCGTGTCCTCGGAGCGGGTCCGGGCTTCTGACCCGGCCGGGGAGGAGGGCGTGCTGGAGATGATCGCGGTGGGGGCGGGGCCGCAGAAGACGTACACGGTGCAGCCGCAGCCGGCGCCGGGCTCGTGCCACTACAGGTACATGGCGGACAAGCAGCCGCTGCCGGATCCCAAGTGCACGCCCGGTGCCCGGAATCCGGCGGTCACCCAGGCGACACTGCAGCAGACGGTGTGCAGGCCGGGAGGCTACACGTCCACGATCCGCCCGCCTGTCTCGGTCACCGGGCAGGAGAAAGCGGCGAACGCCAGGTCCTACGGCTATACCGGGCCGCTGTCCGACGCGGAGTACGACCACTTCCTGTCGCTGTCCTTCGGCGGGGACCCCAACGACCCACGGAACCTGTGGGTTGAGCCCCCCTCCCCGGGGCACAAGCCCGGCACGGGAACGGCCAACCCGAAAGACACGGTCGAGTCCAGGATCCACACGGCGCTCTGCTCGGGGAAAGTGACGCTCGACGCCGCACAGAACGCCGTCGCGAACGACTGGACCACCGCACTGAAGAACCTCCACCTCACCTGAAACGCCCCCGCCTGCCCGCTCCGCAGTGACCCGTTCGGCTCAGCTTCGTTGGTGTTGTTGTCGTCCGGGCCTGGGCTGGGTCGTGACTTCGACCGAGCGGGCCGCGCATCCGCGGTTCAAGCGGCTGATCACCGCGCACGAGCTGCGTCTGTTCTTCCCGCCGACCCGCGATGAGCTGGAGTGGGCGGCCGACGCCACGGACCGAGATGAGCATCTGCCGGCCCTGCTGCTCAAGCAACCGCCCTGCGCAGCGCTCGCGTAGACGCCGTGCCCGGTGACGGCCCGTCCTGCACGAACTGGAAGGACAGCGGAATGAAACCACTACACATCGCACGATGTCTGGGAATCGGCGCTGCGGCACTCGTCCTGGCCCTCAGCGTGACCTCCCCGGCGGGCGCTACGCCGACGCTCTCCACCCCGCAGGCGACCGCCCCCTGTGGAAACCACACCCACCAGATCCTGGACCAGCAGTACCGGTACTGGCGCAACTGCATCACGACCAGCGAAAAGATCAACATCGACAAAATCTTCTGGCCCGACGAAAAGATCTGTGTGAAGGCTGGCTCCGACACCGGGCTCGGTTGGACGACTGATGTCCGTGGAGCCTCCCGGGTCGGCGACTGCTGAGGCCGCGTCGGTTACATGGATTCACGAGCAGGGCCGGACAGGAATCCCCCTGTCCGACCCTGCCGTTCATACCCGACCAAAAGGGGCGAAAATCCTGTTGCTGGGTACGCCCGCGCGGTCGCCGCCGATATCCGCCGCCACGCCGCCGCCCTGCCCACAGGCGACGGTCGCGGCGCTCTTGCCGAAGTTGTCCTCCGCGAAGCCGACAACTGCCTGGACGCACCGGTCCGGGGACCGCCCGCTGTGCCCAGGACCGTGCCCGCCTCGTACGGGCGCCCTACACGCGCCTGGACCGGCTGGAGGCCGCGCTTCCCGGAGAAAGCTGCGCCGAGCGGCGGCTGAATCTGCGGCTGGGTTTCCCGGGCCCGAGCCTTCTTTGCGACTACTGCTGTCCCGGGCGCAGGATGTCGGCGTACACCCGGGCCCGGACGCCTGGTGCGCCGGGCTCCCGTCGTACCGGGCTGATGCCCGAGGTCGCCCAGTGTTCCTCCAGTGCGGTCATGACCGCACGGACGGTGTCCTCTTCCCCACCGGTGATGTCCAGTACCACCAGGCCGGGTTTCGAGATGTGCTGTGTGTCGATGGGCTTCACGAGTACTGCGACGGTTCCGCCGGCGTCGCGGTTCGCCGACGGGCCCGGTTCCACTCGCACGAGTGGAACCGGGCCCGTCGGCTGCGGGTGTCGCCTGGTTGGACGTTCTCGTGCTGTCAGGAACAGGGCGGGGTAGCGCCCGGGAGACGCTCCGCGGGCGGGTATCCGGGAAGCCACGCCCTCCTTGGGCCGACCTTCTACCGTGCCCCATGACTCTTTTGTTAGACATCGACTATGACCGCCCTGCTCCTGTACGGCGAGGACCATCTCCAGCGGGTGCTCCGGACCGGCCGGGCCGAGAACCTCGGGGCGATCGAGCAGTTGCCCCGGGCACGCGCTGCGTGCTCGTCGTGGGCGGGGTGCTGGTCCACCCGCCCAGGCCAGCCGAATGAGTCGGAGGCGGGACCGGTCCCCTGCGACGCATAGCGCGCCCGAGGACCGGTCTCGCCGACGTCACGCCGTACCCGACTCCGGGTCGAGGGCGGCACCTGGTGCGCTCACCAGTCGTCGGGTGCGCTGCCCGCCCACGCGATCGGCGGCCGTGCTCGGGCTGGTGCGATGCCCGGGGAGCGGAAGTCAACGGCGACACCGGAAGTCTCTGCTCGGCAGGAGCGACTTGTACGGGTGGAAGGTCGTCGACACCTTCCGGCCCGGCTTCACCACTTCTGCGACGGCGCCTGCGTAGCCGGTTTTGTACCACAGGCACCATGTCTCGCTGGTCCGGTTCCAGACAGACCAGCCGCCCCGCCTGAGGCCCTGCTCGGCCACGTTCCGGCTGCCCTTGGTGTAGGACGCCATCGGCCCTTCGTACTGCCCTCGTCCCCACAGGCAGAAGTGCTCCACGTAGCAGGGTTCGGCCGCCTTCGACTTGGGTGCTGCCACGGCTGACGGAGAGGCGGCCAACACGAGTGCGGCCGCGGCGAGGGTAGCTTTGCGGAGAAGAGACGGCACGGACACGAAGCCTCCAGGGGCCAGTTGGCGATGTCAGCTCCGATGATCCCGGGCGGCCGCAGGTACGCCTATCGCCTTCAGGATGAAAGAGGTGCGCCCCGTGTTGACTTTCCGTAGGTCGACGTGCGTCTGGGCGATGCCCGGTCAGCTGCACAGGTCCACCAGCACACTACGCTCGGCGGCGGTGCGACGGTCCGCACGCATGACTACCTGTCATGCAGGCGCTGCGAGCTGGAATCATGAGAGTTCATCAGCCCCGACCAGCTGGCGACCTCCGTGTCCGTGCGTCGACTTCGGCGAGCCCTCTTCGGCGCTCCCGCTCCGCTGGTGCTGTACTGGCATCCCTTCGAGCCAGGGTTTCAATCCCGCCCAATCGTCGGGGCCCAGGGGCTGAGTGTTATCAGTCCATGACGGAAGACAGCCGTCTCACGAGAAGTGACGAGATCAAGTCTCCGCGCGCGAAATCCACGTCGATCCTTCTTTCCCCGCAGCACTGTCTGCTGCCCTGGGATTCTGGGCATTCACCGGCCCTGCTTCGTTCAGTCGCCGGGTGTGTCTTCTCAGATGTCCACCGGGACGGTGCTGTCGCGGGGTTCCGCGCCGACGATCAGCTCCCCGTGTCCCGTGCCGGCGGCCAGTGATGCCCTCCAGATACGTTCATTCCATTGCGGGGGCCAGCTGGTCGTTGTGTCCCACCGGATGCCTTCTAGATCGACTCCGTCCAGGTCAACCGATTGAAGGTCGGCCCCCCGGAAGTCGGTGCTCGCTTCTTCTACGGCTGTCACTGCCGTAGACAGTGCCAGCGCCTCCCGGTAGGCCAGGTCGAGGTCGTCGGCCAGGTCCTGCGAAACCTCGAGCGCGCCGAGCCATGACATGTCCGTCCAGCGGAAATGAAGAAGCAGCTCGTTGTCGAGCAACTGCTTGGAGCGGCGGGCCTCTGCCACGAGCCGCCACGTGCACGTTGCCAGGAAGTCCTCCACTTCTTCCATGTAGTCGAACCCGCCCAGAGCAGGTTGGGGAGCCTGTGCCGGCTGCGGAAGGGCAAGCACGTGGCCCATGCCGCTGCTTACCCGCAGGAGCTGGTCCCGAGCGGTGTCCGGAAGTATTTCTTCCTCCAGATCGGCGATGAGTTGCTGCACGGTGTCCACCGCATCCCGGATGACCCGAACGGCATCCAGGGGCCAGTACCGCCGCGCACAGTTCAAGGCCTGCTCGCGGTACTTGAGCCGCACGAACGCAGGGCGCCGCATCAAGAGTCCCTCGGAAGACCTCTCCCGGTCAGCTACGGCACGCTCGCGAGGCGCTCTGCGTCCCGTACGGGCCAGACGCCCCACAACCGCATCCCCAGTCTGGCGATGGGCCGCAGCGAGCAGCCGCCCCAGCGTCTGATCAGGGTCCCGCAGTTCCGGCGGCCCGCCGTCGCTCATCAGGCCGTCGTAGACGGCGATCCCCAGCTGCTCGTGTGCTCGTGCCAGCAAAGTCTCAAGCTGTTCGGATGCCCGGTCGCGGTTCATCGCTCCTCCTCTGCACTCTCGTAGCCCAGTCCTTCGAGTCCCAGCCGGGCTTTGAGAGTCGCCCGCGCCCGGGAGAGGTTCTGCCGGGCGGCCTCGGGCGAGATACCCATCGCATCGGCGCTCTCCTGTGTGGTGAATCCGTCCAGAGTCCAGGCCAGCGCCGCACGTTGCTTGGACGGCAACAACAGCAGCATCTCGATCACACGCCGTTCTTCCACGCCGAGTTCCACAGCATGCGCGGGCGAATCCCAATGTGCAGTCGGCCGGTCCGGAACCTCCTCGCAAGGCTCTTCCCGAACCTGCTGACGTAACCAGGAGCGCCAGGCCACCGTGCGCAGCCACGCCTTGGGGTAGCGAATGCTCGTCCCCGGCCGGCACATCTGCGTGAAGGCATCCTGCGCGGCGTCCTGTGCCTCGCTCCAGGACGCCCCGTGCAGCAGCAGGAAGCGCACAAGGCCCGGAAACTCGGCATGGTGAAGATCCTCGGCAAGATCTCTCCCCTGCAGGTCTACTGGGGCGAACCGGTCAAGCGGATCACTCACCCGAAGTTCAGCCTCGGCCGCGTCCTCCATGACGGCTCACCCCGACCTCCGCCAGGCAGCCGGAGCCACAGCCTGTCGAGGGTGAAGACAGGCTGTTCTGAGCGTGCTCGGCGAGCAGCCTGGACACATGAAGCCCTACTTCATGCTTCAGCCGCTTTCGAGCGAACCGCAGGGTACTGCTCACAGCCCCCGGAAACACGATCGCTACGCTCGTGATCAACACCGGATCCACCCTTGCGCTCCCGCCTCTTCGAGCATTGGTAGCGCCCGGACGGGCGCCACGCTAACTAGTGCTGTCGGCAGACCGGACTGTGACATCCCGGGCTGAGAATTCTCAGCCCGGGCCCGGCCAGCGCCCGAGCACTGGCCGGGCCCAGGCAGGAAAGGGACACCACGTCGCAGAGTCCTCGGTCAGGCTGTGCAGGTAACCGGTCCTGGAAGGAGTAGAGCCAAGTCCGTCCGTCTGCCGGTCGAGCGGAAGACTGTGGGAATCACTCTGCACCAGCGTCTTCAGCCTGGCCGGTGCGTGAGGTCATACGGTCAGACTCAAGGCCTGAGTAGTTGCCGGTGAGGTGGTTGTGCCGGGCGAGCTCCCAGTGCAGGTCTTCGGGGAGAGCGCCGTGCGCCCAGGAGCGCAGGAAGCGCGTGGCGACAAGTATGTCGAGCAAGGGGATGAGCTCTTGAGGCGGGAGGCCGCACGTGCGTGCGAGGACTTCCTGCTCAGCAGCTGCTGGCGCGCCCGTTTCGTCTGGGAGGGGCGCGGCCAGTGCCAGTGCCAGTGCCAGCAGACGCGGCGATGTGCCGAGTTGGCGAATCTCGCCCATCTGGCAGGCGCGCAGAATCCAGTTGGCCGTCCGGGCGCGGTCTGCGCGAGCCGGCGCCTGCATCCGCACAGCGGTGAGCTCCACGGAGAAGCCTGCGTGCTGCGATCGGTCGAGTGGGGGAGCGCAGCCAGCCGGCGGCTTCCAGTTCGGTGAACGCAGATGGCTCCGAGGGAAGCCGCATACCGCGGATCAAGCCGGCGGGGATGTTCACCTCCCCGGCGACGGTGGAACGCAGGGGGCACTGGAGGGCCAGCAGGCGAGCAGCTGCACTGGTCCGGGCGGGAAGAGCAGTGGCCAGATAGCTGAGCATCTCCCGCACGCGCACCTGCTTCGAGGGTCCGTGTGGCGTCCTCCTGCACGGCCTTTGCCGGATTCGTTTCACCGACTCTGCCGGAGAGGCCGTGGCGAGGACAGTGTCGGGCACGACCGCGGCGTGGACAGTCGCTGCTGCGCAGGCGGCGCAGGTGTCGGCGAGCCGCCAGAGCCGGCCGCCCCCGTGCTCGGCGGACCGGCTGTTCTGTCACGTCTATGGGCGGGCGAAGTCCGCCTCGCAGTTCATCCCGGGCTGGCCGTACTCCTTCGTCGCCGCCCTGGAGCCCGGTGCCACATCGTGGACCGGGATCCTGGACGTGGTCCGGCTCGGGCCCAAGGACGACGCGACCGCGGTCACTTGCCGCCCAGCTCAGGGCCGTGGTCGAGCGGCTTGTCGCGGCCGGCCAGTGGACGCCTGGGGACCCGAACATCACGATCGTCATGGACGCTGGCTACGACGTGACCCGTCTGGCCTGGGTGCTGCGGGACCTACCCGTCGAGCTGGTCGGGCGAATCCGCAGTGACCGGGTGATGCGTCTGCCGAAACCGCCGAGAATGCGTGGCATCAATGGCCGACCGCCCAAGCACGGACCGGAGTTCCGCTTCGCCAAACCCGAGACCTGGCCCGAATCGGCGATCACCACGGCCACCGACACGGTGAACTACGGCAAAGCCGAAGCCCAGGCGTGGGACCGGGTCCACCCGAGACTGACCCACCGCTCGGTCTGGCTGGAGCACGACGGTGAACTCCCCATCGTCGAAGGCGCCCTGGTCCGGTTGAAAGTCGAGCACCTCCCGAAACAACGAGACGCCCCGCCGCTGTGGTTGTGGTCCTCCAAGACCGACGCCGCCCCGGCGGACGTGGACCTGTGGTGGAATGTGTTCCTCAGGAGATTCGACCTGGAGCACACATTCCGTTTCGGAAAGCAGAAGCTCGGCTGGACCACGCCGAAAGTCCGTACTCCCGAAGCAGCGGACCGCTGGACCTGGCTCCTGGTCGTCGCCCACGCCCAGCTTCGCCTGGCCCGGCCACTGGCCACCGATCTCCGCCGGCCATGGGAGAAGCCGGCCAGGCCCGAACGCCTCACCCCGGCCCGGGTCCGCCGCAGGTTCAGGAACATCCGCGCGCACCTGCTCTGCCCGGCCCGTGTTCCTCAACGGACCGGAACCGGCCCTGGACAGCCCCTCGGCTCGAAGAACCGGCGGCCCGCCACCCGCTATGACGTCGGCAAAACCGTCAAACGCCCCGAGACCCTCAAGGCCATCGGCAGACCCGGTCGGTCCTGGTAGACAAAGAACTTCCCAATAGGGATGTCAAGCCGCCAGCGTGACTGATGGTGCGGGCTGGTAGCACGCTCCGTCGCGGAGCATGGCCCAGAGAACGTTGGCCCGACGGCGTGCGAGAGAGAGCACTGCTTGCTTGTGACCCTTCCCCTCGTCTCGCTTGCGTTGGT
>NZ_JBVJMV010000070.1:0-25182 GCF_055584025.1 Streptomyces sp. NPDC104309 | reverse complement strand
CGGCGACAAGCTCACAGCCATACCCGGAACCCCTGGGCTTCCCCGATCCTACGAATGATCAGATCCGACCCGCTTGAAAGGTAGGACAAGCTCAGAGCCCGGAAGTGCTCGGTCTCCCTGGGACGGTCCAGGTAGTTGGCACCCAGGGAGTTCTCCAGGTAGACCACCTCGGGCACGTCGAGCGGGAAACGGATCAGCGTGACCGGCGTGCCGACGATGACGAAGTCTTCAGGGACGATCTGCAGCGTGATCCGCGGATGGCCTATCAGGTCGACCAGGTGCGTGATCTGCCGGTGCATGACCTCCGCAGTGCCGATCTGGCGGTCCAGGACGCTGCTGTCGATCAGGGCCCACAGACGCGGGCCGTCCTCCCGGCTGAGGATCTCCTGCCTCTCGATCCACAGGTTGACACGCGCTTCGACGTCGACGCGGTCCGCGAGCGGGAATCCCTTCTCGGTGACGGCGAACGCGTACTCGGGAGTCTGCAGCAGCCCCGGGACCAGCAGCAGCTCGTAGGTCCAGATGACCGAGGCACCTTCCTGCAGGCCGATCAGCTTGTCGAACCAGTTCGGGACCACGCAGTTGTCGTACCTCTCCCACCGGCCGGCCGGTTGGACAGAGCCACCAACTCTGCCGCTGCGGCCTGCTCCAGGGACCGTCTGTGACGGGCATCCCGGACAGGAAGGGGCGCCGTACGGGCCGGTCCTGTGTCCCTTCGCACGTACACGGGGCCGGCTCACCGCACCGGTGACTGAGACGGCTTCTCCCGACGACTACACGGTTCTGACGGGTACCCCGTATTGCGCCAGCAGTCGGACCATGTCCTCGGCTTCCTCCTCAGGGACGGAGAGTGCGGCCAGATGACGGGCGCGGGTGATGGCGACGTACCAGACGCGAAGCAGTTCGTCGGCCGCCGGATCGCCTTGGGCCCAGCGCTGTACGTTGCCGTCGTCCGGCAGCATCAGCATCACGGCGTCGGCTTCGTCCCCCTTGAGCTGATGGACGATATTGGTACGCACACCGGTGGCCTTGACCTTTCTGCCGATGACAGGCTTTCCAGCCAGGTGTCCCTTCTTGGGGTGAGGGGCAGCATCAGCCGGGGCAGGCCATGCCTTCATCGCCTGTCGGACGTCGGTGGCCCACTCCTTGTGGGGCGGGGGGAGGCTGTGGAGAAACGCGAACGCTGTGCGATTGATCTGCTGCAGCGGCACTCGATGACTCGCACAGAGTCGCTCCGGGCTGCCGGCCTCATCAGGAAACCAGTACCCGAGCAGTACACGTACAGCGATGGCGCAGGCCCGGGCCAGTTCGGCGCTCGAGGCGCTCTCAGTGTGGGCTACGGTGCGCGCCCAGGCGAGGCTGGTGATCTGGTTGGTGTTCGACTTCTCTCGTGCGATCCCAGGCAGCGTGGCGTATCTGTAGGCCGTCACCAGGCAGGCCTCGGCCTTGATGCCGTATTCCTGAGCGACGTCACGGAACACCTCGACGATGCCGCTACCGGTCGAAGCGTGCCGGTGGTTGCTGCCAGAACCCGCGAACCGGGTGGGCAGGACGACGACGGGGGCGTCATCGCCCCGGACCACGGCGGTGTCCGGCGGCCGCGTACCAGCACGCAGGGTGCTGGCCAGTCGGCAGATGGCAGGAGAGCTACGCCAGTTCCCGGTCAACGGCACCGGAGCGGATGTCAGCTTGGCGGCGAGGTGCTGCAGGGCGGCCGGTTGTGCCCCGCGCCAGGCGTAGATGGCCTGATCGGGGTCTCCGACCAGAACCAGTGGAAGCCCCGCGGCATGCAGCAGCTCGAGGATCGCCAGGTCAGCTGCGGAACAGTCCTGTGCCTCATCCACAATCACCTCCGCGAACCGGGAGAGCAGCGGCGGCAGAAGACGCGAGGCCCACTTCGGACTGCGCAGAGCCCATAGGGCAAGGACACGCGCCTCGTGTCCGGTGTAGTAACCCCGCTCGCACCATGAGCTGCGGGTTGCAAGCGCCGCGTCTTGCCACTGCTTGCGGCTGTATTCGCTGGCGTCGAGTAGACGCTTGGCATCTCGGTCGACGTTGTCCCAGGCAATGGCTTCCCCAGCAGGCGTGGACGAGGGATCCAGGACCATCGGGAAGCGGTGCAGAGAGATCTCTCTGTCCATCCCCTGCACGGGCGCCTTGACGTTCGCCCAGGACTCCAGCAGCCGGGGGATCGGCTGCGTCGAACGTAAGGGCTTGACCAGGAACTCCCACAGGAACGAATCGAGAGTGCCGACGAAGTGGGGGGCGTGCAGCAGATCGCTGCGCCCTGCCCGGCGGCAGCGCTGTGCCATCTGGTCACGTGCGACCCGTGTGAACGAAATCAGTGCCCGTCCTTGCCGCAGCAGTCGCGTAGGTGACTGCAGGTGCCGCAAAGTGATCACATGTGTCTTCCCTGCCCCTGGACAGGCCGGCACGTAGGCGGGCGCCAGCGCCTGCACGGCGAGCTGCTGCTGCGCCTTCGCTGCGAACCGCAGACCCTTTACGGTCTCCTCCGGCGTCACAACACGCCGCCCGGCACGGTGATGAACTGAACCGTTTGTGCCAGGTAGTCCGGCACCGTGAACGGGATGGCCCGATCAGCCAGCACATCCGCCAGCTCCTGGGCGAAGAGCCCCTTGGATATCGCAGTGCCGGGGATCGGCTCACCGTCGAGACCGCGGACGGTCCTGGACTCCTTCGTGATGAACAGCTCCCCGAAGGCAACTGAGGGATCAGTTGCCTTCAGAACCTGTTCCCAGCGGTCCTTTGACTGCGGTGCGCATCGTAGAAACGCCGCCCGCAGCGCCTGCTCGTTGCCCGGGGACCACAGGGCCGGCTCCAAGGTGCGAGGCGCGGCAGCCACGTGCAGCTGCCCAGGCGAGGACCAGGTGGCGGGCAGGGAGCGTAGCTTCGTGATCCTTTCGGGTTCCGGCTCGTCGGGGGCGACGTCGGTGTCGGTGATCAGCGCGACTCGACGTCCGAGGCATACCTGGTCGACAGGGTTTATTAGAACCCGCAGGTACACCTCGAACCCGACGCCGTCCACGATCACCCGGGTCGTTCCGAAGAACCGCTCGAGTGCTTCGAAGGCGGCCCGCTTCGCGGGGGCGTCTGCGTCAGGGGCTGGGGCGAGTACGCGCTCCGCGAGCGCGGGGAGCAGTAGGAGTTCGGATATTCCTTCCACCAGGATGGCCCGGGAGGAGAAGAGCAGCGCGCTCTTGGTGGCATCCAGGTAACGGTCAAGATGCTGTATCTGGCGCCGGGTAAGTCCCAGTTGCGGCACGGGAAGGGGCCGTGTCTGCCAGCCACCAGAGGCCTCGGCCGGGCAGCGGGCCATGATGACCACGTCCTCGACACTGGCCGCGGCCGACAGGACAGGGGAGTGGGTGGTCACCAGTACCTGCAGGTGCCCCGCCGGTTCCATCGGGTCCTTCGGCACCCTTCGACGGGACTCGCGAGCACGGCGTTGCAGATAGCGCAGCAGCAGCGTCTGCAGCTGCGGGTGCAGGTGCGCCTCAGGCTCCTCCACGAGCAGCACAGTCAGGTCAGACTCCGCGGCAGCGTCCAGTTCCGCCATCACAGTGGCGATGAACAGCGTGTTGGCGTAGCCCAGACCGGAGGCAGACAGCGGGAACGGAGTGGACTCGAGATCGCCAAGAAGCACACGCAGCGACCGTGCGATCGACGCGAACGTCGGCTCAGCGAGCGCCAGTTCACTGTGCTGCGGATGCGTTCCCGCCGTCAGATCTTTCAAGGGACCGTTGATCTGCTTACTCACCGCTGTGACGTGCTCATCGGCAGCGACCTTCTTCAGCTCCGCTCCGATGCGTTCCACAAACGCCTCGACCTGCTCCTCGTCACCCAGAAGGCCACGCAGGATCAGCCGCACCCGGTCGCCGCCCGCCGATGCCAGCTCCCGCTCCGCATCCCGCAGAGCCGGCAGATACACATGCCGCACCCCACCGCGAGCAGGCGGCTCTCCCGTCACCGGATGCCCCGGGCCCTGCGCCCAGGCCGTGCTGCCGCGACGCCCGTTTCCCTGAGGGGAGGCGTAGGACACCTGCCATCGCGCTGTCCGACCGTCAGAGCCGTCGGTGTGCACCATTGCTTCCAGATAGGCGCCACTCTGCTCCGGGCCGATCTCGGACACTTCAAGCTGAAGCGCCGGACCGCCCAAGGAGGCAGCAGCCTTCAAGACGTCCGACTCCTCAAAATACCGCGACCGGCGTCCGTCCAGCGGATCGGTCAGCAGACGCACCGCATCGACCACCGTGGTCTTGCCCGCGTTGTTCTCGCCCACAAGAACCGTCACCTCCGGACGCAGAGGTATCCGTACCTCCTCACACGACCGGAACCTCTCGATCAACACCTCGGATATGTACATACCCGCCCCCTCCCAGAGCAGCGCAGATTGAGCGCGCTGCTCTCCCCACCTCGCTGCCAGACACCGTTCACATTCATCCGCCTCGCCAAGGAACCGACCCAACCGCCCGCAGAGAGCTTCCGCCGCACAGGCTCAGGCGCCCCGACGGGGCGAGCAGACTCAGCTCTCGTTCACGTTGCCGCCCCGAGCCGCCCCGACAGGGAAGAACCCGAAGTGATGGTCATCGGGGTCGCGGCTGAACATGTACACCTGCGCCTCCTGGGCGATGTCGGCGGGCGGGTCGGTGTTCTCCACGACGATCGCCTGGCCGGTGAACCGGTGGAACAGGTCGCGGTAGAAGTAGTCGCTGACGCTGTCGGGCAAGTTCTCGTCGTCGGTACGCCGCGCAGCGACGGGCTGCCGGTAGGTGACCAGAGGGGAATCGAGGATGACGACCCGGGATGAACGTGCTCCTCGCCAAGGCAGTAGTCGGCCAGACCGACGGCGAATGCGGCGTGAAGAACCGCCCGCATGCCCTTGCCGTGGCCGGCGCGGCCACGGTCGCCCACGAACAGTTCCGCGGTGTACTGGTCGTAGGACACGCTGCGCATTTGGACGTGCCAGGCCTGAAGGGCCCGCTCGATGGCGCGGTCGAACGCCGCGACGATGCCGGCGGGGATGCTGCCTGTAGGGCGCCCGCCGGGGACAGCACCGTCCGCGACCAGCTGGTCGCGGACTTCCTGAAGCTCTTGGATCCGCTGGTGGAATCCGAGCTCCTTCTCGACGCGGGAACGAGCGGCCATCGCTTCCGACGCCAGGTGCTCGACGGGGAGCAGTTCTTCTGTGATGCGGGCGATCTCGAGATCGGCTTGCTCGGCCTGGGTGGCGCAGGTCTCGCGCTGTCCGGCGACGTCCTCGCGCTGGCCCTGGAGATCGTCGATGGTCAGTCGCAGGTCGGACAGCAGGTGACGGGTTTTGCCGTTCTCGGCTGCGACCGCGGCGTGCAGGGCGGTCGTCTCCTGATCGTGCTCTGCCGTCTGGTGCTCTGGATCGGCACCGCAGAAGACACACGCCCCGGTGCGGAAGTACCCCAGGAGGTTGCCTGCCTCACTGACCATGGCCAGGCGAGCAAGGTCGGACTCGTACTGGCTGCGCAGGAGCCCGAACCGTTCGAGAAGGTCGTCGATCTCCGCCAGGCGCTGGTCGTACTGGCCGAGCGCGATGGCAACGTCCGCCCGGCGCCCCGCGGCGGCCGCGTGCCGCAGGGTGATCTCGCGCAGGGAACCCGCGACGGTGTCCTGGTGGGCGAGCAGCCGGAGCAGCTGCGCTGCCAGCTCGCCCTCGTTGCCGCCGTGCGGATCGAGCTGGCGCTGCAGGTCGAGGATCAGTTCGTCCCGCAGCCCGATCTTGCCCTTCTGCAGCCGCCGCTGGGCCGCGTTCGGCCGGGCGTCGGTCACCGGCTCTCCCTGGCCGGTCAGAAGCAGCTTCAGAACCGATTTGAGGGCGGTCTGCCCGCTGGTGCCGGTGGAGCGCAGGACCGGCGGAACCTTCGACACCATCCGCGTCTCGCTGACCAGACACAGGTGCAGCAAATCACGGAACCCCACCAGCTTGGTGCCGCCGGTGTCGTTCGTCGCGATCAGCGTGCCCTCGAGCCCGAGCTTCTCCAGCAGACAACGGGAGATGTTCTTCGAGCCCCTGGCGCTCACACTCAGCTCGAGGTCCGGTGCCCGGTCCCGAACATCCTCGTCGAAGACATGGATCCGGCTTGCCTGAGGGCCGCGCATGAGCGTGATGACACTGCCGTCGGGCAGGGCAAGGCCGAGGAGGATCTGCGAGTACCCCTCGGCCTCGGGGATGAGGTCGAGCTTGCGCGCGCCCAGCATGTAGTCGATCGCCTCGGTGACGAACGACTTGCCGGTGTCCGAGGCGCCGTAGATGACGGTCAGCTTCTCGCCGAAGACGACCTGTGCCCGCTCCCGGCCGGAGCCGGCGAACGTCAGGTGCAGGAGCCGGATGCTAGGCATGGTCACTTCCCGAAGGCGGCAGTTGTGAATCGAAATCTCGGACCCACCGGTCGGTGATGGCCCTCGTCGCGGCACGCACATCCAGTTCGGAGGACGACCGGGCGGCGATTACCCACGCTGCCCGGTCCCTAAGAGCGGCGACGTAAGGAGCTTCAAGGAGGTCGACGAAACCAGGCCCCTCCTCGCTCGCCCGGTACAGCAGTCCTTCCTCACCAGCCTCCACGTCGGCCAGCCCGGCCCGCATCAACACGCGCAGGCCCTGCTCGATCAGATGTCGCCGCATCGCCAGCTCGCCCGGCCCCGCCGGCAGCGTGGGATGGAGACTGGGCGGACCGTTCAGCTCACCGCTGTGCAGCATGACGTGATCCAGGTACACCAGCTCGGCCAGGTCCAGCGGCTCAGGGAACCTGGCCGTGAGCAGGACCAGGGCACGCATGCCGACTTCGAGCGGACTGTTCAGAGGATTCACAGCTCCTCCTGCACCCACGTGAGACAGTCCTCATTGGCGAGCTGGTGGCAAATCCCCTTACGATCCTCGGGCTTCACATAGTGGATCAGCACATTGGGCCCCAGCGACATGTCCCGCGCGGCGGCGAGCACGCCCTTCAACCGCGCGTATCCGGTGGGGAAGTCGTCCTCCTCCACCTCCGAGACACCGCTGTACACATCGCTCTGCAGGGACTCGAACTTCCCCTCAGGCACGCTGTCACGGGCGAACATGCGCAGCTGCTCGGCGCAGTAGAACGCCTCCCGCTGCCGCCGAAGATTCGGTCCCGCTCTGTGATGGGCGTGTGCCTCGGCCGGGGAGCTTGGCGAGCATCCCCACTTCTCGTAGTAGACATCCAGCAGCTGCTGGATGTACCGGGCCTCCTTCGGTGCGTGCTCGGGCGGCGCCGCGGGGATGGCGGGCCGGTCGGGCAGGCGCGTGCCGAACCGTCTGACATGCTGTGGCGTCCTGGAATGCACCTCGAGGATCCTGTCGAGGTTGCCAGCCTCGAACCGGGAGAAGTCCGACCGGCTTGCCAGGTCCAGCGCTCGCTGCAGGGGATCCTCGCCGTACTCCTTGTCCAGCTTCTCCATGTTCTTCGCCACCCACTCGAAGAACCCCGACCGAAGAGCTGACGGCTTTGTAAGAAGTTGTGCGAACGACCCCCCGATCTTCGGAGCGACGAAGACGTACCGCTCAGGCAGCACCTTGTACTTCTGCTTGGCCACCGCAGAGTGGATCTTGAGGATCTCCGGGTACGCGGTAGCGGCGCCGATGGCCTTGCCGTAGTGCTTGCACTGGAAGCAGTGCCAAGGACCGTCGGTCTTGTCCCTGGTCAGGAACGCGGCGATGTCCGCACCGCCGTCGTTGGCTCCCCCCATGCCTACCACGTCCACGTACTCGGCCTCCTGAAGCGCGCTCACCCACTCGTAGACGAACTCCTCCCACTGGTCGGCCGAGTGGTGTACCAGGATCTGCTTGGGCGTCAGCGTGGGCGGCATGGCCATCATGGGGGCGACCACTGTCACTGGCGTCTGCGCAGGCTTGGGTAGCTCATGAAAGAGAGGCTCAGCATGGAACGCAGAGAACCGCTCCGACGTGCTCATCGACCCCCCGGTCGTACATGAAACGGAACCCTGACCCCGATGTTCCTACCACCAGTCACTACGCCATGGACAGAGGAAGTTCAGCCAGCAACAGCAGAAAATGTCACCTACGCACCCTCTTCGCCTGCTATCAGCCACTCCGGGCAGGATTCCGCCCCCCGTTCTTCAGACGGCCTTGGCCAGGTCCTTGCGGGCGCAGACTTCGGTGACCTGCACTATGCCGCCACTTAGCAGTAGTACAGGTGTGGGGGACACCCCACCAATCGGGCCACGTCCTCGCCGTGGTGCACGGCTTCGCCCGCCCGCGTGGGCGTTGCGCTGGTGTCCAGGTCGGCGGGCGAGGTGGAAGGCGCCCACGGACCAGGCAGGGCACCACGTTGTCGGGCAGATCTCAACATCGGAGACGATCTTGCGGATTGCGACGCGAGGCACGGTCCGGTGCACGACGATGGAGGCAGGTCCGTCAGCAAGGCGGCGTGCAGTCTAGTCACAGGAGGCTTGGGTGCGGGTAGAGGTGCGGGTGCAGTCGGATGCGAGGGAACTGCGTTCGTTGCACGGGTGGCTTCGTTCGGACCCGGACGTGCGCCGGACAGCTGTGACCGAGGTGCAGGGGAGCGCGCCCCGGCCGGGGGAGATGGGCACGGCACTTGACGTGCTGGAGTTGGTGACGGGGAACGGATGGAGCGCGGCATCGTTCGTACTGGCGCTAGTGGCATGGCGTCAGACACGGCCGCAGCGGCCCCGGGTGGAGATACGCCACGGTGACACGGTCATCATCCTCACCGACTGCTCGCCCGAGGAGATCGAACGGGCAACCACAGCACTGAACAATGCCGCGGACGAGGAGGACGGCGACCGGTGAGTGTCCTGCCCGACCCGGGGGCCTCACGGGCTGTGCTCATCGGAACGAGCCGATACGACCACCTTGAGCAGTTGCCTGCCGTCTCGAACAATCTGACCGCCCTCGCCGAACTCCTGGGCGGTCCGCTGTCTCTGCGGATGCCAGCCTCGCACCTGGCCGTCGTCGAGAACCCGCCCACCCCATCCGCTGTGATGGAACCGCTGCGCCAGGCGGCTGCGGAGGCCACCGACACTCTGATCGTCTACTACGCCGGCCACGGACTCATCGACCCTCACGACACGCTCGCTCTGGCCATGCCCTACACGCAGCCGGACCACATCGAGACCAGCCTGGACTACGACTGGCTGCGCCAGACTCTCCTGAACTCCCGTGCACAGCGGCACATCGTCCTCCTCGACTGCTGCTACAGCGGCCTCGCCCTCGGCAGGATGAGCGGCCCCCAGGGCTTGGCCGACCACGCCGCCGTCGAAGGCACCTTCCTCCTCGCTGCTTCCGCCGAGACCCGTACCGCCCTCGCCCCAATAGGCGACACCCATACGGCTTTCACCGGGGCACTCCTCGAGACGCTGCGCCACGGTATCCCCGGAGGTCCACCCCTGCTCGACCTGGAGACCGTCTATCTGCACCTGCGCCGGACTCTGGAGGCCCGGGCGCATCCTGTGCCGCAGGCCAGGAACCGCAACAGCGGTTCCCGCGTGGCGCTGGGACGCAACCAATCGGACCTTCCCGCCGCACCGCTGGCCGGCGCAGCCGGCCCCAAGCAGCCGGACTATCGCCTGTGGCCCGACCCGTCTGCGATCAGCACCGTCATCGGCTTCTTCACGAACCTCGCCACCGTGCGGGAAGTCAGCGGACTGACCCAACGGGAGGTCAGCACCCGCTCAGCCGGACGTATCTCCACAGGGACGATCAGCAAACTGGTCAACGGCAACACGCTCCCCACCACTTGGACCAGCACTGCCGCCTACCTGTCCGCCTGCGGCGTCCCCGACGACCAGATCCAGCTTTGGCACGGAGTCTGGCAGGAACTGCGCCGCAACGCGCCTGCCGCACAAGAGCGCACCGCCATGCCCGGGAAGGTGCGGCGGCAGCTCTCCGCCTTCTGGCGCGGCCGCGGTCACTGATCAGGGTCAGCCGGGGCCGATACTCCGGACGGGCGGGGCTGAGGCCTCTTCTCCGTGTCGCCGGAGCCGTTCCCGACCAGGGTGTTCCACCCGGCGATGGCCACGACGCAGAGCACCAGGACCACGCCCGCGGACGGCTTCTTCCACCCGCTGGACGCCGAGGAGGGCTTCACGTAGTGCCTGGCCCGGTAGTACCCCTTGCGCTGCTGTGCCACAGCTCCACGTCCCTCGCCCTGACCGATTGACTGACTGACGCAACAAGTCTTCCAGCAGTGCTCCGGCTCCGCTCTCGAACGGCCAGGCACGTCCGATTCTCGCCAGTCGGAGGCGCGTGACGTACGTTGCGCCGGAATGTGCCCAGCCTCTTCCTTCGAGCAGGCAGGTCACGACGACGTGCGGCGCTGTCGTTGCTCTGCGACAGAATGTCGGCCATGGTCACACCAGCCGAGGTCGCTCTGCCCCGCCACCCCCACCGGCCCAAGCTGCGTTCGGATCAGGTGCAGGGCCTAGGGGCGGTCGTGCGGCATCTGCGCCGACCTGGCTCGCGTGCGTTGTATGTCGCGGCGACCGGTACGGGGAAGACCCTGGTGTCGATCCGGGCAACGGACGAGCTCGAAGCAAGGCTGGTCCTGGTCGTCGTCCCGACGCTGGACCTTGCCGCGCAGACCGCCCTGGCCTGGCGCAAGGACGGCCACCTGGAGCACATGGTGATCGTGTCCTCGATGGACACCTCAGCCCACGACGCTCTGGCAGCACACCGGATCGGATCGACGAGCAGTTCGCACGCGCTGGCCGCACTGATGTCAGTGGTGGGGGAGCGGCAAGACCAGGTGCCCGCGCTGACCGTCATCTCCACCTACGACTCTCTCGACAAGATCGAGGGCACACAGCACACCAGCTACCGGGTACCGCCGTTCGATCTCGCGATCATGGACGAGGCGCACCGCATCGCCGGCCGGGTGGATAAGAAATGGGCCGTGGTCAACGACGCCCAAAGGATCCTCGCCGACCGGCGCCTCTACATGACCGCCACCCCCCGCAGCTTCGCCGCCCCCGACCTGGCCGCCTCCGCGAACACCTCCCGCCCACGGCGGCGGGGGAGCGGACCGCAAGGTCCGGACGCCGCGGCGAACTCCATGGACAACGAGACCGTTTACGGCAGGAAGGTCTTCGAGTACCCCCTGGCCCAGGCCATCACCGACGGTGTGGCAGCGGACTACCGGATCGTGGTTCCCACCGTCACCGACACCGATCTGCGCGACCGCCTCAATCTCCCGGCCCCCGGCACCACCGACCAAGCTGGCCCCCAGGATGCGCTGCGCACGACCGCCCTGCACCTGGCCATCCTCAACGCGATGGCCGAGCACTCCATGCGCAGGGTCCTGCTCTTCTTCCACCTCGTCGAGGACGCCACCCGGTTCACCAGCGAACTCGGCCACACCCTGCGCACCCTGCGCCGCACCGCCCCGGAGAGTTTCCCGGGGCTGGATCCGGAAGTCTTCACCGTCCACGGCGACCACACCCCCGAAGAACGCGCCGACATCTTTACCCGCTTCGCCTCCTGCCCGTGCGCGATCCTCACCAACGCCAAAGTGATTGCTGAGGGCCTCGACATCCCCAGCGTCGATGCTGTCGTCTTCGCCGACCCCACCAGCAGCATCGTCCGCTGCGTCCAGGGCCTCGGACGCGCCCTGCGCCTCGACGTGTCCGGGAAGACCGCCAGCCTCATCGTCCCCGTCTACATCCCGCCCGGCGCCGACCCCGAGAACATCCTGGGCACCCCCTACGAACCGGTCTGGGCCATCACCGCAGCTCTGGCCAGCCACGACCACCGCATCCTGGAACGCCTCCCCAACAAGGCCAACCGCCTTCCCACGGAGACCAGCCGCATCATCGCGTACCGCTGGCACTTCGACTTCACCGTCCACCCCGAACGCATCGCCCGCTCCATGGACCTCGTCTCCTTCAACCCTCGCGGCCCGCTCTCACGCGCCCGCCGTGAAGGCCTCAATGCGGCCCAGACCTTCCACGACGCCCACGGCCACCTCGACGTCCCCACCGACCACCTGGACTCCGTCGGCTTCGAGCTTGGCCGCTTCATCACCGCCATGCGCGACGCCTATAACGCCGATCGCCTCGACCCGGACTTCACCGCCGAACTCGAGGCGCTCGGCATGATCTGGGACAAACACCAGGCCGCCTGGCGAGCCCGCCTCACCGCCGCCACCGACTACCACCGCGTTCACGGCCACCTTGCCGCCCCCTCCACCACCCCACTTGGTGCGTTCCTCGCCGAGCAGCGCTCCCTGGCCACCCACGACCGCCTCGACCAGACCCGTGACGCCGACCTGACGGCCATCGACGCGTACTGGCAGCTCCCGTATGGGGCGGACTGGCACCGCAAGTACCACCTCCTGCGTGCCCATTTGAAAGAGGGCAACGACCCTGCCGCCCTCACCCTCGACACTCGCATCGCCGGGGTGAACATCACCTCCTGGCTCGCCCGCCAGCTCACCCGGTGGACCACCCTGGCCCCCGGCCAGCGCGACCTGCTGAGCGCACTGAACCTCACCCCCGCCACCAGCCCCCTGGCCCCCGCACGCCACCCCCGCCGCACCTTCGCCCAGACCGTGCAGCTCCTGGAACTCTTCCTTCACCGCCACGGGCGTGCCCCCACCGCCCGCGAGACGCTCCGCGTCGACGGCGACACCGTCCAGATCGGCCCCTGGCTCGCCAAGACGCGCACCAAGTACCGCGAGGGCCAACTCCCCGCCGACCAAGCAGCCCTTATCGCCGCCCTCTTCGACGGAGACTGGTGCGCCCCGAACGCCGCCCCGGCCGACCTGACGTAACCCGCCTCCCTTGCCCCTCGTCAGTCTGCGGGCGTCGGCGGTGATCCCCGGCAGGCTCAGTCCGTTGCCGTCCTGGCGGCGGTGTCACACCGGCCCGCTACGGTTCGGCCATTTCCGCGCACACCACGGGTCCCAACGGCCTCGTCCCCATACACATCGCTGTCCACGATCCCGCCCAGATGGATGAGCCCGATTCAGAGGTCAACGACTACGTACGCGACCTCTTCGCGGCCTCGGCCAGGTACGCGGGCATCTCCTGGACCAAGCATGGGGCCGAGCCGCGCTGGCTCGACATGGACACCAGCACCTGCGCCGCCGCCACCAACCCGAGCCACTTCTCCGGTCACGGCGCCGACGAGTTCGACAGGTTCCTGTCCGGGGCGGCCTCGCGCGGCGAGCCCGCGCTCATCATCGCGACGATGGGCACAGCGGACGATGACAATGACCGCGTGCGGTCGGTCTTCGGCCGGCCCGGCGGCCGCGTGGACTTCCGCCACTTCACCGGCGCGATCCTCGGCAAGCGCCTGCTCGCGGGGGCGGAGGTCTCCCTGGCTCCCGATCTGGACGCGGCCGACCGCGACCTCGGACTGAGACTGCGCAACCGCCCGGCCGGCGCCCCCTGGTGGGCGATGACCTTGCAGGCGACAGCCCTGGAGGGCCCGCGCGGAACGACGATGCGCAAGCCCGAAGGCGAGCTGCTGCCGATCCTCGTCGACAGCCTGGGCGAGCCCGTCGTCGCACGCTGGACATCCTGCGACGGCCAGCAGATCTGGTATGTGATCCCTGACGGGGTCGACTGGAACCAGGTGGCCGACTGGCTCGTCCAGCGTGCCCTTCCTGAACACACGCCAGCCGCGTTGCGCCGCGTCCGCTCACGCCACCATGTCGATCCCGCTCTGGAGACGCCCACAGAGACGCAAGCCCGCGGCGCCCTTGAGGAGCTGGAGCGCCGCTACCTGCAGGACAAGGCCCGCCTTGAAGACGATCTTGAGCGGGCGCAGCATGAGGCCGAACCCGTGCGGAACGGCCTGCTGTACGGCAGCGGCACCGAGCTGGAAGACGCGGTGGCAGTAGTGCTGCGTGCCGCCGGATTCGCCGTCACCGATCTGGACGAGGAATTGGGCGGCACCCTGTCGGCGGACCTGCTCGCTGTGCTGAATGGGTCCACCTGCCTGGTCGAGGTGAAGGCAGCCGCCGGGGCAGCGGGGAGAAACTGATCTCGCAGCTTCAACGCCATCTGGAGAAATGGCCGCAACTGCGCCCCGCTCAGCCTGTCACCTGCGCTGCCTTGATCGTCAACCACCAGCATCGCCTCGACCCCGCCGAGCGCCCTGCCGAGGTGTATCAACGCAGGGTCGTCGACGCGCTCCCGTTTCCCGTGATCGCCTCCGGCGACCTTTTCTGCTGGTGGCGCACGCAGGACTGGCCGGCCGTGCAGGTCGCTGTGCTCGGCCAGGCCCGCTCAGAAGGAGACCAGGACGAACCCCCTGCCGGAGGACGCGAGACCCCGGCGGTCAGCCGCAGGCGGTGGCGTCCCTGGAGCAAAGGCGGCCCCGCGTAGCGACCGCGGCCGCCATCTCGCCAGCGGCGCGTACGCACTCGATTCAAGAGGGGCAGGCGGCTGCTGG
Source organism: Streptomyces sp. NPDC104309 (assembly GCF_055584025.1). Taxonomy (NCBI): domain Bacteria; kingdom Bacillati; phylum Actinomycetota; class Actinomycetes; order Kitasatosporales; family Streptomycetaceae; genus Streptomyces; species Streptomyces sp. NPDC104309. The sequence continues at coordinate 10,733 of NZ_JBVJMV010000070.1, read as the reverse complement.
CGCGGTATCGCAGCACCGTGTACGCACAGCCCCTTGTCTCTCAGCCGCCGGACCAGCCGCCCAGCTGATTGTCTTCTCGCGCCGGTCGTCCTCGCCGAGGAGGACTCCTCACTCCGTGCGGGCCCGGCACCGCCACACGCCCTGTCCGCCCCGCCTCGCCGCCGTCCCGGCCCCGGACACCCCCGGCCCGGCAGACGGCGGGAGAGCGGACGCGGCGCTGCTGGGCTCGGATCCGTCCGTGCGGGCGCTGGGACGCCTGCTCGAGTACGCCGCACACCAGGCCCGCACGCAAGGAGAGATGCCCGCTGATGTCCTTGAGGTAGTGTCCGGCGCGCTCGCCGCGCGCGAGGACCAGGACGCGGTGGCCATCGCGATCGGGGTGCGCCTGCCCGCCCTACACCGGTACGCCCCCGCCTTCACCGCCGCACACTGCACCGCGCTGTACGGTCTTGCCCCCGGCAGGCCCACATCGCCGCCTCCTGGCTGTGCTGGGGAGCGTTCGACCGAGAGGTCACCGGATTTCCTTCAACCCGGCACGCCGTACCGTCGTCGCCACCGTCCTGGGTGGTCGTCGGCCACTGGACCGTGCGCCCCGCACGGGCGCACGGCCGCGATGCCACTGGTCACGCCGGACCACTCCAGGCCCGCGGCGTGCGTCCTTACTGGTCAACGCTTTCGTCGACTTCGTCCAAGACGCTTTGCAGGGCTTCGACAGCACGCTGGTGTCCGGCTGCCGACAGCTCGCTGGCCACTCCCTGGACGATGAGTGCATCGCCGGCGTCGATCACTGTGCGCGCGAGAGCCGTTCCGAGGCCGAGCGTGTCTGGCTGCTGCAGCCGATGCCACAGCAGGAACCGAAGTGGCCCCACAGTACGGCCGCGGTCCCGGGAGGTGAAAGCGAGCTCGTCGGCCTTGGCGTGCTCCCCCTGCTCCTCGGCCCGCATCATGGGAGCACTGGTCTCGCCTGCCTCGATCGCCTCCGCATGCAGGCGGCGGGCCCCCTCGATGTCCCCTTCCTCGAGATGCAACTTGATCAGTTCCTGGTAACAGTCCACGAGCCCGGCGTCGATCGCCTTGCGGAAGTAGATCTTGGCCTGCGTGAGATTGCCTGCCCGCTTATGGCGGTAGGCCAGCCGGGAGTAGGCGTAGATGTCCCCGCTCTCCGCGGGCCGTGCGATCCGTTCGGTCCACTCGGCGGCCTCGTCGAACAGCCTGTCCTCGGCGAGCAGGAACACGAGGTCCTGCATGGCGTCGTCGTCACCGGCCTCGGCACCTTGCCGGAACCACCGCTCAGCCTCCGTCCGCCGGCCGAACTGCAGGTGATAGCGCCCGACGTGTACGAAGGCATCCGGGTGGCCCTGATCTGCCAGCTCACGCCAGATGGCCGCGGCCCGCTCGTGCTCCCCAAGCTCGTCAAGGTGGTGTGCTTCCTGGCGCGGGTAGAAGTAGGCGAGGACGGCATTGCGCTGGAGTTGACCGGACGCTCGCTGCTCGCCGATCGTGGCCAGAGCGCTCTCCGCGCGCGCCCTGCCAGCCTCCTGCCCCAGCAGGTAGGAGGAGCCGCGGTCGTACAGACCGAACAAGTCCCTGCCGTCTGAGACCGAAGCGGACAGGCGTACCAGTCCTCGCTCGTACGCGGACGTGGCGAGGGCCCGGCGGTCCTCGTCGGTGTAGGCATGCTGCAGGGCGGCTGCCCAGAACGGCGCGGGCGGGCAGTCGTGGCGGAGCTCGTAGCGGCCGATTTCGAAGAGATAGCCGGACAGCCGGTAGAGCGGCTGGTCCGGTGGGGGAGTGCCGGGCCGGGGCCGGACCGGGCTCAGAGGGCCGGGGACGCCCCGGCACGGGGCGGAAAGGCACTCCAGGGCGCTCTCGAACCACTCAGCGTGAGCGTGTTCATCCCACACGTGGTCAGGGGCGAGAGAAGCCGCAGTCGCTTCCAGCCCACGCAGAGGCAGCATCGGGCCGTGGCCGAGGCGGCGCAACTGCACTGCGGCGATGACGAGATACCAGGCCATCGGCAAGGCGTGCTCGACGCGCTCCAAGAGTGCCGGCACGCCCGCGAGGTACTGGGTAAGCCGCCTGTCGTCAGCGCTGGCGGACGCCTCGGCGACACGCGGGTCGGCATGTGCCGCCTCCTCAAGGGTCGCGGGATCACAGACGAACTGGTCCGGGATCCGCGCGCGGGCGCCGACTCCGGTGAGCAGGGCCCGGGCCTGGGGGTAATCATCGTGGGGCGGGGGAGTGGCGGTGAGGCGGGCCCAGTCCTCTGGGTGGGCGGTCGCGAGCGCGAGGACGGGACCGCGCTCAGGCGTGCGCAGCAGTTCACGCAAGCCAGCAGCGACCCGCTCGCCGACGGCCGGGTCGCTGGTCAGCAGATAGTGCTGGACCTCGTCGAGCCAGAGCACGGTGTGCGCCCCGACCTCTGGCAGGCCCGCGAGCACCGCATCGGTGTGGCTTGGTGCGATCGGATGCCACAAGCGCCACTCGTCCGGCAGAAGTTGGACCGCCTCCCAACAGGCTCGGGTCTTTCCGGTGGAAGAACCACCAATCAAGGTCACCAACGCGCTGCGCCCGTCCAAGGCGCCGAGAACCGCCTCACGCAGCAGCGCATCGTGTTCGCGCTCCACGTACAGCGGCAACACCGGCAAAGGGCTGAATCCGTCATCGCCGGAGACGTCGATCGCCCGCTGGACCTCCAGATCGAATGGATCACGGAGCTCGCGCACCAGCCACCCTGGCCGCTCACGACCGTCGCCCCGAGCCTGGTGGTCAGCCGCGTGCGGTCCTGCACTCGGCCGTCGACGACGGGGACGGCGATCTCGTCCTCGACCCTGCGCAGCGGCCTGGCGTAGGTCCAGTAACGGCATCTCCTCTGTGCTCAGCGCCTTGGCGAGGACCACCAGCGTGGCCTCGGACGGCACCACCTTGCCGTTCAACGCCTGGCTGACCGTTGTCCGCCCCAACCCGGTCCGCGCCACCAGCCCATCCACCAGCAGACCACGCTGCGCCCTGAGCGTGCGCAGCCGCAACCCGAGTTCCGACAACGGATCTTCGTGCACTTCCCCCATGCCTTGCCCACTCCGTCCCTCGGGTTCCCGTCTTCATTCAACTTTGTTCGGCCCGAACCCCAGTGAACACCGGAACTGCGAAATTCACCGAGGTCACCACCGTCCGATCAGCTCAGGAAGAAGACATGACCTCACCCACACACCTGATGCTCCTGACCTTGCTCCTAGCGGTCCTCACGCTCTTCTGCACACTCGTAGGAGCAACGGCTGGCCTCCTTGCCCGGATCGACGGAGCAACCTATGCAGCCGCACTGCTGCGCGGTGCCGTAGCCTTCGCCGGCAGTGCCACCCTGTCCCTGGCACTGCTGACCTTCGCGATCACGGCCGGGCGGCTTTGACGACGGACTTCGCCCCGGCGGCGCCTCCGCAGCTCCCAGCCCGGGGGAAGCCGCCAGGCAACCGTCAACTTGCCAGCTGGCGAGGATGGGGCCGGGCTCCGCGTCGGCGAGCGCGGGCGCGCGGTGACGCGGCAGCAGTTTCCCCGCCGGAGCGAACAGGACCCAAGTCACGGCCGGGTGGGTGATGGACCAGTTCCATGCCGAGGACGAGCAGCAGTTGCCGTCCGGCCTGGTCGAACTGCTCCTGCAGCGTGGGCTCACGGAAGAGGTCGGCCAGCTGTCCGGCCTCGGTGGCGAGGCCCCCACGCTGGGCGAGGTAGCCAGCCATGGAAGCGCGGTGGACGGCCCGGGCACGCTCCAACAGCGCGCCGTCCACCGTTCCGTCCAGCGTGCGGCCCAACGCGGCGCACAGGGCCTCGACGTGGGTCACGACCGCCTCGACGGTCATCGGGGTCCGCGCGGGCCCGAGCGCGCGGACGAGGCCGCTGGCGGCGAACACCGACTCGGGCTCCATCACGTCCCGCACGGCGTCCAGCAGCTTCGCCCGCCCGCGGACAGTCAGCGTTTTGCCGTTTCCCAGCTCGGTGATGATCCGCACGAACCGGGTACGGGCCGTCTCGGTCGCCAGCTGATGCCCGACCTGCTCCAGCAGACCCACGGCGCCCTCGCGCGCCACCTCCTGGCTGCGCCGACCGCGTCCCACCCACGTCACCCACGCCCGCTGCGCCTGCCGGGTGGGCACGTAGCCGTCCCACCACAACCACATGGCCAGCGGCACCTGCGCGAGGGCACTCAGGTGCGCTACCTCCTGCCGCTTGTCGAGAAGGAGCAGCAGCAACCTGCGCTGGTCGACGCTGTGCATGGCCTTGTCTGAGCCACGCCGCCGGGTCCGAAGCCGCGGCTGGTCCAGCAGCCCCTTGGCAATCCAGTCATGAACCCGCCGCACGTTCATGTCCGGATGACCGGCGGCATGGGCGTCCGTGACGAGATCGTCGATGGTGCCGGGCTCGGTGATGTTCTTCCAGGTGTACACGGGGGTGGAAATTACATCGTTCTCCCCCAACCAGGCCCCAGTTGAAGATGCAGGGCCCACCACCCCACTGTCACGATCAACGCAGCAGCAGGCCCCAAGAGCTAACTCGCTGCCACACCCACACCCACACCCACACCCACACCCACACCCACACCCACTCCCGCACCGTGCGCTGCCGCGCACTGCCCGAACCACGGAGACCCGTCATGCCGAATAGGAACCACACCACCCGCGCCACCCCGGCCCCGGACGCTGCGCCTGCCCGCGTCTCCTGGCGGCGCCTTGCCTCCGTCGCGCTCCTCACCGGAGCCATCCGCCATGCAGGAGCCCTTCTCGTCGGCCTCGCCGTGACATGGTGGCAGCACGACTGACCCCCAACCCCGGCCAGCGGTAGCGTCTTGGATCATGCACATCGATCCCGACGCCGCTCAGGCATGGGAGCGGACTTGCTGCCCCCCAACCTCCGCTACCCGCTCACTACCAGGGACCGGCTCACCCCGCGGTACACGGACGAGGTTGACGTCGGCGCACATGACCACTCCCTATTGAGCGTCCCCGTGTGTAACATCCCCGACCGGGTCATCGGCGCCGGCACTCGCGAGGCGCTGGCCGACTTCCTCACCTCGTACCCCGCCGTCGCCCAGCACGAGAGCTACGTGACCACTTGTGCTCTCAACCTCGGCTCGGAGGCGCCTCCGGAATACAGCCGCTACAACCACGGCGGGGGCGAAATGACGATCAACTGGCAAATGCCCCAGGGGCGGGGACTGGATTCGACGGACTGGCAACCGGAGCCGAACGGCAGGCTCACCTGCGGGCCATGACCCGCAGCTATAGAGGAGACCGGTACTTCCTGCCCGTCCTCCCGCCGATGAAGTGGGAACTGCACCCGCTGATGGCCTGATGGGCGGTCCTGTACGCGTTGTCCATGCTCTCCCGCTACCAACCCGCGGCCTGGGGCACGCTCATCAACGTCGACAACAGCAGGCACGCGGTCCCCATCGAGCGGCTCCTGGAAGTCGGCATCAACCACCTGCCCGTCCTGATAGCGGATGCCATCACCGAGGTGAGCACCTGAAGGGATGGAAGGACGAGCTGGTGAAGCGGTGGGAGGCCGCACAGCCGGACGGCGCACGCCGCCCCGGCCTGGCCGACTTCGCTCAGGAGACGCTCCACTTCGGCTGACCCGACGACAGCGGGGCTGGACAGGATCACCCTGTCCAGCCCCGCTGCTTCTCCCGGCTGCTCACAGGCTGAGGCGGATGCGCGGCCCCCCACGAACTCGAGGTCGCCCAGCAAAACTTTCTCGTACTCCCTCTCCCACCGGCCGCGCAGATCGAACAGGTTGGTTTCCATTTGCTCCCGAATGACCAAGGTCTCGGACCGTCCGATCAGTGCGTACCGGCTGCCTGGCCCGTACGCACACACCAGCTTCTCCAGGCGGGCGCCACGAGCGCTTCCAGGCGGCCGATGTACCTCTGGCGTTCCTCGGCGCGTACCGCGCTCAGGGCGACGTTCAGGAGCTCACCGTTCGGCATGTGGTGCTTGCCGGGCGGGGGCGCGGCCCACAGGACGTTCCGCCGCTGCCAGGATCTCTTTCGCTTCCAGCGCCGGGGCCAGGTTCTCCAAGGGAGCCTCCTGCGGGGCGTGAGGCTCGCTACTGAAGGCGGGTGGGCAGCAGGGCGCGCGAGGCGTTGCGCCCGCGCTGGGCGGTGGCGGTGGTCTCGGCGATGGGCAGTAGCGGGGTCGCGGTGTCACGCCCACTCCATGCCCACCTCCGCGAGGGCGGCGAGCTGGTCGGCGTCCAGCCGGTCCCTCCTGATCTCAGAAGCCGTATCTCAACCGATCATGGAACGTGTGGATCGAACAGGGTTCCTGGTCGGGTGGTCTTCCGGCGGTACGCGCATGAAGGCAGGGCCCCTCGGTAGCTCGGGGATGCGAATCTGACCGAGCGGTGCCGGGAGGCCCTGTTGTCGTATGTGTACGCGTCCGAGCTGGTTGAGTTCAACTCGTCCGCCGTGTCGTGCGATTGCCTCGCGCACGTGTACGGCAACGCTGCCGATCATCCCGAGCGGGAGCCGCGGTATCCGTCGGACATGTCGGACGCGGAGTGGGCGGTGGTGCGGCCCTTGCTGCCCACGCCGGTCTGGCTGGAGGGCCGGGGCGGGCAGCCCGAGGGCTATTGCCACCGCCAGATGCTGAACGCGATCCGCTACCTGGTCGCGGGCGGGATCTCCTGGCGGTCGATGCCCGCAGACTTCCCCTGCTGGCCGCGGGTCTATGCGTTCTTCCGCCGCTGGCGGCAGCACGGGCTGATCGCCGAGTTGCATGACCGGCTGCGCGGGAAGGTGCGGGAGCGTGAGGGACGCGAGGCGGAGCCGACAGCGGGGGTCATCGACGCGCAGTCGGTGAAAGCCGCTGCCTCGGTGCCCTCCGACTCGCGCGGCTACGACGGCGGCAAGTTGATCAACGGGAGGAAGCGGCACATCGTGACCGACTGCCTGGGCCTGCTGCTGGTCGTGGCCGTGACTGCCGCGAACGTGGGCGACCGCGAAGCGGCTACCGGCCTGCTGACCCGGCTGCGCGAGCTGCACCGGGACATCTGCCTGGTCTGGGCCGACGGCGGCTACACCGGAGCTCTCATCGACTGGGCCCGCAAGAAACTCGCCCTGACCGTGGAAGTCGTCAAGCGGACCGACGACACGAAGGGGTTCGTGGTGCTGCCGAGGCGGTGGGTGGTCGAGCGCACCCTGAGCTGGCTGATGCACTCCAGGCGTTTGTGCCGGGACTACGAGACGCTGCCCGCGACCAGCGAGGCGATGATCCTGTTCTCGGTGATCACGCGGATGGGCCGCCGCCTGGCGAGGCCACACGCCTGCGGCCGGCGCTGAACGCGCCCGACGCCTCCTGGAGCAACCAGCCCCGCTCGGCCAGGCGTTTCGCCTTCGAGCGCACCCCCTCGACCTTCGCCGCCACCACCGTGTCGATGCCCATCACGGCCGCAATGTCCTTGGCCCGCAAGGGTTCCAGACCCGGCCGGTCCTGCAGCACATTCAAGATCCGCTGATTGTCCGGCGAGAGCACCGACACCTCCAGCCCGTCCCGCCAGGGCGGCACCACCGCCCCCGGAACCGACGCAGACGCAGGCACGGGAACGGGGGCGGGCACCGTTCCTCCCTCGCCCTCGGCTTCCGTCGCGGCAGTGATCTCGGCGGCGGACGTGGCCAGGGCGTCGACGAGCTCCTCGCGTGCGATCACCCGCCGGTCCAGCTCAATCTCGCCGGCTTCCAAGGCCGCAGCCGCACGGGCCGCCTCCTCCCGCAGGGCCTCCACCCGCTCGCGGGCAGACGCTTCCCGCGCTTCCAGCAACCCCAGCATCGACGCCATCGCGCACCCCTCGACGAACAAGCGGAAGCAGAACGCCGGATGTCTCCCTCACCCCGACCGAGACCATGCCTGACCAGCAGGAATCAAGCGATCATGTTCGGTTGAGATACGGCTTCTGAGGGTGGGGCGCCCGCTGGGCGTGAGGCCCGGGGTCTGGGTGGGCATCGCGTCGAGATCCTGCTGGCGCATGACGACCGACAGCACCGAGCCGTCGACACCGACCGCGCACCCAGCGGCCGGATTGTCGGAGAATGCGGTGTTCACCGCCTCGCAGACGGTTTCCTCGTCGTTTGCCGTGAGCGCCTGCCACCAGTGTTCCGCCTCGGCGCACAGCGATGCGTGCGCGGCATGCAGACGTGCCTGTTCGGCGGACAGGAAGGAGGGCGCCTCCAAGGTCGCACGGGACTTGGCCGCGCTGCGTTCGGCGCGGGCGAAACGGCCCACTTGCTGCAGATGGAATGCCTGAGCCTCGGCTTGCGCCCAGGGCAGGCCCAGCGGGGGAGGCCCAGGCACGACGGGCTGGTGAGCCATCGGGAAGGACTGCAGGTGCACGCTGGTTGTCTGCCGGCGAAGCTCCGTCAACTGGGCAATAGCTGCATCGCGCTGGGCATCCTGCTGTGCCTGCTCCGCCTGTCGACGTGCCCGGTCGAGCTGCGCCGCCGAAGGCGCCACGGATCTGGGGCGTGAGGCCGTGCGGCGGGTACTCGTGCCGCGTCGGCTGCCTCCGCCGCGCAGCGAGCTGGAGGCGTAGAAGGGGCCGAGGCCGGACGAGATACGGGCTCCGCCGCTGCCGACGCTGATGCGTGCCGCGCGGGGACCGACCGACGTACGTACACCTCGTGTGGAGACCCGCACACTCATTCCCGGCACGCCGACTCTGAAGCCAAACCCCATGGCAACTCCTTCTCTCTTCAAGGAGTCTGCCACCGAACCCGCCCGCACCGACTGGGAACGCCGCAGGGCCAGCCTCGACGAACGGCAGCGCACCCTGAGCATCCTCGCCGCTCTCGAACTCGAGGGACGAGGATCACCGTTACCGCTGTGACCCGCGCTGCCGGCGTCTCTACGTGGCACCAGCAGCACTGTGCATGGAACTCGACCTGGGCCGCCAAAACTTCCCGTGCCCGTCATGCCCGGGGTCGACCGCAACGGCGCTGACGATGCGATCCGCCTGGAAGCGGCTGCGGACAGTGCGAGTCGAGGTCCCCATGACCCCGCTCTGAGCTGCCCCGGTGATCGCCGCCGGGACACGGAGTGTCTGTCGACCTGTGGCGCTCAACAGAGGGAAGCCGGAGTTCCTTCGGGGCGCAGACCATACAGGTCATACGCGACAGCTGTCGCTATGGGTGACTTCGCGGAAATCGGCGATGATGGGGCTGGCCATGGATTCGCGGTAGACGACGGCTGCGCGGCCGTAGGGCCAGGTGATGTGGTCATGGAAGTTCTGCTGCGCCTCGGTGCAGCTGCCGAACATCAGCGAGCGCACGTTCTCCGTCCAATCCGGGTCGTCGTGGTAGTCCTGGCCTTCAGGGAAGATGCCGGGACCGAAGGTGACGAACATGGTCTGTGCCTGGGGGTTGAAGGTGACGATCACCTCATCGCCCATGTACTCCTTTCCTTGCAGGACTTGAGCCGCGTTGCTGCGCAGTCGTTCGGCTGTGGCCCTTTCCGTCGGCGTTGCCGGTACGCGTGCGTCGGCCCATTCGTCGATGCTGGGCTGCGTGGCGTCGTTGCGGGTGTACGCAGGTGATGGAGCGGTCTGGTGTGCAGGCTCAGTTTCAGGGGCTGCCGCGGAGGGAGTAGGTGATGCGCTGCTGGGCTCCCGGCTGCGGGTCGGTTCCACCACGGGCGTAGCGCTGGCGGGTGCCGCCTTCGGATCATGGCTTGGACCGGCGGCTTGCTCGTGTCCGGAGGTTGACGCTGCGGCGATGGCTCCGCCGATGCCGCCCACCACGAGAGCCGCTGCGGCGACTACCAGATACAGCCTGAGGCGGCTGCGGGGCGGGGCAGTGTGCCAGGCAGGGTCGTCCTCGTGAGGCAGGTCCCAGTGAACGCTCACCAGGTCGGATACCAGCGTCGGCTGTTCTCCATAAGGAGAGGTGATGGCCGTTGCTTGCGCGGCGAGTAGTGCCGTACAGGTGCGGCCGAGTTCGGCGGCGGGCGGCCGGTCGCCGGGCTCTTTGGACAGTGCCTGCTCGACCAGCTGCAGGAGATCGTCGGGGACGCCTGCCAGGTCCGGCTCGGTGGACATGATTCGGAAGGCCACCGCGTCGGGTGCGCCGGTACCGAAGGGGAGGCGACCGGTCGCGGCGTAGGCAATGAGCGCGCCCCAGGTGAACACATCCCCTTCGGGGCCGACCGCACCGGTGCGGTAATGCTCGGGGCTGATCCAGCCGGGCGTGCCGGTCATCACCCCCGTGCGCGTGACCGAGGTGCCGTCCAAGGCATGGGCGATACCGAAGTCCAGCACCCGCGGGCCGGACGGGGCAAGGATGACGTTCTGCGGTTTCACGTCCCGGTGGACGATGCCCGCATCATGCACCGCGGCGAGCGCGGCCGCAGTGCCAGCAGCCAGCGCATACAGACGGGCGCCCGTCAGAGCCCCGCTCGTGGCTAGATACCGGTCCAGGGTGGGACCGGGCACGAAGGGCGTGGCGAGCCAGGGGAGGTTGCTGCCGGTGTCGGCATCGTGTACCGATACCAGGCACGGACCCGTCACCCGCCTCGACAGCTGCACTTCCCGGCGAAAACGCGCCCGGAACTCTACATCTGCCGCCTGCGCCGGATGCACGACCTTGACGGCCATCTGCAGGCCGGAAGATTTCAAGTCCAGTGAGACGGTCGTGACGCTATGAGGTTTGTGGTGTGGGTTCCCTGCGCTTGGCTGGGTCGTTGATCCATGCGGTC
>NZ_JBVJMV010000069.1:0-25548 GCF_055584025.1 Streptomyces sp. NPDC104309 | reverse complement strand
GAACTGCAGCTACTGCTCGCAGCCTGGACCGGCGCCTGCCCCACCTGCCACCGCGACATACCAGCACTCGCACCAACCTGACCAAGCCCTACTAGTGCCGCATCAGACAACCTTTGCCCTGTTGTGATGTGACGTGCCGTCCGGGTGCTGTGGCGGACGGCACGTGGGCGTCATTCTGTCCGGGTGGCAGAACGAGTGCGTGTCCGAGAGATTGATGACGATGAGGGGCGGCGGCTTCTGCGGATCATCCGCAGGGGGACCGGGTCGGTGGTGACCTGGCGGCGGGCCCAGATGGTGCTGCTGTCCGCGCAGGGCATGCCGGTGGCGAAGATTGCCGAGGTGTCGTTCACCAGTGACGACCGGGTTCGGGACGTGATCCACAACTTCAACGCCGACGGTTTCGACTCTTTGTATCCGAAGTACTCCGGTGGCCGGCCGAAGACGTTCACGCTGCCCGAACGCCGCGAGATCAAGAAGATCGCGAAGTCCAAGCCGACTGAACACGACTTGCCGACCTGGAGCCTGTCCAAGCTGGCGGACTTCCTGGTCGCCGAGGGGGTGGTCGACGACATCAGCCACGAGGGCCTGCGCATCCTGCTCCGCGAGGAAGGCGTCTCCTTTCAACGCCTGAAGACCTCGAAGACCTCCCGGGACCCCGACTACGCGGCCAAGAAGGCGCGCGTCGAGCACCTCTACGCGATCGCAGACGGCGAAGTCATACCCGAGAACGACGAACCCGAAGTCATCTTCTGCATGGACGAGTTCGGGCCGCTCAACCTGATGCCCCATCCGGGCCGACAGTGGGCTGAACGCGGCGGCAAGCACAAGGACCCGGACCGTGAGCCACGCCGTCGTCGGCGAGCGACCTGCAACCGCTACGGCGGAGTGCGTCACCTGTTCGCCGCCTATGACCTGGCCAAGGACAAGCTCTACGGCCTATCAAGCCGATCAAGAGGCGAACGCAGTTCCTGGAGTTCTGCCGCTACCTGCGCACGCTCTACCCGGCCCACGTCCGCATCGCGACCGTCTGTGACAACTTCTCCCCGCACCTGAGCACGAAGAAGTGCCGGCGCGTCGGCGACTGGGCCGCCGCGAACAACGTCGAGATCACCTACACACCGACCAACAGCTCCTGGCTCAACCGCATCGAGGCCCAGTTCACGGCCCTGCGCTACTTCACCCTCGACGGCACCGACCACGCCGACCACGCCGACCACAAGGAACAGGGCAGCATGATCCGCCGCTACATCATCTGGCGAAACCGCCACGCCGACGACCGGCGCCTACGTGCCGTCGTCGACAGGGCAAACGTTGCCTGATCCGGCACCAGTCGGCGAGGTGCTCGCTTTCCCGGCGGATCGTGCACATTGGATACATGCACGTTGTGCAGCACATCGCCCGTGTACGGCAGCTCTGGCAGTCGCGCTACGCACTGGTAGCGATTCCCCTGGTGCTGATCGCGGCGATCACCGTAGCGGACATCAGCACGCCAGAAACCATCCACCTCGGCCCGCTGCTCGTCGTAGCGCCTGCCATCACCACCGCATTCGCCGGCTACCGGCTGACGGCACTGATCGGGGCACTGGCCGTGGGAGGCCAGAGCCTCATCGCCGTATTCCGCGGCTTCGACGAAAACCACGTCGCGCAGCTCATCGGGCTCACGATCTTGTCGATCTTCGCCGTGGTCGTGTGCTTCGTGCGCGACCGGCGCACGGAGGAGCTGGCCCAGGTGCGGTCAGTCGCCGAAGCCGCGCAGAGGGCCCTGCTGCGCCCGCTGCCCGACCGGCTCGGCCCCTTGCACATCGCCTCCTCATACCTGGCGGCAGAGAAAGAGGCACGCATCGGCGGTGACCTGTACGCGGTGGCGCGCACCGGCAGCCGAACCCGCGTGATCATCGGCGATGTCCGGGGCAAGGGCCTGGCCGCGATCGAGGAGGCGGTCACGCTACTCGGCGCATTCCGGGAAGCCGCCCACCAGCACGCCACCCTGCCCGCCCTCGCCCATGCCCTGGACCGCAGCGTCTCCCGCCACCTCACCCAGTTCCCGGAGACGGACGAGGAGTCCCAGGAACACTTCATCACCGCCTTGCTGCTGGAGATCTCCGACCACAGCCCCGTGGCGCGGCTGACCCTCTGCGGGCACCCGCCGCCCCTGCTGCTCAGACACGGCCGGGTGACCAGCCTCGACAGTGTCCACGCAGCGCCGCCGCTGGGCATGGTCGAGCTGGGGCCGGACATCCATCCCGTGCGCACCTTCTCCTTCCAGGCCGGCGACACCCTCCTCCTCTACACCGACGGCGTCGTGGAGGCCCGCGACAGCAACCAGGCCTTCTACCCCCTGGAGCGGCGGGCCGCCCTGTGGACCAGGGCCAGCCCCAAGACACTCGTGCAGCACGTCCAACAGGACCTCCTCGCCCACGCCGGCGGGGCACTCGGCGACGACGCCGCCCTCCTCGCCCTCCAGCGCACAACCGCGCCGCACACCGGATTCCACATCAGCGATCCGGCGGACGACGGCGGCCTCCATGGGCAAGGCCACGAAGGGTCTGAGCAGGTCAAACGCTAGTGCCGCATCAGGCTACGTTCGCCCTGTCCACGGCGGCGGAGCAATTGTCAAGACCTGTGGATCGCTGAGGAACTCGCTGCCGGAGCAACAACTGCACGCCATAGGCGGGAAATGCCGCGACTTCCTCGTGGAGCTCAGTGGCCTTGGCGGCGGTGTGCGTCGAACCGGAGCAGTACCGACACCAGACGCCATATCCCGGCAGCTGCGCCGACCAGGGCACCTCCCACGAGCATGGCCTTCCCCGTCGGCTCAGACACGCCGAGGAGCAGTGCTGGGACCAATGCCACCGCAAACACGGCCGCAGCCAGCAGGGTGCCCGTCACGAAGGCAAAGACGATCTCCACCGTCATTGCGCCCTTCTCCCAGCGTGACTCCCGGCCCATGTCCATGCCGCAAGTCTCACACGATGCGCATCGCAACCGAGCAGTTACCAGCTCCTTTGACGCGGCAAGGCGTTCACGCCACTGCCTCCGCGCGCTCGAGCAGGGCGCCGTTCTCGAACCGTGCCCCGGCCCGGACCAGGGGCACAAGGTGGGCGCCGGTGATCGCGCGCCAGCGTTCCTGGGCGGACTCGACGAGCTTGAACACCATGGCCAGGGCGGCGGCCGGGCTGCCTGCACCGCGGGTGACCTTGGTTCGGAGCTTGACCGTGGAGAACGTCGACTCGATGGGATTCGTCGTGCGCAAGTGGACCCAGTGCTCCGCCGGGAAGTCGTAGAACGCCAGCAGTTTGTCCGCATCGTCGGTGATCTTCGCGACGGCCTTGGGCCACTTGGCACCGTAGGTCTTGGCGAACGCCTCGATCGCCTTCTCGGCGTGCGCGCGATCCTCTGCGTTGTAGATCTCTTGCATGGCCTTCGTCGCGCCAGGCTGCGCGGACTTCGGCAGAGCGTTCGAGACATTCCGGGATTTATGGACCCAGCAGCGCTGATGCCGTGTTGCGGGGAACACCTCGGCGAGCGCCTTCCACAGCCCCATCGCGCCGTCGCCAACGACCAGCTCGGGGTCGCGCATCCCACGCCGGCGGCAGTCGCGCAACAGGTCGGCCCACGACTCGGTGGACTCGCGCAGGCCCTCCGCGATGGCGATCAGCTCCTTGGTGCCGTCCAACCGGACGCCGAGCAGGACCAGCACGCACGAGTGGGCTTGCCCGAGCCTCACCTTGGGGTGGACACCGTCGGCCCACACGTACACGTAGTCGGATCCGGACAGATCCCGGTCCTGGAAGGCAGCGTGGCCGTCGCTCCACTGCTTGGTCAGCCGGGTCACCGTGGCCGAGGAGAGCCCAGCGGCCGAGCCGAGGAACTGTTCCATCGCGGGCACGAAGTCGCCGGAGGACAGACCGTGCAGGTAGAGCAGGGGCAGGACCTCGCTGATCTTCGGGGACTTCCGGCACCAGGGGGCGAGGATCTTCGACGAGAACCGCTTCCGCTCGCCCGTCTCGCCATCGACCCGCTTGTCGTTCACCCGCGGCGCCTTCACCGCGATCGGCCCGGCGGCGGTGGTCACCGTCCGCTCGCGGTGGTGACCGTTACGGACCACCAGACGACGACCGGCCTCGTCCCGCTCGCCAGCCAACTCAGCTATGTACTGGTTGACTTCGGCTTCCAGGGCTGCGGCGAGCATCCGACGGGCGCCCTCACGGACGATGTCATCCATCAGGGAGCCGCTCTGGGTGGTGCCGTCCTCGTTGACTACGCTCAGCAGTCGGGCGTGCCTTCCCGACCCGCGCTGCAACGCGGGCCTACTCGATGACCAGAAGTCGATCACTTGGGAAGGTACGCCCTCCATGTTCCGCGAGGCACCCCTCCCGGGGCCGATCCACAGGTCTTGAGCATTGCTCGGCGGCGCGTAGGCGCCGGTCGTCGGCATGGGGCGCCGACCTGCTGGCACCTCTTCGTAGTCAGGTGCGGGGAAAAGTTGTCGCAGACGATAGCGATGCGGACGTTGTCCGGGTGGAGGACCCCGACGACTGCCGGGTCCTGCGCGAGGGGACCGACGACACGTCCGGCTACGGCAGCGTATTCTCGACATCGACCGCGACGCACCTGACCTACGACGTCTCCCGGTGATCCGATGACCACGGTCAACGCCAATGAGATCGTCTTGGGCATCGAGTCGTTCGGTGACGACGACGCGCCACTCGTCCTGCTCGCGGGCGGGACGACGATGCTCTCCTGGCCCGACGCGCTCTGCGAGCGCCTCGCTGCCGGCGGGCGCCGTGTGGTGCGCTACGACCTGCGCGACAGCGGGGAGTCGACGACGACGGATCCGCAGGCGCCCGCCTACACACTGCGCAGCCTCGCCGCCGACGCGGCAGCCCTTGCTGACACGCTCGGCGGTGGGCCCGCGCACCTCGCGGGGATCGGCGTCGGCGGGATGGTCGCCCAGGTGGCCGTGCTCGACCATCCGGGCTCGTTCTCGGCCCTCACCCTGGTCGGCACCCGCGCGGTTGCCCCTGACCCGCCCGACGATGACCTCCCCGACCATGACCAGGCAACGATGAGCCGGCTGTTCGCGCGTCCGATGCCCGATTGGACCGACCGTGAGGCGGTTGCGGAGTTCGCCGCCGCCGGCGCAGAGATCCTCGGCGACGACCCCGTCGCCGCGCGCACAATCGCTGCGCGCATCTGGGACCGCACGCCCGGCACCGCACCCCCGGTCCAGATGGCCAACCAGATGGGCATGGTGTTTGCCAGGCTCGACTGCAAACCCCGCTGGCGCGAGCGCCTGCCCGAGATCGAGGTCCCCACGCTCGTCGTCCACGGCCGCCGCAACCGGTTCTTCCCCGTCGGCAACGGCGAGGCAATCGCGCGCGAGATCCCCAGGGCACGGCTGCTCGTCCTCAAAGAGGCTGCCACTGCAATCCCCGATGCAGCGGTCGGCAAGGTCACCGAGGCAATGCTCACGCCCGGATAGAGGACGGCGGGTACCGCGCGGGTCTGGCTTCCACGCAGCAGTGGACGTCGGAGGCTCGATCCGGCCGCGCGCCCGCGATCGGCACGATTCCAACCCGAGGTTGTCCAGGACGCTTCTCTCGATCCATGTCCCGTACCCACGGCTTCTGCCGTCAGCGCTGCCCTTGCCGAATACCTCATCCATGCTGGTCAGGCGGCATGTTGGTACTCGTGGAGGATGCCGCCGAGTCGTGCTCGTCGCCGTATGTCCAGATGGTCGATCCGGTCCGGATCCTCGATCGGAGCGGGCAGCGGGTGGAGCAGGCGAGCGTTGGCTATTCCCTGGTGCGGCCGGTGCCCGTTGTAGAACGTCTCGAACTCTCGCAGGGCGTGCAGGAGGTGACGCTGGTCCCAAATCAGCGTGCGATCCAGTAGCTCTCGCCTGCAGGTCTGCACCCACCGCTCCATGACCGAGTTCATCCTCGGCATCCGGACGCCGCTGAGCACCACCTCCATACCCGCGTCCTTGAGCACGTCGTCGAACAGCCGCGGGAACTTCCCGTCCCCGTCCCTGATCAAGTAGCGTGCCCGGCAGCCGGAGTCCTCAAGGTCCATGACAAAATTCCTCGCGGCCTGCACCACCCAGGATGCGGTCGGGTGCGCGGTCGCGCCCAGGACCCGGATCCGTCGGTTCGCATGCTCGATCACGGCGAACACCTATATACGAGCCCCGGACAGGGGGACGATCTCGAAGAAGTCACACGCCAGGCGCGTCGGCCTGGGAGCCGCCGGGCAACCTGGATCGCAACCGGATACACGACCCATTGCACAACCCGTAGCGCCACCGAGCACCGGTGAGCGTGACGTGGAGGCGTCATAACTGCGGGTACCAGCCCGATTCGTGACGGCTGGACGTCACACTGCCCGCCGTGCCCGGCAGCGCCCGGAGCAGTAGATGTCCCATCTCATGAGAGCTTGCTGCCGTCTCATTCGACATTGTCCGGTCTGCGCGTCAGGGACAAGGTCACCTGCGCTACCGGATCCTTGCCGATCACTGGGCCTCCGCCAACTTGAAGCCGCAGGTCAAAGGACTGGTGTGACCGGTTCTCGGGGTGCTCACGCTGGTCGTGTGCGACTGTCTGAGGAGCAGATCGTCTGTCAGGGGGCGACTTGCCGGTTCCTGCTCGCTGGGGCCGGGGTGCCTTCTACGATCCGGTGTACGGATCCCGAACTGCTGGAACGGATCACCGCGCGGCGTGCGGAGCTGGATGAACTCGAAGAACGGCTGGCCAAGGAGTTGGCGAAGGTGCGGGCTGAGCGGGACGAACTCGCTGTGGCCGAACGGGTCCTTGAACGAGCGAGTGAACAGCTTGCCGACGAACGCGCCTCGGCCGCGCCAGCGCCTGGGCAAGTGGGTGGTCGCGCGGTGATGCTGATTCCGCACCGCGCGCCGGACGTGGAGGAGAACGCGCTCCCGCCGGACTACCAGCGCATTCTCGCCGTCGTGCGGCAGGCCGCCGGACCGGTCATGACCCGGCAGGCCGGCGAGACGCTGGGGGTGGACGTCAGCGTGCGGTCCAAGCTGGAACCGCTGCGAGGGAAGCTGGTCAGGCTGACAGACCGCGGCTGGCTGCGGAAAATGCCCGACGGCCGGTTCACCACCCGCCTATGACCAGGCACGCCACTACTTGGCGGTGCGGTGCGGGCGTAACCGGGATGCCGCCGACGGCCGTTGGGACTGTGTGACGAGAACCCATGAACACGCCGAGGACACCTGCCCGCTTGTCTACCAGTGTCGTCTGCCGCTGTCCACGAGCACCGTCAACCACCTCGCCGATCTGCTGCGACGCCACTTGAAGGCGATACGGTCCAGGTGGCGGGTCCTGCCGCCCGGAAGGATCGCAGTGATCGTCCTGGCCGTACTGCGTCACGACCAGCGCCTGGCCGATCTGGCCGGCGGCAACAACGTGTCCGAGTCCACCGTCCGCCGCTGGCGCGACGAACTGATCGGATTGCTCGCCACCCAGGCGCCGCGCCTGGACCGCGCCCTGAAGAAGATCGCCAAACGCGGCGGGGAGGTGGTCCTGATCGACGGCACCCTCATCCGCACCCAGCGCCGCACCGGGAGAACCGACCGGCGGAACTACTCCGGCAAGCACCGCAGTCATGGCCTGCACTTCCTCGCTCTGACCGACGAGAGAGGCCGCCTGATCTGGATATCCGCCGCCCGGCCCGGCTCCACCCACGACAACACCGCCGCCCGCCACGACCGCATCCTGGCCCACCTGCGCGCCGCCGGCCTCGGGGCACTGGCCGACCTCGACTTCCGCGGCCTGGACAATGACATTCGCGACCCCGTGATCGTCACCGGCTTCGCCGCCACCCGCACCCACAAGCTCACCCCGGGCCAGAAGGAAGCCAACCGTGTCCTCGCCGTCGGGCGTGCACCGGTCGAGCACGGTTTCGCCCACCTCAAGAACTGGCGGATCCTGACCAAGCTCCGTACCGATCCCGCCCGCACCACCCACCTCCTGCGTGCACTGCTCGTTCTGACGAACCTGGAAGTCAACCGCTGAGACAACACCGCATGGAGTTCCCGGCGACATCACCTTCGGAAGCCACCCTCTGGCCAAGAACCCCGAGCGCGGCTTTGACTTGCTCGAACACGGCAACGGCAGTGAAGGGACACGGACGTGCGCGCACGGGGCATCAACTACGACACAGGGTTCCTCCCAGGGGAAGAACTCTCCCGCAAGAGCTTCACCCCTGAGACGGTCCGGCACGACATGGCGGTGATCTCCGGAGATCTCCACTGTGACGCCGTTCGTATCTCGGGACGAGAGCCTGAACGGTTGAGCATCGCTGCAAGACACGCTGCAGACACCGGCCTTGAGGTCTGGTTCGCCCCCTTTCCCGTGGACCTTCCCCGCGACCAGTTGCTCCCGTTCTTCGCCGACTGTGCCGCTCGGGCCGAAGCCGTACGGGAGGCTGGCGCCGATGTGGTGTTCGTCGCCGGCTGCGAGATCAGCGCGTTCTGCGGCGGTTTCCTCCCGGGCGCCACCTACGGCGACCGTATGCGGGCCATGGCTGCCGCCGACATGGAGTGGTGGTCCTCCCTCGGACCGGTGCAAGAACGCCTCAACGACTTCCTCTCCCAGATCGCCGCGACCGTCCGTACGCACTTCGGCGGGCAGGTCACCTACGCCTCGGCTCCCTGGGAGTTCGTCGACTGGGGTGCGTTCGACCTCGTAGGCATCGATGCCTACCGGGCCGCCTACAACGCCGACAGCTTCCGTGACGAGCTGCGTGGGCACCTCGCCCACGGCAAGCCCGTCGCGGTGACCGAGTACGGAACCTGTGCATACCACGGCGCGGGAGAACGTGGCGGCATGGCCTGGCAGGTGCCGCACGGCGCGGTCCCGGACGAAGACGAGCAGGCGCGCTACCTCACCGAATTGCTGGACATCTTCGAGGAGGAAGGCGTGGACACCGCGCTCTGGTTCACCTTCGCCGGTTACAGCAGGCCCGGGGAGCAAGACCTTGGCTCCTACGGCGTCGTCCGGATGCTCGACGAGAGGCGCTGGGAACCGAAGAAGGTATTCCACATGATGGCAGCCAGATACCAACGCGGCTGATATATCAAGACCTCCAGCCCTTGGCAGCACCCGCTTTACAGCCCTCGATCATCCGTCACGCTGGGGTGCGGGGTGACGGATGATCTACTGCACAGACTGCCGCCCCTGACCAGCATGAGCACCCCGAACTACCGTCACACCAGCCCTTTGACCTGCGCGTTCAAGTTGGCGGAGGCTCACTCCTCACCGGATGGTGCGCCCCGGGAGTGGAGTCCACCCACCCGATGCGCACCACCGTGGTCTCCACTCCCACCCGGCAGCCGCCGGTTCGCGCACCCGGTGCACGGTGGAGTCCACCGTGGTCGCTCATCCCCGGCGTGGCCCCGCGCGGTGCGCCACGGGCTCGGCCGGCCACCGGGGTACTGCCGTGAGCGGGAGCGGTCCGGAGGAGCGGCGGCTTCGGCGACGGGTACAGCGCCGCGCGCAGCCGGGACGCGTCGGCGAGCTGCTGGAGATGCTCCAGGCGCTCCGGCGACAGGTGCAGCAGGGTCGGGGCAACCATCGGGGCCTCCACGCTTGAGGGATCGGTCCCCCGCACACTCGTCTCTCCCTGCCGACCCCGAGGCTTGGCGGCCGGTCGCGTCCCGACTGCTGGCGCGGCGACTTCGTCCTCCGTCTCGCCGGACGGTTTCTCGGCGCGTCACGGCTGGAGGCCCTGGCTTTGGCCGGGGCCGGGCTGCTGGTGCTGCTGCTCGTACTCCTGGCGGCGCCGGTCGACCGGTCCGGCCGGGTCGGCGGCCGGGGCCGGGGCCGAGATCTGCCCGTCCTCGATGGCGCGGCGGCGGGCGTTGGCCGCGCGGGTGAAGGCGGCGAGCCGTTCTAGGTTCTCCGGCGTGCGCATCCACGTCGCCGGGTCGGTCGTGCGGCCCTCGAGGTACTCCTTGGGCATCGCGGCCTGCTGGTGTGCGTGGACGGCGGCGGCGCGCTGCGCCGGGGCGAGCGCGGCGTCCCGGTCCGGGTGGTCGACGCTGTGCGGGGCGTCGTCCCGTGCGGCGGCGGGCGCGGTGCGGGCGGCGCGGATCGCGTTCTGCACGGCGAGGCTGGCGACTTGGGCCCGCTCGTAGCGGGTGGCGGCCCGAGGCGGCTTGCCGTCGGTGCCGGCGATCCACCAGCGGCCGGGCCAGGAAGTCGGCGGTGTAGGTGAGCTGGTCGGGGGCCGGGGGCCGGCGGCCGGGCTGGGTAACGGTGAGCTGACGGCTGTGGTCGGACAGGGCGCGGCCTGCGATGTAGTCGTCCAGGCCGCGCGTGAACCCTTGGCCGCGAAGGGTCTCCAGCAGCGGCCGAGAAGGTCAGGGTCCGCCCGCCGAGCCAGACCACTTCGGGCACGTCGGCAAGCAGACCGCCGCGAAGCGGGTCCGCGTGGCGGGTCCGCGTGGCGGGTCCGCGTGGCGGGTCCGCGTGGCGGGTCCGCGTGGCGGGTCCGCGTGGCGGGTCCGCGTGGCGCCGTCCCATCGGGACGCGCACCCGGACGGCGGCGGGCTCGAAGCGGGCCGTGGCCTCCAGGTCGGCGTAGCGGTTCAGGGGCAGCAGCGGGTCAGGGGTCTCGTGGTCGCGCCAGAGTGTCCAGGCGATCGTGGACAGGCCCAAGGCTGCGGCCAGGGTGGCGGTGCGCTCCAGGCCGGCGTCCCGCGCGAGCCCGGCCGTCTCTCGGCGACAAGGGCGGTGACCAGGTCCGCGAACCGCTCGGTGTGCCCGGGCAGTCCGGTGGCCGGTCGCGGGTCCGGCAGCAGCTCCGCGGTCCGCTCCGCCCAGGCGATCGGGAACATGCCCTGGGCGTCGACGAGGAAGAGCCCGCCGTCAGCGGCCGGCTTCGCTCAGACCCCCGGTTCCTCTGGTGCCGTCGGCGGCTCGGTGGGCGTCGGGGCGGGCGGGCGGAGGAGGACGGCCCGGGCCACGGGCGGGGTGAACAGGGTGGTGACGGGTGTGCGGAGGGTCAGTACGGAGCGGAAGGCGGGCCCGACTACGGGGTCGCCGGGGTAGCGCTCCAGAACGCGCTGCAGGTACCAGTCGGCGACGCGGTCAGCCGGTCCGACGGCTGCCGCAGTGCCCAGCGCGCCCGGCATGTTGCGGTCCGCTCCGGCGGAGATGTCCCACGCCTGCCGGGACGCGGCGAGGAGTGCCCGCTGCACGCGCCGCGTCGTGGGGATCCGGCGTGGATCGGCCAGTGCGTCGCGCAGGGCGAGGGCGCTCATCGCGGCGACGGCCATGCCTTGCCCGTAGATCGGGTTGAAGGTGCACAGGGCGTCGCCGGTGGCGAGGAATCCGGCGGGGCGGCGGCCGGGTAGGTCGTAGCGGCGGCGGATGTTCGCGGTCCGACGGTGGCCGAACGCTGGTGAGAGAGGTTCGGCCTCGTCCAGCCACTGGTGCAGGAGCGGATGCGGCAGCCTCTTCTTGGTGTACGTCACGAACTCGTCGTCGTCCGTGGGCGGCTCGTCACCGCGCAGTCCCGAGACGATGACCAGATGGGTGCCGTCCTCCAAGGGCAGTGCACCACCGCCGTGGACCTGGGCGGGGCTGGGGTAGACGTAGTAGCCGCAGGTGTCGCCGTCGAGGACGCCGTTCCTGCCGCGGTAGACGCGGGAGGCGTACGCGAGACCCGTGTCGATGGTCTCTTCGTGCGGGGCCTCGGCCCCGATCGCCGTGAGCCACTGCCGGGCCTTCGTACCCCTGCCGGAGGCGTCGACGACCAGGTCGGCCTCGAGGACCCGTTGCTCCCCTCGGGCGTTGCCGGAGCGGTCCTGCAGCAGCACGCCCCGCACGCGCGAGGCGTCACCGAGGAGCCCGACGGCATCGGCCCCCTCCACCGCGCTGATCATCGGATTGGCGAGGACGCGCCGTCGCACCAGCTCCTCCAGCTGCGCGCGGGAACCCGTGTAGATGTGCGTCGTCGCGGGCAGCCGCCGGAACCAGCGCCCGTCCTGCCTCTGCACCAGGTCCGACGGCAGGCCCACGCGCGGTGCACCCGCCGCCTGCAGCTGTGCCAGGAAGCCCGGCAGCAGCGACTCCAGGGCCACCTGCCCGCCCTCCAGCAGGACATGTGGATGCCGGCCCTGCGGTACACCGGACCGCGCCATCGTGCCGTCCGGGAACCGGTCGCGCTCGACGACGGTCACCCGGTCGGCGTGCCCGGCGAGGATGTGCGCCGCGAGCAGCCCCGCAAGGCTCCCGCCCACGACGACCGCATGCCGCGCGCCCCGCCCGCCGCCCACACCCCAACGCCCCGTCCTTCCCGCAGATTTCACTGATGCCCCCTGGTCGCCTCGTCGTCAGAAGACACCAGTATCCCGCTCCACAGGGCGTGTTGGCCGCGTTCCGGTGCTTCCTGCGCGTCCCGGAAACGCTCGCCTCGCAGCACTCCCACCCCGAGGCCCCGACCACTGGTTGATGCGCTCCGGATCGAGTGTGGCCGCATGGAAACCGTGGCACCAGCGACCCATGGAAGCGCAGGTGCGTCCAGCACGGGAGTGGCCCGGCTCCCGGCACCGCCCGCAGTTCGCGGCCGGGGCCTTCCGGCCCCGCGCCGGCGGGAGGACGGGCCAGCCTCGGGCTGCGCACTGTCTGGCCGTGCACAGCGACTGTCCAGCGACTGGGGATTCCAGGGACAGATGCTGAGAGTCGCTACGAGAAAACCGCAGCTCAGCAGACGTCTACTTCCCCCATCAGCGACTGAAGCGACTCAACGACAGACATACCTTGGCTAGGGTTCCCGGCAGCGAGGCAGGGCTCATGCTGGTTACCGATGGCCGTGTCGATGATGAGACCAACACCCTGCCTCAGATCAGTGACTGAAGAACCTGCTCAGCGACTGGCAAGGCTTTGGTCGCTCACCCCCATCGCGAGTAAAAGACCAGGTCAGAGCGACTCTCTCGGACAAGACAGCGACTGAAGCGACTCAAGCTCCCTATATATGACGCAGGCACGCGCACGGGAATGTCTTCATATACTCGAACCAGGGTCGCTTCAGTCGCTGGCGAGCACAGGTCATGCCTCTGCTGCTGTGACCGAGGGGGAGCCACACCCGGGCGGCGTGCGCGTCCCCGGCCCGGGCGGCGAGCACCGCCACGGAGCGCCGAACGTCGTCCATCGCCCCCCGCAGCCCGGCCGTCACCTCCCGGGCCTGCTCCGCGCTGAGCGGCGGCCACGCCGGTTCGGTGATGTCGTCCTGGTTCTGGTCGTGCTCGCCCATGAAGCCATAGCCCTCCGCACCGGCGGGCCGGACCAGGGCACACGAGGGCGTGGCTTCTGTCTTACAGCCTCACTGCCTGACGCCTGCTTCGGAGTTCTTGAGGCACCAGTTGATCTCTAGTGGTGTCTCTTCGCAGATGTCGATCAGGGGCTCCAGAATGCCCTCGTACATGGGATCCATCCTCAGAGGGCTGTGGTCCGTCAGTCGGCAGGACCATGCTTCCTGCTCGGTCATCGGCTGTGCGGGGTCCACGACCCGGATGTCGCGGTGCGTGTAGTGCAGCCTGGTGATGAGTGCCTGGCGTTCCTCGTCGGTCCTCTTCCGGTAGGAAGGGTCTTTCCGGGCGCTGAGAAGCCGTTCGACGGGAATGGACAGTGCCCTGCAGAGTTGTTCAAGGGTGGGTTCTTCGCAGAGTTCGTCCACCCTCGAAGCGGACAAAGCCGGGGCGCCGGTCACCAGCCGGTCAAAGAGCGTGATCCCGAGGACCGCGTGGGCGCTGGCGTAGCGCCAGGCCGTCAGGCCGAGCTCGCGTTCGTAGCGGTAGGCCCCTGAGCGGGCGTCGTTGACGGCTTCGACGTGGTGCTGGAACGGCTGCCCCTGGTCGTACTCCTCGGCAGTTTCCATCTGGGCGCTGAGCCGGTCCACGAGAGCGAGTGCGGACCGCCACTCCGCCTGACTGGCGTTGCATGCGTGGTACAGGGACCGCAGCGCCTGCACTTCCGTCGTCGTGAGCGGTGCCGAGTCGGAAAAGTCTGGGAACCGCACGGGCCCTCCCCTTCGCGTTGCGTGTTGTACGAGATCGGCACGCTACCCGTGGCTGGGAGACCGACGCAGGTCAATGCCGCAGTAGCCGCCATGAAAGCGCAGCGCTCATCCGGCCTCTGCGGCAGGGTCGCGGTTTCCTCAAGGGGATCCCCCGCAGCTCGTCGTCTCACTACGGTCGGCTCATGACCAATGACGGTGTAGTCGTGGATGAGGCGATCCGTGCAGCGTGGGACTCGTACCGGGTCCTGGAGAAACGCACTTGCGCCAAGGAGCGCCAGCGGGCGCAGCAGCGGGTCCAGGCTGCGATGGAGGCCTACGGGCGTGAGGAGGTGTCCCGGGGCACGGTCTTCCTGGTGGGTGTGCTGACCGGATTCCTGATGGCCGAGCAGGACGATGAGGAGGATCGTCTTGGTCCGCTCAGTGATCTGATCCCCGCTGTGATCCGCGGGCTCCCCGCCTTCGAGATGGCTGATCCGGCTCAGGTTCCGATGGTCACCGGTGTCCTCATGGCCGCGGCGATGGGTATGGACTCCGTGGCGTGGCGCGGCCAGTTCGGACAGATCCCGCCGAAGGAGGCCCTGGTGCACAGCTTCGTGCTGTGGCTGCTCGCCGACCTCTTCGACTCCCTGACCGAACGGCCCGGTGCCATCGACCGGCTGATGCGGGAGACCTTCGACTCCATGGCCGTCGAACGCAGTTGACGTGCGGGCGACGCCCGGCCCAGCACCGTGTACCGCCTGGTGGGGACAGGCCGTAGTCGAGCGCGGCCGCGGTGGCCTGGTCGGTGTCTCGCGTCCGGGTTCGAACAGGCGCTCCTTTCTTTCGGTAGCGTTTCAGCCCTTGCCCGAACCCTTTGAGTCAGGCCGTTCCATGCGGCTGATCAAGTCGCTCTTACCTGGCCAGACTACGCAGCGGATCCGATTGATCACTTAATCTGTGAGGGACTTGTGGCTCGTAACGACCTGATGACCGCTCTTTTGGATACCCGGCGGGCGCTGGAGGAGCAGGTCACCGCGTTGGGGGACCGTGTAGAGACCTCGCGCCGTGAGATCACCGAAATGGTGACCACCCAGGTGTCCGAGCTCCACTCCGACAACCGGGAGACACGCAACCGCGTCAACAGCGCCTCCACTTCGCTCTCGGAGATCAACAAGTCGCTTCCCGGGCTGCGTCAGGATGTCGCGGACCTGGCGCGTGTGGTCCATGAACTGCGCGCCGCGGTAGGCGACGTCTTCGCTCGGCTGCCCGAGCTTCCCGCCGCCGTCGAAAATCCAGTCCAAGGCCAGGCGCTGCCACCGGAGCAGCCGGAGCCTGGGCAGCCTGAACGGGACGGGGCGGCTGGCACCGACTTCCCGCAGGAGCCGGAAGCCGCCGCCCCAGCGAACGAGAACCCCGAAACCAGCAGCACGGCAGTTGAACCTCAACCCGGCCGCCCCGAGGGCGGGGCCGGCCCTGAGAGCGCTGGTCGCCGACAGGACGTCGCCGAGGCACACGCCAACGCACGCCCAGGCGCGGAGGAAGAATCCGGGAAGAACGGTCTCACCGCGTCGGAGCGTCGACTCGCCGCACACGACATTGTGCTCGGCACGGCCGCAACCGTCGGCACTGTGCACCTGGTCTGCCACCGCGACATGTGGGACTTCATTCAGGAACATGCTGCGGACCTCCCTCACTTCCGTGCCCCGGCCACACTCTCCGAAGAAGGACACGATCGGCTGCGGATCACCCTGTCCGGCCGGTCCGTCATTGGCGTGCTGATCGCTATGAGCAGCACGCGGACCGAAAGCTCGGAATACGGGAAGGACGACGGCACCTGGGCCCTGTCCGGCGCCGTGTACGAGCGGCTGGCGCACGACCTCACCACCACCAACCGCAGCGGCACCCAGCCCCTGACCGTGATCTTCGACGACGGCGTCGGCGACGACTCCGACTCCCAGTGACCTGACCGCGCCGACGCCGCCGGCATGCCCCGACCCGCTGGACGTGGGCTACGGCAAGTCGGCAAAGCCCCATGCACAGTCGACGGCCCGAAGTCCGAGAGCGGAGCGGAAGGCCGCAGTCGGTGCGTCAGCCCACGATGCGAAGTGCCTCGTCCCTCGGCAGCTGCAATGCCGAGGGACGAGGCGTTGTTGCGGATGGCCATCCGAGCCTGACGATGTCCAGGATGGACAGGTGCCGGGTGAGGTGGTTGATCATGTAGACGACGGACAGCTGCCCGATTGAGGCGGCGCGGACGTCCTCGCCTTCCGGGTCGCCGGTGTTCCGCTGCGGCCAGTCCCACGGGGAGCGCACCGCGATGTCCAGGACGTCACGGACCGTCTCTTTAGCGTGCTCGGGGAGCGCGGTGAGCTTCTTTGCGGCCTGAGCCGACAGGCGCACCGCCCACGGTTGATCGGTCACCGGCGGGCACCGAGGACGTCGTCCAGGTCCACGAAGCCGGACTCGTCGCGGCCGGAGTCCATGTAGGCGTCGACGGCCGGGGCCGCGGCGACGCGCAGCTGCCAGGTACGCACGACGTCGTGCAGGGGCGTGAGGCTGTAGGTGTGGCGGGAGTCCTGCAGGGCCTTGGCCCAGTCTCGCTCGAAGGTCGACACCCAGGTGTCGGCGCGGCGGTCGTTGCGCAGCTGGGCGAGCAACTGGGCGGCAGGGGTTGGCGGGGCGGGGGCTTCCTCGGGCTGTGCACGATCTGGCAGCCGATGTTGCGGAGGCCGGGGTCGTCGTCGGCCGGTACCGCTTCGGCGGTGTCGGTCAGCGCCATCCCAGCTCCCTCTCCCAGTCGAGGAAGTCGGCGCCTTCCTCCTCCTGACGCTGGTAGTCGTCGGCGGCCTGACGGTTCGCCGCACGTTCGGCGTCGTTCTTCGGATCCGAGAACGGGTTGTGCCGAGGCATGGTAGCTGTCACCGCCGATTGCGACGGCCTGCGATCTTCCATAAATGAGGCATCGCAGTTGTCGCGGCCCTGTTCTCGTATAGGTACGACGAACGGACATGTAGCGCAGGGTGATGCTCGGGGTTGGACCGGGCGCGAGGGCCAGCGCTACGGCGATTGGCGGTAGCAGCGGTTCCGCTTCGGGGGCGGCTTAGACCGGCCGGCAAATGGGGGGCGGCGTCGCGGGGCTGGGCACGCGCATCTGCCGCGTTGTCGTCAATCACCATGGCTCAATCCTCCGCCTTGCAACTGCACGCACCCAGCCCCGCTCCTTCTTCCACCCCCCATTTGCCGGTCGGTCTTATCTGGAGTCCACAGTGGACGGCCCGCGCAGAAGCCGCAATCCGCTACATGACGGTTGGCCGTTTCCAGGATGTCCGCCCCGGTTTCTGTCGAATCATCACGCCGTAGTACCTCTGAATCCGGCGCTCCGGGAAGCTGTCCTATTTCCGTCCCCGTGGTCTGGCCGTGCCCGTGAGGCAGACACAGGTGTAGTCAGCTCCAGTCGCCGTTGATCCACGCGAGCAGGCGGGCGCGCTTCTTGTAGGAGCAAGGAGCGTAGACAGTACCGGATGTGACGTACGTTTCGGACCTGCCCTGCAGGTCGTACCCGTAGTCGCTGGGGCCGTATTCGCCGTCGCGGTAGCCGTCCATGTCGTCGGCCCAGTCGAGGAGACCGAAGTCGAGGTTGAGGTTCTCGAGGTACCGGTTGGGGTCGGCCGGTTCTACCGATGTGGGACGACCGTCCGCCCCGGCGGTGAGCCTCTCTTCGAGGCAGCCGTCGGAGCGCACGGGCTGGCCCAGCCACCACCCGGCCAGGAACACGGCGTACAGAGTGGTGGCGGCGCCGAGGCGGCGCAGGGTTATCCAGGCAGGCATCCGGGGAGTGTCGCACGACACGAGGCCGGCGCCCGCGTCGGCGGACACACCAGGCCGCACCGCCTCTCTACCGCCAGTGGCCCTCGAACCACGCTCGAATGCGTGGGCGTTCGCTCGTGTCGTTGGTGCAGGCGACGGCGTAGGAGGTGACCGTCTGGGACAGCCTGGCGTCGGCGACCCCACGCGGGTTGTAGTCCGGGTCCGGCGTCGGGTCGAGCGGGAGAGGGGACATCGAGTCATACCGTGACGGGTAAGCCGTCGGCGTCGGAGTAGGTGTGGGGGATGGTTCGGTTTCGTACTCCTCGGCGATCCGGTCGAGGGTGGCCTGGTCGACGTGGCATTCGGGGGTGACGGGCTGACCCAGGTACCAGCCCGCAACGAACACGCCGTAGATCGCGGCGGCGGCGCCGAGGCGGCGCGGGGTGACCCAGCGGGGGGTGTTCACCGGCGGCCCCGTTCCAGAACACGGGCGGCGTCCCGTAGCGCCTGGACAGCGGCTTCGGCGTCCTTGGCCCGGCTGTCACGGATGAACTGGCAGGCGGTCGAGAGCGCCTCCTCCCGCATGGCGGCCTCATTGCCCATGGTCGCGGAATAGCCGGTGCACACGCCGGGCAACGGGTCCCCGGTCATGGACTGGTTCCCGGTGCCGTGGCGGGGGCCGACCGAGTGCTCGACGACGATGTTGTCCGGGTCCGCGCTGCCGCTCTGGTCGGCTGCGAGGGTGAACCCGGCGCCGAACGCGGCGGCGGTGAAGGCCGCCCCGATTCCGAGGAAGGCGCGGAGGCTAACCCGGCTTATGTCGGGCGGTGTTGTGCTCATGTCGAAGGACCCTACCCGCAGGTGTAGACCTATCTGCCGGCATGTGTGTCCCTCGACATGCGGCCGGCGCGGGTGTCGCGGGGAACAGGCCGCGCGGGGCTGAACGGCAGGGGGTTCGAGGAGTATCCGAGCACGGATCACCGCTACGGCGTTCAGTTCACTGAACGCTTCGGGCGCACTGGTCAGTGACGGCCTTGGCGGAACGGGTTGTACGCCTCGAAGGGGACCAGCCGGAATACGGCTGGAACAGGCAACCCAGGAGCCGCGTTTCCGCAGGTCGCCATGCACGCTTTTTCTTACCGCCGAGCTGAGGAGATCTTCGAGGAGAACACCCGGCTGCGACAGTTGTCACCTCTTCACCGAGGTGGAGCGGTGCGCTCCCTGGTGACAATGCGCCCGTCTTTGTGAACGTCGGACTGACCGCCGTAGCCGGAGGTCAGTCCGCATACACGAAGATCAGACACAGAGCCGCGAAGGGCACGACGGACCCGCCGAGCAGCGTCAGCACTGCCGGGACCGCCGCCGTCAGTCGCTTCTTGCCCTTGCGCCGGCCCGAGCGGAACACCACGCGGGCCGCGATGAGCGGCAGCGCCACGAGGGCGAGGAAGATCACCGGCGCCAAGAACCGGCTGACTGCGGTGGTGCCGGTGACCAGATACCAGGCAGTCGTACCGAAGAACACTGCCGGGCCGACCAGCAGGTAGAACGAGAGGCCCAACGCCACGGCGACGGTCACTCCTTCGGTCAGCCGCTCGGCCCACGCATGCTCCTGGCGCACTTCCGCTGTCCCTCTCTCCCCCACACCCATTCCCCCAGTTGCCGCAGTTCGGTGTCGCCACGCCAGCGCTTCGGTCAAACTGCTCAGTCCGTGGCCAGCAGAAAACGATACTGAACTTGATTGGGTGATGTCGGTCCGTTCGCCTGACAGGGGCTGAGCCGGGTCGGTAGCTGTGGGGTGTGAGATACGCGCAGGGTGGCGGTCTGACCGACGCCAAGAGGGCTGCAAGGGAGCGGATCCGGCTGGAAGCGGTCGGTCGTTTCGAGAGCGGCGCGAAGAACAGGGAGATCGCGGCCGCGCTGCGGGTGAGCGAGCGGCCGGTGGAGCGCTGGCGCCGTCAGTGGCGGGAGCGGGGTGAGGAGGGTGTCCGGTCGAAGGGATCGCCAGGGCGCCCGAGGCTTTCGGCAGACCAAATCGCAAAACTGGAGCGAGAGTTGGAGCGTGTCCCGCTTGCTCATGGCTGGGCTGACCAGCGGTGGACACTGGCCCGGGTGAAAACTCTGATCGGGCGGTTGTTTCACGTCAGCTACACGGTGGAGGGGACATGGCGGCTACTGAAGCGTCATGGCTGGTCCTGGCAGCAGCCGGCCCGCAGAGCGATCGAACGTGACGACGACGCAGTGGAGTTGTGGAAGAAGGAGGTGTGGCCGCAGGTAAAAGCACGGCGGCGGCCCGCGGGGCCTGGATCGTCTTCGAGGACGAGGCCAGCCAGTCGCTGAGGCCGCCACGCGCGAGGTCCTGGGGCCGCATCGGCCGGACTCCGGTCGTCCGCGTCCGGGGCCGCGGTTCCGGACGGGTTTCGATGGCGGAAATGGTCTGCTTCCGCCCCGGAGACCGGTCGAGGCTGATCTACAGCTTCCGCGTTCACCGGGGCCGAAAGGGCGAACCCAAAGGATTCACCTGGCAGGACTACCGCGACCTCATCGTGCGGGCGCACAACCAGCTCAAAGGCCCCATCGTCCTGGTCTGGGACAACCTGCGCACCCATCTCATGTCACAGATGAAAGACTTCATCGCAGCGAACGAGGACCGGCTGACCGTCTTTCACTTCCCGTCCTACGCACCCGACCTCAACCCCCAGGAAGGCATCTGGTCCCTGGTGAAACGGACGATCGGCAACCTCGCCGCCGCGAACCTCGACCAGCTCGCCGCCGCCGTGAAGCGCAGCCTCAAGAAGACCCAGTACCGACCACACCTCATCGACGGCTGCCTCACAGGCACCGGCCTGACCCTGACCAGCTGACACGATCAGGCCGACATCACCCATTCAAGTTCAGTAGCGCGCTTCGGCTCACGGGTATGAGTCGAAGCTCAGGAGTTGTCACCGGTGAAGCTGGATGAGCTGGCGAATAGGACTGGTTGAGGCAACCTGGTTGTCACAAACGAGGCATTCAACTTGTCACAAGTGCTCACTCGGCAGCCATTCTGTCACCAGCGAGGACACGGGCAATGCTTCCCTCAGCCAGCCAGCCAGCCGCGCCGCGGGTGTCGGCACGAACTTCCAGCCATCAGCGACAAGTTTGGATGGATTCCGGTGTCTCGCTGACATGATGCGGGAACAGGGGTAGTTGCCTGGTGTGCGTGTGATTCGGGGGTGTCATGGGAACGGGTGAACTCGCCGCAGCCGCTGTCGGGGTCCTGGCGGCTGTGATCACGGGTACAGCAACCGGAGTAGGCGAGCAGGCCGGGGCCGCTGTCGCGCAGGTCGTACGAGACCGGCTGGGGGCGTCAGATCGAGGCCGGGCCGCGCTGGCGGGCCTTGAGGAGACCGAGGCGTCCTCCGAGGCGCAGGCCGGGGCATCGGCGGTACTTGCCGAGGAGATCGAGACCGATCCCCGACTGCGACAGGCACTGACGTTCACCTGAGCGCACCGCATGCAACCGGCGGTGTGGTCATCACCCGAAGCCGGCTGCGCGGCGACAACCCGGTCCTGGTCGGCAGCGGGACGATCAACTTCACAAAGCCGACGTCAGCGGCTGGCATGGTGGCGCTCGTGTTGGCCGTGCTGGTGGTACTCGCCATGATCGTCCTTGCTGTGTACGGCGGGAGCCAGATCCTCAGTTCCGATGACTCTTTGGAAAGCGGCCATGGCTCTGCATCCGCGACAGCCGGCCTGACTGATGGTCCGGCGCCGGGCAGCGGCAGCGAAGGGAGGACCATTACACCTCGTGCGCTGACCGTGGCCGAGACGAAGGACGTGGTGCCTGGACTGGAGGAAATGCCATCAGGCTGGACGGTCTTCAGTGAGCGCAACGGGTTCCAGCCGAAAGAGGTCACGGGATGTAACCGGGGTACTGCGATCTACGAGAACCCGAAAATGAACTCGGGTAACCTCCATGTGCTCTACGTCGTGACCGCGTGCCGAGATGCCCGAAAGGTGATCGATGGGTACGCAGAGGCGTTGAAGTGGGCCAGCGATCCGAAGGGGGCCCAAACCAGCGATCCAGAAGAGGCGCGTATCACAATGCCGAGGTGTGGTGATCAGAGCTTCGCAACCACATACAGCATCCCCAATGGCCCAAGCAACGAATGCGGCGAGCGCGTCGAGATCCGAGCCCGGGTGGGTGCGGTCTTCATCGACATGACATACGGTCCAATCGGCGACGACATCTACAGTCTCGACTCCGTGGAGCGGGCCCAGGGACTCATGCGACTCGTTTGCGACCGGGCTATTGCTTCACAAAGCACTCCCTGACCGCCTCCAGTCCCCCGGAACGTCGCGGCCGTCATAGTGCCCCGTAGAGCGCTGGGCCAAGAAGTTGTTCGGGGTGTTGCCGGGCCGGCGCAGTGCTCGCTCCCGACAAGTTGCATCTGTACGCACTTCCACACTCATAGCGCCCTCCGGGCAGAAAGCTCAGCCGGGCAGGGCCACGATCACGCGCTGCTCGATGCTGACGCATCCAACCTGGGATCCGATGACCCGCTGCTGCTCCATCACAAAGCGGCGGCCGACGGTCCGGGAAAGGCAGCAGAGCAGGGCGTAGCAGATGGTCGCTGCGTCGACATGAGGAAGCAAAGATCAGCGACGGGGAGCTCCGTGACAACAAACCTGCCTATGTGACACCTATCGTGCTTCGGCTCAGGGTAATTGATGCTCGCCATAAAAGGGCCTCCGAATTCAGTAGTCGAGATCCAGGTAATCAATGTCGTTGATCTCCACGTCCGACAGTCCCATAGCGCGGCCACCACCATCCTGGAAATAGACGTCCTTGAACCCTTCGGCGATGATTCCGCGCATCTGCTGGTCGCTGGCCCCCGTGTCGCGGGCGTCGAACAGGCGCTGCGCGTACGTCGCCGGGAGATGCACGGTGAGCCGTCGGAACCTTCCGTCGTCGGTCGTGCCGATCGGCGCGGTGTAGCCGAACCGTGCCCGGGTCTCCACGGTGATGCCGCCGGTGGCGGCGGCCTGCTTACGGCGACGCTTGCGGACCTGCGGCTGCCAACGGGAGCGCACCGCGGAGTCGATGCGGGCGGCGATGTCCTTGGGCGGGTGCTTCCGCTCGCCCTTGCGGTAGCGCTCCACCGATCGTTGGGTGACCCCGAGTTCTTCGGCGACGGCCCTGGTCGTCTTGAGCTGCTTGAGCAGGTAGTTGATGCGGGCCTGGAGGGTCTTGGGCGGCTCCCGGGTGAACACTTCCTGGTCGGCGCGCTCAATCGCGTCCTCGATCTCCCCCACCGGTTACTCTCCTTCGTCCAGGACGGCGTCGCCGCCCTTGATGTGACGGGCCGGATTCAGGCCCTTCTCCATCAGGTCGACGGCCCACAGCATCGACTGGACACCCTCCAGCTTCGCCAGGCCGGGCGTGGGCCCGAGGCGGAACCCTCCGGGCTGCGGCTTGCCGCTGGCGGCGTACGGCAGGAAGTCCAGCGGGCTGTCGCCGGGGCTGGGGTAGACGACGCAGTCGGACAGTACGGCGAGCGGGTACAGGCCCGTCATCCGGGACATGTTCAGCAGCTTGCGGTGCATGTTGACCCGGGCCTTGCTGATGACGGCGGCGCGGATGTCGGGGCGCCAGGTCGGCCGCTGAAGGGCCGGCCACCGCTCGCCCTCCTTGTAGGACTTGCCCTGCGGGCGCTCCCTGAGCTTGCCGACTCCGCCCTTCACCGTCGCCTTGATCGCGGACAGCACGGCGGCCAGGGCCGGGTCGGCCTGCGTGTACTGCTCCATCGCGGCGAGGAAGGCCCGGTCGTCCAGGTCCCGGGTGACGCCGAGGTCGGCGAGGGTGTCGACGTAGGCGGTCTTGAGGCGGTCGTGCCACGGGTCCAGGTACGCGCCGGTCTCGCGGCGCAGGTACGCCTCGATCGGGTGCACGTCGTGCCCGAGCTCCTGGGCGTAGGCGAGGGTGTGTGTCTGGTACCAGGCCGGGCCGGTCGGGCGGGTGCCGTCCGGCGTGAACGGGCTGGGCAGGCGCGGGTCCAGCTCGATGTGGCTGAGGTCGACCAGCCAGGAGCCGGGGATCTTCGGGTTGAACTTCGGGGTGTGGAAGTGGTCGGGGGCGGACAGGCCGACGACCAGGCGGGCCGCGGCGGCGAGGAACGCGGTGTTGAGGTCCAGGCCGACCGCGAAGGGCAGCGTGCACTCCTCATCGGACAGCGTCTCCACCGACCGCACCCACTGGTACGCCTCTTCGTTGAGGAAGCCGCCGGTCCAGCCGGAGTTCACGACGACGGGGTGTTCCGGGGTGGCCTCCGGCGGCGCCGGGTCCATCGGCTCCGTCCCCAGCGAGCCGGAGTTGTAGCCGGACACCCAGTTCCCGGTCTCCGGGTCCCGCACGGCCTTCGTCGGCGGGCGCAGCGCCGTCATCAGCTCCAGCCCGGAAACGGCCGTGGAGCCGCGCGGGGTGATGACCCGCTGGGCATAGACCCCGAGGACGCGGGCGACATCGGCCGGCTCCATCTCACAGACACCCGGCCAGGACCGTTCATCGAGGGCGTCCCACGACAGGATCGCCAGCTGCACGCACTGCCGCTCGCGCCCCTGCGCCTTGCGGTAGATCCGCGCCCACGGGCCGAACCCGCGCTGCGTGAGTTGCCACTTCGCCTTCGCCACCTGCTTGACGACCGGGTGGCCCTCGGGCAGGCGCAGGGAGCGGCGCTGCTCGTGGCCCTCCAGGCGCTCCGGCAGCCCCAGCTTCACCGCGGCCGCGGCAGTGAGCACGATCAGCGGGTCGGAATCCTTGCCGTACCGGTTGAGCTTGGCGGCGCCGAGGCCGGACTCGCGCAGCGTCCACTCCACCAGCTCGGGGATCGTGGTCGCCGGGCAGTCCAGCACGATCCCGTCGACGCCGTACGCGGAGCCGTCACCGTCCAGCACGGCGAGCGGGCCGTGAGGGAACCGCGAGTCAGCGGCGGGCTTTGCCGTCTTCTTCGCCGGGCGGCGCGACGTCGCGGCCGGACGGGCGGGGCGCTGGGGAGCAACCGGGGCGGCCGGGGCCTGCGCCGGTGCGGCGGTCTCCGGCTCGGTGGGCGCGGCCGGGCCGCTGAACGTCTGCGGCGCCTTTGGCTGCGGCGCGGCGGGGGCGCCGTGCGCGGGGTACTTCGCCGCCCAGCCCTTCAGCAGCCGCTGATAGGCCGACAGGCGCGGTTCCTTGGGCTCGGAGCGGCCGTTCTCGTAGTTCTTGACCGTCTGTGTCGATGTCTTGAGTGCGGTCGCGAGGCGGGCCTGGGTGATGCCGGCGGCCTCACGCAGTCGGGCGCGCTCGGCCGGGGGCGGGAGCTGCGGCTCCTGCGCCAGCAGCGCGTCGATGTTCGCGAACAGCTCTTCCTCGGATGCCATATCTGTCTACCTCCACCCCGAACACTAGCAAACTTTATCCCTGAGTTTAACTCAGACATTTAACCCGTTCGAAGGTCAGTCAATGTGGCGTCAGAGGAGCATGACAGGACTGAATTGTCCTGTCTTGTCCTGTCTCTGCGATGTGTAGGCAGTCCCGCTCTTCTGTAGGCATGTACGGCTCGGTCCCGGTCATGTGTAGGCAAGATCTGGAGAGTTCGGTCTTGAGTAAGAAGCTGTTCTCTTTCCGAATGTGAGCAATGAGTTTCCGCTGTTCAGGCAGGGTTTCGCCGTGGTCATGGGAGGGTTCGGGCGTTCAGT
>NZ_JBVJMV010000068.1:0-26856 GCF_055584025.1 Streptomyces sp. NPDC104309 | reverse complement strand
GTACTGCAGGGGGGACCCTGTGGGAGAGTAGGACGCCGCCGAACTCCTTTTACGGAAAAGCCCCGTGCCCTTGTGGCACGGGGCTTTTCCGCGTTCACGAGATGCTTGCGTTACCCCCCCTGTGTCTGCTGATGGCGGCTGACGGTAAGGTCAGGGGGCATCATTGGCACGTTCTTCACAGGAGGCCCCCGGGTGGAGGTCCAGGAGACTCGGGTTCAGACGGACCGGGTACTCACCATCCCCAACATCCTCAGCATGGCGCGCCTTGTCGGGGTTCCGCTCTTCCTGTGGTTGATTCTTCGCCCCGAGTTCGGCGGGCCCAAAAGCGATGGCTGGGCCCTGTTGGTACTGATGCTCAGCGGTATCAGCGACTACCTCGACGGTAAGCTCGCCCGCCGGTGGAACCAGATCAGCAGCCTCGGTCGGCTTCTGGACCCTGCTGCGGACCGCCTCTACATCCTTTCGACCCTCGTCGGGCTGACCTGGCGGGAGATCCTGCCGCTGTGGCTCACCGCAGCCCTTCTGGCACGCGAACTCATGCTCCTCGTGATGGTGGGAATTCTCCGACGGCACGGCTATCCGCCGCCTCAGGTGAACTTCCTGGGGAAGGCTGCCACGTTCAACCTGATGTACGCGTTCCCCTTGTTGCTGCTCAGTGACGGAAGTGGTTGGCTTGCATCGCTGGCCGCCATTTTCGGATGGGCGTTCGCAGGTTGGGGTACAACGCTCTATTGGTGGGCAGGGATCCTCTACGTGGTTCAGGTCCGCCGGCTCGTCAAGGCGGATGCAGTAGCCGATTGAGCTCGTTGACGCGGTGTCGCGCAGTGTGGCCGACCCGCCGCTGATGACCCGGATGGCGCCCCGACGGGCGAAGTCGGCTTGACCGTCGTCTCTTCAAGGAGGACGTTTCCGACATGAAGGCCGTCGTGATGGCTGGTGGCGAAGGCACTCGTCTTCGCCCCATGACCTCAAGCATGCCCAAGCCGCTTCTGCCCGTCGCCAATCGGCCGATCATGGAGCATGTGCTTCGGCTGCTCAAACGGCACGGGCTGAACGAGACCGTCGTGACGGTCCAATTTCTCGCTTCGTTGGTCAAGAACTACTTCGGGGACGGCGAAGAGCTCGGGATGGAGCTCAGTTACGCCAACGAGGAGAAGCCGCTCGGCACCGCGGGAAGCGTGAAGAATGCCGAGGAAGCACTGAAGGACGACACCTTCCTCGTTATTTCGGGCGACGCGCTCACCGACTTCGATCTCACCGACCTCATCGCCTTCCACAAGGAAAAAGGCGGTCTCGTGACGGTGTGCCTGACTCGTGTACCGAATCCTTTGGAATTCGGCATCACCATCGTGGACGAGGCGGGCCAGGTCGAACGCTTCCTGGAGAAACCCACCTGGGGTCAGGTCTTCTCGGACACGGTCAACACAGGCATCTACGTGATGGAACCCGAGGTGTTCGACTACGTCGAAGCCGATGTCTCGGTGGACTGGTCCGGTGATGTCTTCCCGCAGCTCATGAAGGAAGGCAAGCCGATCTACGGCTATGTCGCCGAGGGTTACTGGGAGGATGTCGGTACCCACGAGAGCTATGTGAAGGCTCAGGCCGACGTCCTTGAGCGGAAGGTGGACGTCGAGATCGACGGCTTCGAGATCTCACCAGGCGTATGGGTCGCAGAAGGCGCGGAAGTGCACCCTGATGCGGTATTGCGGGGCCCCCTGTACATCGGGGACTACGCAAAAGTCGAAGCCGGCGTGGAGATTCGAGAGCACACGGTCATCGGGTCGAATGTAGTCGTCAAGAGCGGCGCTTTCCTGCACAAAGCCGTGGTGCACGACAACGTCTATATCGGCCAGCACAGCAATCTGCGCGGATGCGTGATCGGTAAGAACACCGACGTCATGCGGGCCGCCCGCATCGAGGACGGTGCGGTCATCGGGGACGAGTGTCTGATCGGTGAGGAATCGATCATTCAGGGAAACGTTCGTGTGTACCCGTTCAAGACCATCGAGGCCGGAGCTTTCGTCAACACCTCGGTGATCTGGGAATCGCGCGGACAGGCCCATCTCTTCGGAGCCCGTGGTGTGTCCGGGATTCTGAACGTCGAGATCACGCCGGAGCTGGCCGTCCGGCTTGCCGGAGCGTATGCCACGACCCTCAAGAAGGGTTCGACGGTCACCACCGCACGTGACCACTCCCGCGGTGCGCGTGCGCTGAAGCGAGCGGTGATCTCCGCGCTTCAGGCCAGTGCCATCGACGTACGGGACCTGGAGAACGTACCGATGCCCGTCGCGCGCCAGCAGACGGCGCGGGGGAGCGCCGGCGGCATCATGATCCGTACGTCTCCCGGTGTGCCCGATTCGGTCGACATCATGTTCTTCGACGAGCGGGGTGCCGATCTTTCCCAGGCACGGCAGCGGAAGCTGGACCGGGTGTACGCCCGACAGGAGTACCGCCGGGCCTTCCCCGGAGAGATCGGGGATCTGCACTTCCCGTCCAGCGTCTTCGACTCGTACACGGGGTCGCTGCTGCGCAACGTGGACACGGCCGGGATCGCCGACGCGGGTCTCAAAGTGGTCGTCGACGCCTCCAACGGCAGTGCGGGCCTCGTTCTGCCCAGCCTGCTGGGACGGCTAGGTGTGGACTCGTTGACGATCAACCCGGGGCTCGACGAATCGCGGCCCACCGAATCCGCCGAAACCCGGCGGTCGGGTCTGGTGCGGCTGGGCGAGATCGTTTCCTCGGCGCGGGCCGCGTTCGGTGTGCGCTTCGATCCGGTCGGCGAGCGGCTCTCCCTGGTCGACGAACGGGGCAGGATCGTCGAGGACGACCGGGCGCTCCTGGTGATGCTGGATCTCGTGGCGGCCGAGCGCCGCAGCGGGCGGGTGGCGCTGCCGGTGACCACGACCCGGGTCGCCGAGCAGGTCGCGGCGTACCACGGCACGCAGGTCGAATGGACGACGACGTCGCCCGACGATCTGACGCGCGTGGGACGTGAGGAAGGCACCATCTTCGGTGGAGACGGTCGCGGCGGCTTCATCGTTCCGGAATTCAGCAGCGTCTTCGACGGATCCGCCGCCTTCGTGAGACTCCTCGGGCTCGTCGCCAGGACCCAGCTCACCCTGAGCCAGATCGATGCCCGTATTCCCCGCGCCCACGTACTGCGTCGTGATCTGGCCACACCCTGGGCGGTGAAGGGAATGGTCATGCGGCGGGTCGTCGAGGCTGCCGGGGACCGCAGCGTCGACACGACCGACGGTGTGCGGGTCGTCGAGGCCGACGGGCGATGGGTGATGGTGCTGCCGGACCCGGCCGAGGCGGTCACCCATTTGTGGGCCGAGGGTCCGGACGACGCCTCTGCGCAGGCACTGCTGGACGAATGGGCTGGAGTCGTGGACAGCGCAGGTCAGTGAGGGTTTCATCGGTGAGCCCGGTGGCGTACTGCGACGTCTCCGGGCTCACCGGTGGGGCCATTCGGCGGTAGCGGTGGCGACGTGCGACGATGTGCGGCATGTCGCAGCAGACCCCCGATCGGAGTACCGCCCCGCCACGAGCGCGCCCCGACGCGTCCATGTCGCTGCTGACCAACGTGATGGACCACAGCCTGGACGACGGATACGCCGAGGCATCGGCACGACGCAAGGCCGACGGAAGCGCGGGTTTGCCCCGCACGCTCAAGTCGAAGCTCGGTCTCGCCGCATGTCTGGTGCTAGCCGCCCTCGTCGTCACGCTAGGGGCTGCACAGGCACGTGTCTCCGCGCCGGTCCTCGCCAAGGAACGTGAGGAACTGATCGACCGTATCGACGGAGAGACGGCGGCGGCCGACACCCTTGAGTCGCAGGTCGACAAGCTCCGGGACGATGTGGGCAGGCGCCAGCGCAAGGCCTTGGAGAAGCACGGCGGGGACCAGGGAGAGCTGGTGGCGCTGCTCGCCGGGGCGACGCCGGTGGAGGGGCCCGGCGTGAAACTCGTGGTCGACGACGCCAAGGGCACCGATCAAGGCGGTGGCGGGCCGAGGGAGACCAGCGGATTCACCGACACCGGGCGGGTTCGTGACCGGGACCTGCAGCGGGTCGTCAACGGTTTGTGGCAGTCCGGCGCGGAAGCGATCTCGATCAATGGGCAGCGGCTGACGGCACTGTCGGCGATCCGCGCGGCCGGCGACGCCATACTGGTCGACAACAGACCGCTCGTGCCGCCGTACACGGTGCTGGCGGCGGGGGACGGGAAGCCGCTCAGCACAGTATTCCAGGCCAGTGCAGACGGCCAGTATCTGCAGGCGCTCAAGGACACCTTCGACATCCGGACGAGCATGTCCGTGCAGCAGAAGGTGAGCCTCCCGGTTGCGCCGAGCCTGATCGTACGAACAGCAGAGCCTTATACGGCCGCAGACACCGGCAGTGGTGCGGCAGACACAAGGAAGGGCACATCGTGATCGCCGTACTGGGCCTCGTCGTGGGAGTCGTGGTCGGACTGTTGGTCCGGCCCGAGGTGCCGGCGGTGGTCGAGCCCTATCTTCCGATCGCCGTCGTGGCTGCCCTCGACGCAGTCTTCGGTGGTCTGCGGGCCATGCTCGACGGAATCTTCGTCGACAAGGTCTTCGTCGTGTCGTTCCTGTCGAACGTCGTGGTGGCCGCGCTGATCGTCTTCCTGGGCGACAAGCTGGGCGTCGGAGCACAGCTCTCGACCGGTGTGGTGGTCGTGCTCGGGATCCGGATCTTCTCCAACGCCGCGGCCATCCGACGGCATGTCTTCCGGGCTTGAGGCCGATGAGCAACGAAGAACTTCCCAACGACAAGGAGCGCACCGGCGAGCAGCCGGCCGGTGCCGCCAAGGAGCTCACCGGGCGTCAGCGGCTGATCGCCGGGCTGTGGCCGCCGCGGGTGACACGGGCCCAACTCATCGTCGCGGTGCTGCTGTTCGTCCTCGGTCTCGGGCTGGCCATTCAGGTGCGCTCGAACAGTGACAACAGCGCCCTGCGCGGCGCCCGTCAGGAGGACCTGGTCCGCATCCTCGACGAGTTGGACGACCGTACGCAGCGTCTGGAGGACGAGAAGCAGCGCCTCGATGCTCAGCGCACGGAGTTGGAGAACAGCTCCGACCAGGCCGAGGAGGCGCGCAAGCAGACGGTCGAGAAGGAGCAGCAACTCGGTATCCTCGCGGGCACCGTCGCAGCACACGGTCCCGGGATCACGCTCACGGTCAACGACCCCGGGGACGGGGTCAAGGCGGACATGCTGCTCGACGCGCTCCAGGAGTTGCGCGCGGCGGGCGCCGAGGCGATCGAGGTCAACGGGGTGAGGGTGGTGGCCAATACGTACTTCTCCGGTGACGGCGGCCATGTCAAGGTTGACGACCGTAAGATCACCGCTCCGTATGTGTTCAAGGTGATCGGCAAGCCACAGGATCTGGAGCCGGCTCTGAACATCCCCGGGGGTGTGGTGCAGACACTGGAGAAGGAGCAGGCCACCGTGCATGTGGAGCAGGCCGACGACATCGTCGTGGATGTCTTGCGA
This sequence comes from Streptomyces sp. NPDC104309, assembly GCF_055584025.1. Lineage (NCBI taxonomy): Bacteria > Bacillati > Actinomycetota > Actinomycetes > Kitasatosporales > Streptomycetaceae > Streptomyces > Streptomyces sp. NPDC104309. Next base: position 21,343 of record NZ_JBVJMV010000068.1, on the reverse strand, counting down.
GCGGCGAAGCGGCCTGACTACGCTCGGTCGTCGCCCCAGTGAGGCGGCGGCTCGGAGGGGTCGAAGGACACGGGTGGGAGGTTGCGGGGGGTCGGCGCATCGTAAAGGTGGTGCGTGGTGGAAACTGTCGAGTGGATACGGACGTTGTGAAGATGTCCGGGTCGGCAGGTGTGTTCATTCAGGGTTCGTCCTGCCCCACGGGCGGGTCTATTTCGGTCAAGGGGAATCGCCCGTGAAGTTGTTTGGGAAGTTGTTCGGCAAGAGCGCTCGCGACGAGGCTGCCCGCCATCGCGCACCACGCCATGGCCAGGCGGATGAGCAGGGCTCGGAGCGCCCGCTCTACCGCGATCAGGTGTCCGGTTCGAGCGGTGACAATTCGGGATTTTCCGGCGCGTCGTCCGTTGACCCGGCCGGTGCAGGCCGCATAGGTTTCGGGGAACCGTCAACCTCAAGTACGGGTGGAGGGTTCAGCCCGAGGCAGGAGGGTTCGTCCATGCCGGTCTGTACGAGGTGCGGGCATCGCAACGCCGAGGCCAGTCGTTTCTGCTCCAACTGCGGTGCGCCGCTGAGGGGCGGAATTCCCGAGCGTGCCTCGGAGACGACCTCGACCATCTCCATCTCCGGTCTGGAGGCGTACGAGGCGGAGGCCACCGGGCAGACGCCCGTTCCGTCCCTCTCGCCCGAGGCGCAGGCGGCTGTCGACGCTCTTCCGCTCGGTTCGGCGCTCCTGGTGGTGCGACGTGGTCCGAACTCCGGCAGCCGTTTCCTGCTGGACGGTGAGCTGACCACGGCCGGCCGTCACCCGCAGAGCGACATCTTCCTCGACGACGTGACGGTGTCGCGGCGGCATGTGGAGTTCCACAGGATGCCTGACGGCAGCTTCACGGTCGGGGACGTCGGCAGCCTGAACGGCACCTACGTCAACCGTGAGCGCATCGACTCCGTCGCGCTGTCCAACGGCGACGAAGTGCAGATCGGCAAGTACCGGCTGGTCTTCTACGCGAGCCAGCGGGGCATCTGACCTGTCAGGGAAGGTCCATGCTGAGAACACCGACGGGCGGTGCCGGTCACGGCACCGCCACCGCCGACGACCGCCTGATGAGCATCGGCACGGTGCTCCTGCAGCTGCGGGACGAGTTTCCCGAGGTGACGATCTCCAAGATCCGCTTCCTGGAGGCCGAAGGGCTCGTCGAGCCGCAGCGGACCCCCTCCGGCTACCGCAAGTTCCGTGGGGCCGACGTGGAGCGGCTGGCTCAGGTGCTGCGTATGCAGCGGGACCACTACCTCCCGCTGAAGGTCATCCGGGAACATCTGGACGCACTCGCCCGCGGTGAGAAGTCCGCCCTGCCGTCCGGAGGCGGACCGCGGGATCTGACCGACGGCGGCTGGGAGGCGGAGCCCGGACGGGCTACCGCAGCCCGGATCGGCCGAGCCGAACTGCTCGCGGCCGCCGGGGTCACCGAGAGTGACCTCGCCGAGTGGGAGTCGTACGGCCTGGTCGTTGCGGCCTCCGACGGCGGATACGACGCCGAGATGGTCACGGTGGCCAAGCTTGTGGCGGATCTGGGACGATTCGGTCTGGAACCGCGTCACCTGCGCGCCATGCGCGCGGCCGCGGACCGTGAGGCCGGACTCGTCGAGCAGGTGGTCGCACCCCTGCGCCGACACCGGAATCCGCAGACCAGAGCACACGCGGAGGCCACCGCGCGGGAGCTCGGAGAGCTGTCCGTACGGCTTCATTCGGCCCTGGTGCAGACGGCTCTGCGGGTCCGGTTCCACTGATCACGTCGGTGCCCGACTACCCAAACCTGCCGAGCACGTCCTAGGGTTGCTGTGTGAACGAGCTCGACGTTGTGGGTGTCCGGGTGGAAATGCCCTCCAACCAACCGATCGTGCTCCTGCGTGAAGTGGGAGGCGACCGGTACCTCCCCATTTGGATCGGTCCTGGTGAGGCGACCGCGATCGCCTTTGCCCAGCAGGGCATGGCACCGGCCAGGCCGCTGACCCATGACCTCTTCAAGGATGTGCTTGAGGCCGTCGGCCAGGAGCTCACCCAGGTCCGTATCACGGACCTGCGGGAAGGGGTTTTCTACGCGGAGCTGGTCTTCGCCAGCGGGGTGGAGGTGAGCGCGCGGCCGTCCGACGCCATAGCGCTCGCCCTGCGCACCGGAACGCCGATCTACGGCAGTGACGGGGTGCTGGACGACGCGGGCATCGCCATTCCGGACGAGCAGGAGGACGAAGTGGAGAAGTTCCGCGAGTTCCTCGACCAGATCTCTCCGGAGGACTTCGGGACCAACAGTCAGTAACCGTTCTACGGGGCCGCCGTCAGCGCATCCGACAAGCCTTTCCCGCTCACACGTCACGGGAAACCACCCTCAGGGTGATTATCACTCGGCGTGCCGAGTGTGGCGATCGTTGACGCACCCCGAGTGACTGCCTACCTTCGAGATGGCAGGTCAAGGACGGAGGTCGGCGTGAGAAGCAGCGGCGACGGTACGGCAGCGGGTGGGCCGTATCCGCAGCAGGGGAGTACAGCCGGCCGCACCATCAGGCAACCGGTTCAACCGGCGGCGGTGGCGGGGGGCAGCGTGGCATCGGCCAACGACATCGGCTATCGCGGGCCGACGGCCTGTGCGGCTGCGGGGATCACCTATCGGCAGCTCGACTACTGGGCCCGCACGGGGCTGGTCGAGCCAAGCGTGCGCCCCGCATACGGCTCGGGCACTCAGCGGCTCTACAGCTTCCGGGACGTTGTCCTGCTGAAGATCGTGAAGCGATTCCTGGACACGGGCGTCGCCCTGCAGAACATCCGCACCACGGTTCAGCACCTGCGGGCCCGCGGATTCCAGGATCTTGAGCGGATCACGCTGATGAGCGACGGGGCGACGGTCTACGAGTGCTCTTCGCCGGATGAGGTCGTCAGTCTCCTCCAGGGCGGCCAGGGGGTCTTCGGTATCGCTGTGGGTGTGGTGTGGCAGGACGTCGACGCGGCGCTGTCACAGCTGCACGGCGAGCGGGTGGACACCGGCGAGACACTGATCGGGAACAACCCCACCGATGAACTCGCGCGGCGACGCAACCGCGCCGGCTGACCCCGTCCCGGACTCGGGCGCGGCGATTGTCAGTGCCGTAGGGCAGCATCGGTTGATGTGAGAGCCGCGCCCACCATCCTGCATCTCGACATGGATGCCTTCTATGCCTCCGCCGAGCAGGCGTCGAAGCCCAGTCTGCGCGGCAAACCGGTCGTGGTGGGCGGGCTGGGGCCCCGGGGAGTCGTCGCCACCGCGTCGTACGAGGCACGGCGCTTCGGGGTGCACTCGGCGATGCCCACGGCGCAGGCGCGGAGGCTGGCCCCCAACGCGGCCTATCTGGTGCCGCGCTTCCTGCTGTACCGGACGGTCAGCGACCAGGTGATGGAACTGCTGGGGAGGCTCTCCCCGCTGGTGGAGCCGCTCAGCCTCGACGAGGCCTTCGTGGACCTGGAGGCAGGCGGGGCGGCCGATGACTCGGCCTCCGCGCTGGAGATCGGCGAGCAGCTGCGTACGGCCATCAAAGCGGTCACCGGGCTCACCGGTTCGGTCGGGCTCGCCGGTTCCAAGATGCTGGCCAAGATCGCTTCGGAAGAGGCGAAGCCGAACGGGCTGCTGCTCATCGAACCGGGCACGGAGCGGGAGCTGCTCGCACCCATGCCGGTACGGATCCTTCCGGGCGTCGGACCCGCGACGGCGGACCATCTGCGCCGCGCCGGGATGACGACGGTCGACGACCTCGTCGAGGCGGGTGAGGCGGAGCTCGTTCGCCTGTTGGGGAAGGCGCACGGAGGTTCGCTCCACCGCATGGCGCTCGGGTACGACGACCGGCCCGTGGTCGCGGAGCGGGACGCGAAATCGGTGTCGGTCGAGGACACCTTCGACGCGGACCTGCACGACCGGGTGCGGGTCAGGACGGAGGTGGAGCGGCTGGCCGACCGATGTGTCGGGCGACTGCGGGGGGCGGGGCGGTCCGGGCGGACGGTGGTGCTGAAGGTGCGCCGGTACGACTTCTCCACGCTCACACGGTCCGAGACGCTGCGTGGGCCCACGGACGACCCCACGGTGGTCCGGGAGGCCGCCGCGCGGCTCCTGGAGGCTGTGGACACCACCGGAGGCGTACGGCTCCTCGGCGTGGGCGTCACGGGGCTCGCCGACTACACCCAGGAGGATCTCTTCGCACAGGCCGCCGGTGAGCGGGCCGCGTCCGAGGAAGCGGCCGAGGAGGACACGGCGGCGGAGGGCCACGGGGAGGAACCCGTGAGCGGTGCGCCGGTGGAGTCCCCAGGGAGCGCCGAGCAGCCCGCGGCACGGCGCTGGCCCGCCGGACACGACGTACGCCATGACACGTACGGCCACGGCTGGGTGCAGGGCAGCGGCGTCGGCCGGGTGACGGTGCGGTTCGAGGAGCCGGAGTCGGCGCCCGGCAGAGTGCGTACGTTCCGGATCGACGATCCGGAACTGCAGCCGGCCGAGCCGTTGCCGCTGGTCCGGAACCCGGTGGACTACTCGTCCTGGCCGGCCAGTCTGCCGAAGTCCCTGTCCGGGCCGGTCTCCTCGAACGGGGAGTCCAGGCCGTAGTGCCGGTAGAGCTGGAGCTCCTGTTCCGGTGAGAGATGGCGGCCGACGCCGAAGTCCGGTGCGTCCTTGATCAGCGCACGGTCGAAGGGGACACGGAGCGAATCCTCCACGAATTCGCTGGGTTCCAGCGGGACGAACGCGTCCCGGCTAAAGAGTCCGGTGCGTACGGCCGCCCACTCGGGGACACCGGTCGCGTCGTCGAGGTACACCTCGTCCACGGTTCCGATTTTGGTGCCCTTGCGGTCGAACGCCTTGCGGCCGATCAGGCTGCGCGGATCGATGTCGGTCTGCACGATCCCTCCCACTGGTCGCGGCTACTCCACAAGCTCTACAAAAGTGCAGATCCGGGGGGTTGGCCACTCGAGAATGGCGCCACGAACCCCGCTGGTAGGCTGGTACTGGCCGCTGAACCCGTGCGGGAGAGTCCTCCGGAGCTGATCCGAAGGCGCCGAAGGAGCAAATCCTCCCCGGAATCTCTCAGGCTCCCGTACCGCGCGGACGAGGCCACTCTGGAAAGCAGGGCGGGTTCCGTGCGGCCGCGTGCCGATGGGGTTCCTTCCCTCACCGACGGTGAAAGCCGGTATGCCGCAAGGTGCACCGGTGAAGCTCTCAGGTTGAGATGACAGAGGGGGAGGCCGTCCGGGCACCCGCGCCGTGGTGCCCCTCGCAGGTCGTGACAGACCAGGAGGCCTCCACCATGACCCCCCGCCGTACTCCGCTCTCCCAGCTGGAGCAGGGCATTCCGTTCGAGCAGCGCCACATCGGTCCCGATGGCGACGCTCAGTCGAAGATGCTCGCCCAGGTCGGCTACGGCTCGCTGGACGAGCTCACCGCGGCAGCCGTGCCCGATGTCATCAAGAGCGCGGAGGCACTTCGGCTGCCGACCGCCCGCACCGAGGCCGAGGTCCTCGCCGAGCTGCGCGCCCTCGCCGACCGCAACCAGGTGCTGGCCCCGATGATCGGGCTCGGCTACTACGGCACCTTCACCCCGCCGGTGATCCTCCGCAACGTCATGGAGAACCCCGCCTGGTACACGGCCTACACGCCCTACCAGCCGGAGATCTCGCAGGGCCGCCTGGAGGCGCTCCTCAACTTCCAGACGATGGTCGCCGAGCTGACCGGGCTGCCCACTTCCGGCGCCTCCCTGCTCGACGAGGGCACCGCGGCCGCCGAGGCCATGGCGCTCTCGCGGCGCGTCGGCAAGGTCAAGAACGGCGTCTTCCTGATCGACGCCGACGCCCTGCCGCAGACGATCGCCGTCATCGAGACCCGCGCCGAACCGACGGGCGTCGAGGTCGTCGTCGCCGACCTCGCCGACGGCATCCCGGCGGAGATCGCCGAGCGCGGTGTCTTCGGTGTCCTGGTGCAGTACCCCGGTGCCTCCGGCGAGGTGCGCAATATCCGGCCCGTCATCGAGCAGGCCCACGACCTCGGCGCGATCGTCACGGTCGCCGCCGATCTGCTGGCGCTGACCCTGCTCACCTCACCGGGTGACCTGGGCGCGGACATCGCGGTCGGCACGACGCAGCGTTTCGGCGTGCCGATGGGCTTCGGCGGACCGCACGCCGGCTTCATGGCCGTACGCGAGAAGTTCGCCCGCAGCCTGCCCGGCCGCCTTGTCGGCGTCTCCGTCGACGCGGACGGCACCAAGGCCTACCGACTGGCCCTGCAGACCCGCGAGCAGCACATCCGCCGCGAGAAGGCCACCAGCAACATCTGCACGGCTCAGGTACTGCTTGCCGTCATGGCCGGGATGTACGCCGTCTACCACGGCCCGGACGGGCTGCGGACGATCGCTCAGCGCACGCACCGCTATGCGACGATCCTGGGCGAGGGCCTGCGCGCCTCGGGTGTCGACGTGGTGACGGGCGCCTGCTTCGACACCCTCACCGTGCGCGTCCCGGGGAAGGCCGCCGACATCGTGGCCGCCGCTCGCGAACGCGGTGTCAACCTGCGGTTCGTCGACGCCGACCTGGTCTCCCTCGCCTGCGACGAGACGACCACCCGTACGCAGATCGCCGCCGTCTGGGCCGCCTTCGGTGCCGACGGGGACATCGAGGCCCTGGACGCGGCCGCCGCCGACGCACTGCCCGAGGCTCTGCTGCGCACCGACGAGATCCTCACCCACCCGGTCTTCCACCAGCACCGTTCCGAGACGGCGATGCTGCGCTATCTGCGCAAGCTCGCCGACCGGGACTACGCCCTGGACCGGGGCATGATCCCGCTCGGCTCCTGCACCATGAAGCTGAACGCGACCACCGAGATGGAATCGATCACCTGGCCCGAGTTCGGCGCGCTGCATCCCTTCGCGCCGGCCGAGCAGGCACAGGGCTTCCTCACCCTCATCCGCGAACTGGAGGAGCGCCTCGCCGAGGTCACCGGCTACGACGCGGTCTCGATCCAGCCGAACGCCGGATCGCAGGGCGAGTTCGCCGGACTCCTGGCGGTGCGCGCGTACCACCGGGCCAACGGCGACGACCAGCGGACCGTCTGCCTCATCCCGTCGTCCGCGCACGGCACCAACGCGGCCAGTGCCGTGATGGCCGGCATGAAGGTCGTGGTGGTGAAGACCGCCGACGACGGCGAGGTCGACGTCGAGGACCTCCGCGCCAAGATCGAGACGCACCGCGACGAGCTCGCTGTGCTCATGATCACGTACCCGTCGACGCACGGCGTGTTCGAGGAGCACGTCGCTGACATCTGCGCCGAGGTGCACGACGCCGGCGGGCAGGTGTACGTCGACGGCGCCAACCTCAACGCCCTGGTCGGCCTCGCGAAGCCGGGCCGGTTCGGCGGCGACGTCTCGCACCTGAACCTGCACAAGACCTTCTGCATCCCGCACGGCGGCGGCGGCCCCGGCGTCGGCCCGGTCGGTGTGCGCGCGCACCTCGCGCCGTACCTTCCGAACCATCCGCTGCAGCCCGCGGCGGGTCCCGAGACCGGTGTCGGACCGATTTCGGCCGCTCCGTGGGGATCGGCCGGCATCCTTCCCATCTCCTGGGCGTACGTGCGCCTGATGGGCGGGGAGGGGCTGAAGCGCGCGACGCAGGTCGCCGTACTCGCCGCCAACTACATCGCCAAGCGTCTCGAACCGCACTACCCGATCCTGTACACCGGTCCGGCCGGGCTGGTCGCGCACGAGTGCATCGTGGACCTGCGGCCGATCTCCAAGTCCACCGGCGTCAGCGTCGACGACATCGCCAAGCGTCTGATCGACTACGGCTTCCACTCGCCGACCATGTCGTTCCCGGTCGCCGGGACGCTGATGATCGAGCCGACCGAGAGCGAGAACCTCGCGGAGCTCGACCGCTTCTGCGACACGATGATCGCCATTCGCGGCGAGGTCGAGAAGGTGGCGTCGGGTGAGTGGGGCGCGGACGACAACCCGCTGAGCAACGCTCCGCACACCGCGGCGATGCTGGGTGGGGAGTGGAAGCACGACTACAGCCGTGAGGTGGCGGTCTTCCCGGCCGGAGTCTCGGCCGCCGACAAGTACTGGCCGCCGGTGCGCCGGATCGACGGTGCCTTCGGTGACCGTAACCTCGTCTGCTCCTGCCCGCCGCTGGACGAGTACGACAACTGAGGCATGAGCGACAGGATGTGACGCGGACATGCGTCGGGGCCGGTGCGGAGCATGCTCCGGGCCGGCCCCCGTTCGTACCGGCCGGCGTCAGGCGGCCTTCATCGCCCGGCCCGTTCCCAGGGGCCGGTGCGGGGCGATGATCTGCCCGTCCGGGAGCAGCTCACCGGTGTCCTCGAAGAGCAGGACGCCGTTGCACAGCAGGCTCCAGCCCTGTTCCGGATGGTGTGCCGTAAGGCGGGCTGCCTCCCGGTCGGCTGAGTCGGCGGTCGGGCATGGTGGCTGGTGCTGGCACATGGAAGGGTTCTTTCGCTGCGTTGTAGTGAATGTCCTGCGGCTTGACGAGGTGTTCATGGCCGCCCCCCGTATCGATCGGTCCGGTCCCAGTGTTGCCCTACGGGCGTCAATCCGCAGGGATTTCGCAGCAGCACTTCTCCTTACTCCGATGACGCGTCACCCGGCCGGACGGTTCATCGCAATTGCACTGTCCCTTCGGGTGGTTCGGGGTGGCCGGACTGGGCTAGTCCGGATGGGCACCGAGTACGCCCCTCAACACTGTGCCCCGCCACCCGGAGCGGTGGCGGGGCACAGTGCGGTGATGTGCGGGAGGCGGCCGTCGTCAGGCCGGTGACCCGAGCAGGGGGCCGGGGCCCGGGGTGATGCGCAGCGTCATCACGCGGAGCAGATCGGCGACCCGGTGCGGGCGATGGGCCGCGATGCCCGGCGGCGCGGGTGCCAGCGGTACCAGCAGATCGGCGGGGGCGAGTGCCCCGCCGGACGCGTCGGCTTCGATGTCGGCGTGCAGCCACAGTGCCAGCATGTACAGCTCCGGGATGGACAGCAGCCGCGGCTGGTAGTGCGGTGTCACCGTCTCGGCCTGGCGCAGGGCGAGTTCGGTCGAGGCGATGTAGGGGCCCTCGAAGAAGTGCGAGAAGGTCCAGCCGTCCGGAGTGAGCATGGTGTCCGCCGCGGCGACGGCCTGTTCCGAGGTGCGGATCAGGAACCGCCACGCGGCGAGCCGGGTGGCGGGTGCCAGCCCGCCCGGTCCGATCCGGTCCAGTACATGGACGGGGAGCGGGAGTTCGGGGCTCAGCGGTCCCTGGGCCGATCGGAGAGCAGGTGTGCGGGCCTCGCGGACTGCGGTGGGTGAACCGAGTGCCGCGAGAACGCTGCGCAGAGCGGGCGCGGGGGCCGGGGGAACATGCAGCGGCATAGTGGGTCGCCTCTCACTTCGGAGACACGGTGGTGCGTGGGCGGGTGCAGACGGCGCTGTCGGCGTGCGGGGCCAGAGGAGGCCGGTGACTGGGCCGGTGCGTCAACTCTCTGCCTCGTCCGCGAAGTTTATACGACACGTGTTCACTCAGTGATTCCACTAGCCGTCGCAGGTATTGCCGACAAGGCGGTATCAAGACTTTATTATGCGGAGATTCTGCCGATTTGGCGTCAGCGGCGCAGCTGCCGCCAGGGATTTTTCCCCGGGCGCGGACGGCCGAAACGCGTCGCCGTTTTCGCGGCCTGCCGGACGGAGGAAACCGCGTACTGCGTCATGCCGAAGGAATGTGCCCCGGACACCCGCGTTCAGATTACTGGGTGTGCGGCGTTCGTAGGGGCGTTATGGATCACCCGGCCTGGGCATTATCGATCCTGACGCGAGCGGCCTGGGCCGCGGGCCGCCCACCTGAGGGAGGGACGCTTCGATGGGGGAGAAGGTCGTGTCGGGCGCCTTTGACCTGTCCGATCGGCAGAGGTACCGGAGGAAGCTTCATCAGTGCCTGGAGGGGCTGGAGAGGCTCCTGGCGGAGCGGAGGTTCGACCGACCTCGCAACCTCATGGGTATGGAGATCGAGCTGAATCTGGCCGGGGCCGACGGCATGCCGAAGATGATGAATGGCGAGGTGCTCCCACGCATCGCGAGCCGTGATTTCCAGACTGAACTCGGGATGTTCAATTTGGAAGTGAACATAGTCCCGCACCGCCTGGAAGGACGCGTTTTCGATCAGCTGGCCGAAGAGCTCAGGACCGGCCTCGGATATGCCCATCGGAAGGCGGGCGAGGTCGATGCCGGGATCATGATGATCGGAATTCTTCCCACCCTGGGCCACGCGGACCTCGTTGCGGCGAACCTCTCGGACGCGGACCGCTACACGCTGCTGAACGATCAAATGGTGGCTGCGCGGGGCGAGGATTTCCACCTTGATATCCAAGGGGTGGAGCGGCTGGTCTCCACCTCTTCGTCGATCACTCCCGAGGCCGCCTGTACCTCGGTTCAGCTGCATCTGCAGGTGACACCGGCGCGATTCGCGGCCGTATGGAACGCGGCCCAGGCCGTCGCCGGCGTTCAGATCGCCGTCGGTGCCAACTCGCCCTTCCTGTTCGGCAAGGAGCTGTGGAGGGAATCGAGGCCGCCGCTCTTCCAGCAGGCCACGGACACCAGACCGCCCGAACTCCGGAACCAGGGGGTGCGGCCCAGGACCTGGTTCGGCGAGCGATGGGTCGGATCGGCGTACGAGCTCTTCGAGGAGAACCTGCGCTACTTCCCGCCGCTGCTGCCGATCCGTGACGAGGAGGAACCTCTGCGGGTGCTCGACGAGGGAGGGATGCCGGGGCTGCAGGAGCTCGTGCTCCACAACGGTACGGTCTACCGCTGGAACCGTCCCGTGTACGGGCTGGCCGATGGCGTACCCCACCTACGGGTGGAGAACCGGGTTTTGCCTGCCGGTCCCACCGTCACCGATGTGATCGCCAATGCCGCGCTCTACTACGGGCTCGTACGGGCGCTCGCCGAGGAGTCCCGGCCGGTGTGGACCAGGCTCCCGTTCTCCGCCGCGGCGGAGAACTTCGACACCGCCTGCCGGCACGGCATCGACGCGGAGCTGATGTGGCCCCGTCCGGGTCGCTCGGGCGGGCTGACCCGGGTGCCGGCCGTCAAGCTCGTACGGGACGAGCTGCTGCCGCTGGCGGCCGCGGGGCTCGATGCCTGGAACATCGAGCCCGCGGACCGTGACCGCTACCTCGGGGTCATCGAGGAGCGTTGCAGGCGGCGGGTGAACGGAGCGTCCTGGCAGGTGGACACCTATCACCGGGCCCGGGAGGCCGGGCTCGGACGGCAGGCGGCACTGGCCGCGACGACCCGCCGGTACGCGGAACTGATGCACAGCGGCGAACCCGTGCACAGCTGGCCGACCGGTGTCCTCGCGCCGTGACCCGGTCGTGGCGGGCGTCCGTCGCTGTTGCCGCGTGATGTGACGTCGTCGTGGCGGGTACCGATGTTCGCTGCGTCCTGCGCCGCGCCCCCGTTGCCGCGGGCGTCGGCGTCCGGCGTTGTCCTCGTGCCGCGACCCCGTCGTGGCCTGTGCCGAGGCGTGCTGTCGTGTCCCGTCACCGAGCGGAGCACTACTCCTGGGCGGCGTGGTTGCTCTGTCCGGCCGTCATGACGGCCTGCAGGATCACGGCCTGGATGTCGGCAGGGTCGGTGACCTGGTAGCCCCCGCCGCCGGTCACCTTCGCCATCTCGTCGACCTCCTCGCGGTCGGCCTCCGGGCCGACCGCGATGGCGAGGAGCGGCACCGGACGCTCCGGGTCGGCGATCCGCTTCAGTTCCGCGATCAGGGCGCTGCGCGAGATGGACTGGTTGTCCTGGTTCGAACCGTCGGTGAGGATCACCACAGCGTTGAACTTGCCCTTCACATACGTCGCCTGGGCGTCCTTGTACGCGGCCAGAGCGGTGTCGTACAGGCCGGTCGCGCCGCCCGGCACCGGCTGCAGCGCGGCGAAGGCCGCGGCGAGCTTCTCGCGATGGGTACCGCCGCCCTTGGCCGGGTCGCCGAGCCGGCTGGTCGGCACCAGCCTGCGGTAGTCCTTGTCGCCGTCGAGCGTGGTGGCGAACTCCCAGAGCCCGATCTCGTCGTTCGGCGTGAACTGGTTGAGCGCCTGGATCAGGGACGCCTTGGTGACATCCATCCGGGACTGGTTGCGCCCCGGCACGATCGTGGCCATCGAACCCGACGCGTCGACGACCGTCGTCAGCCGCGCGCTCTGCACTGTGATCGTCCACATGCCGAGCGTCTGCCGGAGCTCCTCGGCCGACGGTGCGGCGGCGGCCGCGGCGGCGTACGGCTGAGGTTTCCTGCCGCCCGCCGACGCGACCACAGACTCCCCGGCCGTCCCGTCGTCGTTCCGGAAGCCATACTTCCGCAGGGTGGACTGCGCACCGGGCTCGTTCAGCAGCGCCATGAACCGGAGCGCCGCCCGGCCCTCGGACGTACTCAACTTCGTCTCGTCGACCAGTGTGTACGGATAGTTGAGCAGCGGGGTGCCGTCCGTGGGATAGAAGAGATCGAGCCGCCCGCCGCCGGTCGACTCCGCATTGTGCGCGAACGCGGCCTGCTCGGAGAGGAGCACTGCCTGGTTGTGTGCCGGATTGCCCTGCTCCGCGCCCGAATCGTTCTGCGCCAGCGTCTCCAGCACCTGGGTGTCACCGTCGGACATGCGCTGCGCGAGCAGTTTGGCGGTGGCCGCGACCCGGGTGTCGCTGTCGCCGCCCTGCTTCTCGGAGGAGGTGCCGATGCTGGAGAGCGCCAGCAGACCGGTGGCACTGCGCGCCGGATCGGCCGAACCCAGGCGTACCTTGTCCGAGTCCATGGCCGCGGCCGTCAATTCGGCCCAGGTGTACTTCTTCTTCGGCCAGCCGAGCCTCTTGGCCGCCGACGGCACCATGGCCAGGGTGACGGGGGAGGAGGCGATGGAGTCGCCCGGTGTGATCGGGATGCCGTCACCGGAGCCCTTGGCCCGGTCGAGCCAGAGATCGGAGTCGGGCAGCCAGACCTGGTAGTCCGGGGTGCCGGCCCCGGAGGAGAGGGCACCGGCGACCTTGTGGGAGTCGCGGGCGACCACCTGCACGTACAGACAGCGACCGTCGGATCTGACATCGTCCTTGCGCGCCTTGTCGGCGACGGCACGCATGGCAGGGGCGATGTCCGGTGAGGCCACCATGGAGAGGCGTACGGCGGAGTCCTCGCAGGACTTCGAGAACGACAGCAGACCACCCTGCGCCGCGACCGCCGTGCCCGCCGCCACGGCGAGGACCAGCATGGTCGCGATCGCGACGGTGCGCCGACGTCGCGGCGGCGGGGGACCGTCCCCGCTGCCATCGGTCGCGTAGTCGTCGGGCAAGCTGTGACGTCCCATGTCGGTGGTGCCCCTCCTTGAGGATGAACAAGGAAAAGGGGGACCACACCATTGCCAATGGCGGTCGTCCCCCGGCCTGTCGCGCATGATCTTCGTACCTGCATTCGAGACCCTAGCGGGACGGGGAGCGGTATGGGGCGTGAATGCACAACTCAAGGCAGGTGTACAGATGGAGGCGGGGTACGTGGCTGATTCTTTCCCCCAAGAGGCTGTGTCGCGACGGATCTTGCGGTCCGAAACGGTGTTGGTACTGGCTCTCTCATTGGGGGCCAGCGGGGTGTCTGCCCTGATCAGTTTTGTCGGATCGCTGACGAAACCAGGCGGTTTGAAGGAACAGGCCGCGATACTCAACAGCTCGCACGCACCGGGGCGTCCATGGCTGGATCTCGCTTGGCAACTCTTCGGTATCGCGACGGCTCTGGTGCCCGTCGCCCTCGTCGCGCATCTGCTGATCAGGGAGGGCTCCGGCCTGCGCGCCATCGGCTTCGACCGGACCAGGCCGTGGCCGGATCTGGGGCGCGGCGTGATGGTCGCGGCGGGGATCGGAAGCGCCGGGCTCGCCTTCTATCTGGTGGCACGGGCCGCCGGCTTCAACCTGACCGTGGTCCCGGAATCGCTGCCCGACGTGTGGTGGAAATATCCGGTTCTGATCCTGTCCGCGCTGCAGAACTCCGTGGTGGAGGAAGTGATCGTCGTCGGCTATCTGCTGCGCAGACTCGGCCAGTTGGGGTGGACGCCGATGGCCGCTCTGGTGGCGAGTTCGGTGCTGCGCGGCTCGTACCACCTGTATCAGGGGATCGGCGGCTTCATCGGCAACATGGTCATGGGCGTGGTCTTCGTACTGCTGTACCGGCGCTGGGGGCGGGTCGGTCCGCTGGTGGCGGCACACGCGCTGCTCGACATCGGGGCGTTCGTCGGATACGCCCTGCTGGCGGGGAAGGTGGGTTGGCTGCCCACGCCGTGAGCGCCGTGGGGTGGCCGGTGGACAGTCTGTGGGGCGCGTGGCGGCGCGCCCGGTGGTCCGTGACCGTGCCCGAGGCGTGCCCGGGTGGTGCCTGAACGTGCCGGGGACGGGGTGGTGGGGCCCGGGTGATTCGGTGGGGGCGTACAGAGTGCGCCCGTACGCCCTCGATGCCGTCGTCGGAAGGCTCAGAGTGCCGCGAGCAGTTCGCCGTCGATGACCGTGACGGCGTTGCCGGTCAGCAGCGTACGGTCGCCGCGCAGCGACGTACGGACCAGACCGGAACGGGCGGAGGCCTGAAGTCCGGTCAGCTCGGCACGGCCGAAACGTGCCGCCCAGAAGGGGGCCAGTGCGGTGTGGGCGCTGCCGGTCACCGGGTCCTCGTCGATCCCGACGCGTGGGAAGAAGCCGCGGGAGACGAAGTCGTAACCGCGGGTGGGGTCCTCGGCGGCGGCCGTGGCGATGATGCCTCGCCGGGAGAGGCGGGCCACTGCGGCGAGGTCCGGGGTCAGCCCTCGCACCGTCGTCTCGTCGGCCAGTTCGACGATCAGGTCGCCGATGTGCGGACCGGTGTCGTGGACGGAGAGCGGCTCCGCGCCCAGAGCGGCGGCCAGGCCGGCCGGGGTGGTCTCGGACGTCAGCGGGGCTGTGGGGAAGTCGAGCGTGATGGTGCCGTCCGAGTGCGCGGTCGCGGTGAGGATTCCGCAGCGCGCCGCGAAACGCACTGTGCCGCTCGCCGTCCGGGTGGTGTGCAGGATGTGTGCCGTGGCGAGGGTGGCGTGCCCGCACATGTCGACCTCGGTGGTCGGCGTGAACCAGCGCAGTGCCCAGTCCGCCTCGCCGCCCGGCGGTAGCGGGTGGGCGAAGGCGGTCTCGGAGAGGTTCAGCTCCATGGCGATCCGCTGGAGTCGCGCGTCGTCGGGGAAGGCACCGGATTCCAGCAGCAGGACTCCCGCCGGGTTGCCGGTGAAGGGGCGGTCGGTGAACGTATCGACGATTCGGATCCTCATGACGCGACCGTACGTGCGGCGCAAGGCGACAGACCAAGGCCAATTCCGCGTCGCTGGACCGAAAAGCCCGCCGGGCGGCAGGGTCTCGGCCATGTGCAGGTTGCCCCGGTGCCGTTCTGAGCACCGGACGGCGAGTGCCGAGCGCGAAGTGACGGGGAGGGTGTCAGTGGCACGCGGTACGGTCCGTGGACCGGACCGAGGAGGGCCCCATGGCGGCCAAGTGGAGTTTGACGATCGACTGTGCGCACCCGGCGAAGCTGGCCGAGTTCTGGGCGCTGGCGCTGGAGTACACGCCCAAGCCCCCGCCCGCGGGGTTTGAGAGCTGGGAGGAATGGTTCTCCCATCACGAGGTCCCGCCGGACGAGTGGGACCAGGGCGCATACCTCTGTGATCCGGACGGGGTGGGCCCCACCCTGTCCTTCCTGCAGGTACCGGAGTCGAAGGTGGTGAAGAACCGCTTGCACCTGGACGTGCAGGTCGGCGGCGGTCGCGACACGCCCTGGGAGGTCAGGTGGCCCCGTGTGGTCCGGGCGGTGGAGCGGCTGACCGCCGCGGGGGCGACCGTGATCCGTGAGGACGAGCTGCAGGGCAGGCCCGATCACGTGCTGATGGCCGACCCGGAGGGAAACGAGTTCTGTCTGGTCTGACAGTGCGCTTCGGTTCGTTGTGGATGCCGGAGGTGCCTTGTTCCGTTGCGGATGCCGGACAATGCTGAGTCGTGGGGCCCGGTCGGAACCCCGTAGGCCCACGTCGGGGCTGACGATCGCGGCGGGCGCGCCGTCGGACAGGGCGTAGACCGGTGCGTAGACACCGCGGGCGGCCGCCTCGTCCGGATGGATCTTCTCCCACGTCCGACACGGCGGCCCCCCGGGCTCGGGTCCACGGCGAACGTGCCCGGTTCCGTGAGCACCGGGAGCTGAATCCCGTTCCCGTACTTCTGATGGGCGTGGGCCGGCAGGACGACCTGGGACAGCGCGGTGGTCAGCTCGGCGCCGCACCGCACACACGAAATCGAACAAATGCCCTCCGCCTGGGAAACAGAGGCGTCATCGCAGCTCGGCAGCGGCCGACCGATCATTTTTGGGCAGCGGCCTGGATGACGGTCATCGGTCACTCGGTGTGTGTCCAGAGAAGTTGAGCCAGAACCCTTCAAGTAGCAGCGCTTGCCTACCGGTTTGGGCAGCAGCTGGCGATCTTGAGGCTGGTGGATCTTCACGAGAAATGACGTCAACGCCTGAACGCGGCGGCTGACAGGCCATCGCCCGCCATGCGTCCGCGGCCCGGGGCCAGCCGATCGGCTGCCATATCCTTCTGCCGTGGCGAAGTGGCGGCGGTCTCTGGGTGATGCGTTCTGGGCTCTGGATCGGGCCCTGGGCGGGCAGCGGCGTCCGACTCGGATCCAGAAATGGGTCGCCCGGCACCCGACCGGCTCCGGCCTCTGCATGGCCGTCCCCTTCACGCTCTTCTTCTTGACGCTGTCGCGTGAGGAGGACCCGACGATCCCCTGTTCGCTGTGTTCTTCGGGCTGGTCATAGGACTTGTCTTCGGCCTCACGGCCGCCTCGGAGCGGCTCCGGCAGCGCAGGCTCAAGCGTCTGGGGATATGGGACGGATCTTGAGAGGGCCGGGGACTGGAGGGATGACATCTACTCCTTCCAGCCCCCGGCCCCAGCGTCTGCAGCGCGTGCACGTGGCCCTCGAAGAAGGCTTCCTGGCCGCAAGAGGCGAACCGGCTTCTCCGCACTACTGGGGTTGAACGCGCGGCGTCGTGAAGGGCTGACATTCCGGGCCGAGTTCGGTGACGGCTGCTTCGGCGGCTCGCTCGATCTTCGCGCGCTGGGCTTCCCAGAAGGCCACGTCGTGCCGCGGAGTCGCGTACTGGGCTGTTGTCCCCGTCGAGCCGTCGACCTGTTCACGCAGAATGTCGGCGTGCCCTGCGTGTCGGCTGGTCTCGGTGAGCACGTGGACCAGGATGTTGAACAGCTTCACGTCGGGGCGGGGCCACCAGGGCACGTGGCCAGGGGAGTCGATGGCGAGGGCGGTGATCGTCGCGTCTGAGTGCTCCCAGACGCGACGGTAGCGGTCAGTGATCTCCTGGCGCGTCTCGTGCTCGGTCGCCCACATGTCGGCTCCGCGCTCCCCGGCGTCGTCCCACCGGGGCAGAAGTTCGGGGAACGGTCGGTCGAAGACCTCGCCGAAGTACCTGGACTCCCAGATCGACAGATGCTTGACCAGGCCGAGAAGGTTGGTACCTGTCGAGGTCAGGGGCCGGCGGATGTTGTACTCACAGAGCCCGTCGAGCTTCCAGAGCATCGTCTCGCGTATCTCTCGGAGATCGCTGTGCAGGTACTCTTTCGCGAAATCATCGATCATGGTGCACGAGCCTGTCACGCGCCGCCGGTGGGCTCAACGTGCGACGAGCACTCCCCGGGTGGCACGCACTACGACGTCCACGAGCGGGTCTGGAACCCGCTGATGCCGCTGCTGTTCCAGCGTGACATCGGCGCCGAACACCGCGCCTTCACCCCGACCGCGCTCCGCAAGCTTCTGATCAACGCGCCGGCCGCCACCGGACTGACCGATACCGTCGGCGAACCGCTCATCTTCTCGCCACACGACTTCCGCAGGATCTTCGTGACCGACGCCATCATGAACGGCCTGCCACCCCACATTGCCCAAGTGATCTGCGGCCATAAGATCCTTGATACGACGATGGGCTACAACGCGATCTGTCCGGCCGCAGCCATCGAGGCTCACCGCGCCTTCATCGCCCGCCGCCGCCGGGCCACCCGACCCGGTGAAGAGTACCGGACCCCCACCGAGGAGGAGTGGAACGCTTTCCTCGCGCACTTCGAGGGCGCAAGGTGTCCATCGGCCTCTGCGCTCGTGCCTATTCAAGCCCTTGTGTTCATGAACACGCTTGTGTTCGTTGCTCGCTCCTCCGACCCGACCCGGCCCAACGCGCCCGGTTGGAGGAGATCCGGGACAGCCCCTAGCCGGAGCGGGGGAGAAGCTTGCGCGGATCGACCAGCGGAGCTCGCGGGCGATCGACCTGGGCATGCCGGGTCGCGCCGCCGGTCCTGTCCTGTCCACAGCGCCATGCCCGCTCAGCGCCGCACATGACCGGCGGGCCGCCCAGGAGTCGCCATGACGCTGACGCTGCGACGCGGTTTCAAACTATGAGCAGGCGGAGGCCGAGATCTGCCGCATCGAGGTCGGCGAGGTCGCTGTTGCGCTCGGCCCACCGGCCGGAGTCGAGGTCGTCGCCGAGGCTTCGCACCGCCCGCTGCTCGGCCTCCGGCCCGACCCTCGTCCACACCGACATCGCACGGCGCACATGATCCTCCAGATACGCCCCCGGTCGGCGCCAGTACGCCTCGAACAGGCCGTCAGCGCAGTCCCACGGGATGGGCACCGGCTCAGCGCGGGCGCCGATCGCGTCGGCCATCCCAGCAAGTGAGGGAAATTCCGCGAGGACGGCCGCGAACTCGGGCAAGTAGTCGCGGGTAAGCCAGAACCGGTCCTGCCATCCGGGCTGGTCGGTGTCGAACGTGAGCACCACCACGCGGCGGGCCACGCGCCGCATCTCGCGCAGCCCCGCTATCGGGTCCCCCCAGTGGTGAACGGTGGAGACGGCCATCGCGACGTCGAAGGACTGGTCCTCGAACGGCAGGCTCTCCGCGGCGGCGGCCACGCACGGCGCCGAGCCGGCAGGCCGCTGCCCCCGCATGACCGCCGATGGCTCCACCGCGGTCACGTCGCGATCAGCAGGCTCGTAGGAGCCGGTGCCGGCCCCGACGTTCAGCACCGTCTGCGCGTCCCCGAGCGCGTCCCAGATCTGCGCGGCGATCCGCGGCTCGGTACGCCGTGTCGTGGTGTAAGCGTCGCCGATCGCGTCGTACAGCCGTGCACCGAGCATCTCCAGTTGCTCCTCCGGTGTCACCTTCAGTCCCTTCGCCCGTGTCTCAAGTTCCCTGTCGATGGCCGCCACCATGGCGTCAGCGCGATCGCGCCGCTCCAGCAGCAGGCCGCGCAGTCGGCGCAGGTGCGCGACCGCGTCGGTGGACGGGTCGCCGACCAGTTCCGCAACCTCCCGCAGCCCGAAGCCCAACCGCCGATAGGCCAGCACCTCCCGCAGCCGCTCCACGTCGCCCGCCGAATAGGCCCGGTACCCGGCCGCGGTCCGCGCCGACGGCCGAACGAGCTTGATCTCGTCATAGTGATGCAGCGTGCGGACGCTCACGCCGGCCAGCTCGGCCACGTGTCCCACGGTCCAGTGATCCTCCACGGCACCGACTATGCAGCCTGACGCCACGTGAGGGTCAAGAGCCTCACTCACGGCAGCAAGAGCCGAACGCGAATCAGCGGTCCGAGGCGACTCCTGCAAGCCGGCGCGGTGGTCTGGTTCGGAGAAGCACGCGTGCTCGCGTCGGCAGGGGGTGCCGTAGGGCCTGCCGCAAGTGCCCAGGGCGACCTTGCGCAGGCTGAAGTGGTCGCGGAAGTCGGCCCGTTCGGCGGCGGTCGGCTCCCGGTACTCGCGTAGGACGGCCGGACCGCGCGGAGCACGATCAGTGCGCCGAGTCCGGCGGGGAGCCGGCATCGTTGGGATTGGGTCAGCCCCGACAGACCCCACTGCTTCACGGCGGTGTCGGGGCCGCTCAGCGGCCAGCGGTCCTGCCAGTTCTCCCCGGGGAACTGGCCGAGCCAGTCCAGGACACGGGCCATCGCGCGGTCCTGCCAGGACTGCTGCTCAGTGGTGGGCTCCACCAGCAGAGCCTGAGCGAGCTCGATCGGCGCGGCTCGGGAAGCGCGCTCCCGCCCGGGAATCGGCTGCCCTGTGGGCCGTGCCGGCGGCCGGGGCTCGATCAGGACCGCGGGGCCGCGGACGCTGGTCGGTTGTTTGCCCTCGCCTTCCGAGAGACGGTCGGGGTGACGCATGATCCCCCCCGGTTACTTGTCGGCGTCCTGGTGGCGCGGTCCCGACGACGCGGATACGGCGTCGACGTCGCGGCCGCAGGTAGCCGCTGATGGTCTGAAAGCCGCCTGGGTGGCCAAGCTCATTGAGCTCTGTGTGCAGGTGAACGGCATTGGTGTGGCCCTCGCTCCAGTGTTTGTCCAGGCAGGGCTTGTAGGGGTTCAGCGGTGTGCCGGCGCGCGCATTGTTCCACCGCGGTGCCGAGGTTCTGCCACAGGTGAAAGCGGTCGGTGACCTGGACTGCCTGTGGGCCCTTCCCGGCCTGGTGTCAGGCCGAGTGGTTCGCGGGTCTCGCAGGCGATGAGGACGGTCCCGTGATCCTGCTCGCGGCGCATGGCGAAATCATCGACCCCGAGCACCTTCGGCACTTCCCGGGAGGGATCAGGAAGCGCTATCAGCAGCCGTAGCGGCGTCATTCGACTTACCGCCCTGTGCAGCACCACGGCCGGCCGGACTCCCGCCCGACCGGCGAGCGCGACAGTCACAGCCTCCAGGATCCGGCGCGAAGCGGGCGTCCCTCTCCCGCATCTGAACGTCAGGCCTGCGATCTGCTCGACGAACGTGCGACGCCCGCAGTGGGCGTCATCGCAGGGCAGCCGTCGCACGCTCGGTTCGATCCGCAGCGGCTGGTCACCGACCGGGGTATCGGCCAGCCGACGCTGTAGCAGCTGTGCGCACGATTCGGCGGACGCTCGCAGTCCGGGCGGGGAGCAGTGTCATCGAGGGTTCTCGCAACGGTGTGCCCCACACCGCACTCCGTGAGCACCCGCTCCACCAGAACCGCGCTGAAGTGCGGAAACGGCACCGCCATGACGTCATCACACCACACCACGGTCCCAGGTGACGCGACGTCACCGAGGCGGAGGCCCGCAGATCATTCTCGCGGAATGTGTGCCAGAGGCCACAACGTGTGAAGGGGGTCATGTCCCGTCCCATTCGACCTTCTCGCCAGGCACGTCGGTGACCAGGGGATAGGCAAATCACGGTGAACACGGCAGCTCACGAAATCCCAGGAGAC
>NZ_JBVJMV010000067.1:0-27510 GCF_055584025.1 Streptomyces sp. NPDC104309 | reverse complement strand
GGACGACTGCCTGTACCAACGAGCTCCGTTGCTCCACGTTGAAAACCCGTCAACTCCCTTGCATGACCTGCAGAAACGCTAACTACCCGGCCTTGGAGGTTGATCCCTGGGGGTGGACACCGGGTTTCACGCGACGAGTGACAGCGTACGTGATGTGATCAATTGCTGTTCGTACTCGGCTGGCGAGAGGTAGCCGAGGGCTGAGTGGCGGCGGCGCCGGATGTAGTACGACAGCCATCTGAACAGTTCCAGCCGTGTCTGCGCCTTCGAGGTCCAGCGCCTTCCGTGCAGCAACTCGCGCTTGAGGCCCTGGAAGAACGATTCGGCGAGGGCGTTGTCATAACTTGAGCCGACGCGGCCCATGCTGCGGCGGATGCCGTGCCGACGGCAGACCTCGGCGAAGGCGGCCGATCCATATTGCGCGCCCCTGTCTGTGTGAAAGACGACGCCGTGGACCTGGCCGCCGCGGGCGGCCACGGCCATCTCGATCGCGTCGGTGACCAGCGAGGTGCGCATGTGGTCCGCGATCGACCAGCCGATCACGCGCCGCGAGCAGATGTCGATGACCGTGGCGAGATACAGCCAGGTCGAGCCGACGGCGACGTACGTTATGTCCCCGCACCACTTGATGTTGAGCATGTCCGCTGTGAAGTTACGCATCACCAGGTCCGGCACAGGCGGGGCCGTCTTGTCCTGAATGGTCGTACGCTTCTTGCGCCGCAGGTGCCGTCCGACGATGCGGTTGATCCTCATCAGTCTGCTCACGCGCTTGCGGTTGATCTTTCTCCCGCGGGAGCGGAGTTCGGCATGGACGCGCGGGGCGCCATAGGCGCCCGGGTGGTCGGCATGGTCGGATCTCCAACACTGTTCGCTCTTCCTCGACGGCTCGTTCGGCGCGGGCTTCTGCAGTGGCCTGGTGCTGGTAGTAGCCGGAGCGGGAGGCGCCCAGAATCCGGCAGATCCGCTTCACGCCGAAGTCGGCGCGCTTCTCGGAGATGAAGTCCCAGCGGCGGGAGCTCACTTCACCTCCCGGGCGAAATAGGCGGCTGCCCGGCGCAGGATCTCGCGCTCCAGCTGCCACTCTTTCTCCGCCTTCA
The DNA here is from genome assembly GCF_055584025.1 of Streptomyces sp. NPDC104309. NCBI lineage: Bacteria > Bacillati > Actinomycetota > Actinomycetes > Kitasatosporales > Streptomycetaceae > Streptomyces > Streptomyces sp. NPDC104309. Next base: position 26,413 of record NZ_JBVJMV010000067.1, on the reverse strand, counting down.
GTAGCCGGGTGTTCTCCGCCCGCAACTGGGCCAGTTCCTCAGCCGGACTCGCGGCGCTCGGGCAGTTCCTGCGACTCGTTTTCCTTGCGGACTCATGTCCGCAGCGACTCGGCGGTGATGCCGAGGTCCGCCGCCAGCGCCGCGTATGTGCGCCTGTCGCCTGCGGCGCGGTAGAGCGCGACCGCGTCCTTCCTGAACTCTTCCGGATACGGAGACTTGCGTCCCACCTGGACATCCCTCCCTGGACCATCGGGATCCATTGTCAGGGTGTCCACTCCGAAGGATCAGCCTCAGCGGTGCCCGACCACCACAGCCAGACCGGCTTGTTTACCCCGCCGCTGGGAAGCTTCTCCACGACCAGGCGGATGACGGTTCCTTCGATGATGGGAAGCGGCCCCCCGTGGTCGATCCAGGCCGCCCGCCGGGTCAGCCGCGGGTGCAGCCGGTCCCATGCCTGTGCGGTCGCCTTCCCGTAGAGGCGGGTGCCGGTGACCGTTACTGCCTGCTCAGCGCTCCAAGTGGCGGGGTCGCCGAAGACGAACGACCCGCCGTGCTTGGGCGGCCGACCGCCCTTGGGGTCATAGACCCGCGGTGGTTTCGGCCGGCGCATGACCCGGTCGGAGCGAAGCCGGCCGAGGATCTGCACGGGCAGATCGTTCAGCAGGTGGGCGATGCGGGGTGCGTCGTAGCCGGCGTCCAGCACGACCAGGACCTCCGGGTCGCCCAGCTTCCACTGGCCAGCGGCGACGAGCCGCTCGACCAGTTCGCGGAGCTGGACCGTGGTCACCGCGGCGACGTCCGCGCCGGGCTCCAGGCGGACAGCGTCCAGCACCGCCGTCCACGACGTTCGGCCGGTCTCCAGCGCCGCTACGACCAAGTACGGCCAGCCGGGCACCATCTGGTGCTTGCCCTCCCCCCGACCGAACGCGTGGCAAAAGGACCGGCCAGCACATGTGTTGGCATCCGGCCGCAGCCAGGGCGAGACATCCGCAGCCAGCACGATCCGACCGTCCGCCGCCCTCGGCAACGGCATCCCGGCCAGCGCGTGACGCAGCCGGGAGATATCCATCCGTCCCTCGTTGAGGCCGCCATAGAGGGCGCCGTGGCCGCGGCGGTGTTCCGGCGCCAGCGCCAGGTCAACCAGCGTCCGCACCGGTCCGTCCGTGCACAACAACGCGTCGCATAACTCGAACAGCGCGTCGCGCCGCGCGGTCGGGCACGCGTACAACTCCGTCCGGAAGCATGACACTTCCGCGAACGCATCCCGCCGGACGCCCCGATACCCCAGACTCACGACCCCGGCCTTCGCGCTGGTTCCTCTACCTCTGTGACGGAGCACAGGATCAGACGAAGGCCGCCTTCACGTCCGCTGAACTGCGAAAACGCTGGCCAAGTTCGAGCCTCGTTCGACCCCAGACCATAGACGACAAGCTAAGGCCGTACCGGAGCCGACGGCACCACCCGCTCGAACAGTTCCCACGACTGGTCCGGGACCAGACGCTCCACGATCGTCACGGTCACAGACTACCCATCAAGCCAAATGAGACGATCTCTTAAAGATCAAGCTAGCAGGGTCCGGCCGACGGCCCTACGGTGTCACCGGCGAGGGGGCGGCTGCCCTGGAATCGGCGGCCTCCTTGTCGGAGTCGAGTACGTCCTCGCCGTAGAAACCCTGCAGCCAGTTGGCCTGGTAGATGGTGTCGAGGTAGCGCTCGCCGAGGTCCGGGCCGATGGCCACTGCGGTGAGTTCGTGCGCGTCGTGCCGGGCCATCCAGTCCGTTGCGGCGCTGATCACCGTGCCGGTGGAGCCGCCGAACAGGAATCCGCGCCTGGCCAGACGATGGCAGGCACGTACGGTGTCCGCCTCCTCGACACGAATCACCTCGTCGACATAGGACTCGTCGAGCAGCGGCGGGCGCATGCTCGTGCCCAGACCGGGAATCATCCGGCGGCCCGGCGAACCGCCGAAGGATGCCGAGCCGACGCTGTCCACCGCGATGATCCGCACCCGCCGGTGCCATCTCCGGAAGTAGCGCGCACAGCCCATCAGGGTCCCTGTGGTGCCGACTCCGACGAACAGCACGTCCAGCCGTGGGAACTGACGGGCGATCTCCGGCGCGGTCGTGCGGTAGTGCGCGTTCCAATTGCTCGGATTGGTGTACTGGCTGAGCCACACATACCGGTTGTCGGAGGCGCACAGCGCGCGGACGTGGTCCAGCCGTGCGCCGAGAAAACCGCCGTGGGCCTCCTGTTCGGCGATCACGTGCACCTGGCTGCCCAACGCCTCCATCATCATTCTGTTGGCCAGATTGACGCGGGCGTCCGTCACACACAGGAACCGGTAGCCCTTGCTTGCCGCGATCACGCTCAGCGCCACGCCGAGGTTTCCGGACGAGGACTCGACCAGGATCGATTTCGGCGTCAGGATTCCATCCCGCTCAGCATCCTCCACCATCTCGGTCGCGGCCTTCAACTTGATCGAGCCGGCGAAGTTGAAGCCCTCACACTTCAGGAAGAGCGAGTGCCCGAAGATCGACCGGAGGTCGACATAGAGGTCCTCTTCGTTGAAGGCGTAGGGAGCGGAAATGACGGGCACGATGGTCTCCTCTGTCTGGAGCAGAGCACTATCGGAACTTCCACCCGGCCGCGGGCGCGTTCCTCGCTTGTGCGGGCGAGACCCCGTGTCCAACCAGGCGGGAGAGGGCCCTGCGTCAGCGGCCGCTGTCTCATGTGTCAGGACCTGCTGCGACGTGACCGGTGGTCTCTCCTGGGATCAGCCTTGAAGGAGCCTCCTGGACTCTCGGCCTGCTCATCCGTACCGGCTCAGTTCGTGGAAGAAGTTGTCGACGACGTGCAACTCTCCGCGGCGAGCCACTTCGGTGTACACGTACTTGCCCACCGCGAGGTCGAGCACCCCGAGGCCGAAGGGCGAGAACACCACCGGCCGGTCCGTCGGCACCGTCACCCGCCCGGCCATCACGTCGTCCAACGTGCCGTGCATGAAGTCCCGGTTGCCTGTGAGTTGCTCGGCCAGATGCGGCGACGTGTCGGCCTTGAGGCAGTGCTCGACGTCATCGACGATGTTGGTCGAGGCAAGCAGGATCTCCGGCGCGAGGTCGCGCAGCGACACATGCAGCACCAGCGGGTTGTGTGCGAACCATGAAAGGTCACTGACGTGCGGCTGACCGGCGACCGTGGCGAAGACCACCAGGTCGCTGTTTCGGATCAACTGCTCGGCGCTGTCGTGCACGGTGATTCGGCCGCTGGTGCCCGACTGCTCCAGGTAGCAGCGGAAGCCTGCCGCGCTGTCGGCGGACAGGTCGTGTACGCCGATCTCGTCGAACGACCAGCCGGTACCGACCAGGAAGGTGTGGATGTAGCGGGCGATCAGGCCCACCCCGAAGAACCCGACGCGTGTCGGTCGCGATCGGTCGCGGCTGAGCCAGTCGGCCGCCGACGCCGCCGACGCGGCCGTCCGGGTGGCGCTGATGATCGAACTCTCCAGGCAGGCGAACGGGTAGCCGGTGTCATGGTCGTTGAGGATCAGCACGGCCGACGCCCTTGGGATGCCGGCCGTCACGTTCTTCGGGAAGCTGGAGATCCACTTCAGGCCGTCCACCCGTGTGTCCCCACCGATCGAGGCGGGCAGCGCGATGATCCGGGAGGACGGGCGGTCGGGGAAACGCAGGAAGTACGACGGCGGGTTCACCGAATCACCGGCGCCGTGCACCCGGTAGGTGGTCTCGACCAACTCCGTGATCCGCTTCTCGCATCCGTGGAGCGTCCGCCGGACCTGGGCACCGGAGATCACCGCGAACGGTGGCACGGTGATCGGTTCGACGCTTGCGGACTCTCTCGCGGTGGAATCGACAGTGGTCATCGCGTGGTCACCTCCACGGTCGGTGAACAGTCGGCCAGACGCACCGGTTCGGCCATGGCGACGAGCACCTCGCGCGGTCCCTCGAAGGGCTCCCTGCTGTGCGCGGTGCGGACGTTGTCGACGAGCATCAGGTCGCCGGCCTGCCACGGTTCGTGTGCGGTGTTCGCCTCGTAGACGCTGTTGAGCAGCTGGACGACGTCCTCGCCGATCGGATCGCCGTCGCCGAATCGGGTGTTGAACGGCAACCCGTCGGCGCCGTAGACGTCCACCAAGTACTCGTGCACCTCGGGGGCCATCGTCCACTCGTTGAGGAACGCGATCTGGTTGAACCAGCAGCGTCGGCCGGTGACCGGGTGGCGCACCACGGCGCTACGGCGCTGTCTGGTGCGCAGTCCACCGTCGGGCTGCCACTCGAACGCGATTGCGTTGGCGCGGCAGTAGCGCTCGACGGCGCCCCGGTCGTCAGTGCCGAAGGCCTCGGCGATGGACGCGCCGATCTCGTCGTTGTAGCTGCGGGTGAGCAGCCAGCCCTCGCGCTCGAACCGCTCGGTCAACTCGGTGGGCAGCGCGTCCAGCACGGTCGGTGAGTCGGCCACCGCGGTCGCCCCGCCGTCGGTGGGCGCGCTGAGACAGGCGAACATCATCAGGCCGGGGAACTCAAGCGTGTAGCTCAGTTCGTGGTGCATGCACATGGGCTGGTTCGGCGGCCACTTCGATGAGGAGTACAGCCCGTCGGGGTAGGCCTGCCGGGGTGCGAAGGCCTCCCGCTCGGTCATCAGACCGGTGGCCAGCTTTGAGAAGACGGCTCCGGTCTCGGCCGCATCGCGCAGCCCGAGGCCACGGACCAGAACCGAACCATGCTCGGCGACGACTGCGCGCAGCACGTCCCGGTGCTCGGCCGCCCAGGCCGGCGCGTCGCCAGTGGCCTCGGCCCGCACCCGTGGGGGTGCGCCGGAATTCAGTCCCCCGTCGACCAGCAACGCGGTGGATGTGAACGACATCTCGTTTTCCTTTCAGCCGATACTCAGGAAGAAGCGGACAATTCGGCGGAGTGCAGCACGGCCTTTGCTGCCTCGGCCGGACGGGTGCGCAGGAAGTAGTGGCCGCCGTCGGAGAGCTCGTGCAGGTCGACCTGCTCGGCCAGCAGCTGCCAGTCGAGGTACCGGCGCGGGTATTCCGCCGTGCTCGGGTCGTCCGCGGCAACGACCACGGTGACCGGCGCGGAGAGCTTCTGCGCCGGCGGGTGCTCCAGGACGTCGGCGAAGTAGTGGTGTGCGGAAACGCAGTCGTGCCGGTAGGCGGCGCCGACGTGCTCGGCGTGCTGCGCACTCAGCTCACCGAGCGAGGTGTGGCCGCCGTGCGTGCTCAGGCTCGCGGCGATCTCGGCGTTGCTCCGCCCGGTCAGCTCGGTGATGGTGGCGTGCCGGTCGTCGGCGTTCCCGAGCAGTTGCGCGCCGAGGAACACCCGTTGGACGTCCACTCCGCGCTCTCGCAGCTTTCTGGCCGTCTCCACGGCCAGCGCGGTTCCCGAGGAGTGGCCCCACAGCAGGACCCCGGTCAGGCCACGCCCGGTGATCTCGTCGACGACCTGCTCGACCACCTGGGTCATCGGCACGAGCGACTCGCTGTCGGCGGCCACGTCGTGACCGGGCAGCTCGACGGCGTAGACCGCCGGTCCACCGTCCGGCAGCGCTCCGGCCATCGGCTGGAAGTTCACCGCGTTGCCGCCGGCATAGGGGAAGCACACCAGGGCTGCGGTCTGCGCGCCGTCCGTTTCCGACAGCGGCTGAAGCAGCCCGGCACGCCGCACGGACCTGCCGTCGATCAGCCCGGCCAGATCGGCGAGGATCGGGTGACCGGTGACATCCTTGAGGGACACCGCACGGTCCAGGACGATGGCCAGCTTTACTGCCGACAGCGACGTGCCGCCCCGGTCGAAGAAGTGGTCCCGCCGTCCGACCTGGTCCTGCGGGATGCCGAGGACCTTCGCCCATGCGGCCGCCAACTGCTGTTCGGTCGGCGTATCCGGCGCGTGGTAGTCGTCCCGGACAACCTCGAGTTCTCCGGCGAGTGCCTGCAGGGTCCTTCTGTCGATCTTGCTGTTGGCCGTCAGCGGCAGAGCCTCCCGCCAGTGAAAGGCCGACGGGACCATGTACGCGGGCAGCGACTCACCGAGCCGGTCCGGCAGGACGTCGACCTCGAGCGGCCGCCGACCGGAGTAGAACGCCACCAGGTGCTTGCTCCGGTCGGCCCGCTCGGTGACCACGACCGCACCGTCGCGAACACCGGGCACCTGCAACAGAGTGTTCTCGATCTCGCCGATCTCGATCCGGAAGCCACGGATCTTCACCTGGGTGTCGCGGCGGCCGAGGAACTCCAGTTTTCCCTCGGGCGTCCAGCGGCCGTAGTCGCCGCCCCGGTAGAGGCGGGCGCCCTCACGGTGCGGATCGGCCAGGTAGGCCTGCCGGGTGCGCTCGGGGTCGTTGACGTATCCGCGGCCGACGCAGACGCCGGAGAAGACAATCAGGCCGGGGGCACCGAGCGGCACCGGGATCAGGTGCTCGTCGACGACATAGACGTGTGCGTTGTTGACCGCGGGACCCAGCAGGACCCGGTCTCCGTCGGGCACGCATTCCATGACCTCGTGGTTGGTGTCGTCCGAGGTCTCGGTCAGCCCGTAGGCGTTGACCAGCTTGATCCCGGGCTGGGCGGCGAACCAGCGCTGCACGAGCTCCTTCTTCAGAGCCTCGCCCGTGACCGACACGCACCGCAGGTCCGGCAGCTCGCGGGGGTGCTGCTTCAGCCAGGACACGACCACGTCCAGGTAGGAGGGGACGACCTGGAGGACGGCGACCCGGCCGCCGACGATCTTGTCGACGAACTGCTGGATGTTCAGGATCACCTCCTGCTCCACCAGTAGGGTCCGCCCCCCGACCAGGAGCCCGGACACCAACTGCCACAGCGAGATGTCGAAGCATTGGGGTGCGGTCTGGGCGATCACCTGTCCCTCGCCGATCTCCAGGTCGTCGATCTTGGCGTAGAGGTGGTTCAGCATGCCCGCGTGCTCGCACATCGCCCCCTTGGGCTCACCTGTGGAGCCGGAGGTGAAGTAGATGTAGGCGAGCTGGTCCGGTGCGATGCGGAGGCCCAGATCATCGTCGGCGTGGTCTTCCTCGTAGGCTGCGCGGACGAAGAGCTTTTGGACCCCGGACAGCGAGTCGAGGGCCGGGTCGAGCGTGGTAGTGCTGCCGGGTTCGGTCAGCACGAGCCCGCATGCGGCACGGGAGAGCATGGTCGCGAGACGGTCGGCCGGGAAATGCGGCTCGATGGGCAGATACACGCCGCCGGCCTTGAAAACCGCGAGGACGGCGGCCATCCAGTCCAGGTTGCGCTCGGTCACCACTGCGACGACACCTTCGGGGCGCAGCCCCCGCGCCAGCAGGGCTCGTCCCACCTGGTTGGCGCGTGCGTTGAGTTCCCGATACGTCAGTTGCTGCTCCCCATGCACCGCGGCAACGGCGTCCGGGTGTGCCGCCACCCGCTGCTCGAACAGTTCGTGGAACCGGTGGTCCGGCAGTTCCCGGCGTGGGCCGGCGAGTGATTCGAGCTGGAAATGGAGCTCCTCGGCGGAGAGCAGGTTCTGCCGCCCGTGCTCGGCGTCCGGATCGGCGGCGATCAGCGCGAGTGCGGTGAGGTGATAACCGGCGATCCTGACGGCGCAGTCCTCGTCGAGCGCGTCGGTCCGATAGCGCAGCCGCAGCACAAGATGGCGGCCGCGTTGCGAGAATCCCACCCACAGCATGGTGCTACCGGCGACTTCGCCGCCCACGCCGTGCGGATCGAACACAGCCTCGATCGACGGCTCTGCCAGGCCCAGTTCGCACCTGAGCTCATCGACCGGGTAGTCCTTGTGCCACAGCAGGTCCGACTTGACTCGATGAGCGTCCAGCAGCAGCGTCCGCCACGAGTCGGGCTCGGTCGTCAGCCGGCAGAGCAGCGGTCGGCCGCCCTCAGCGGTGACGTATCCGGTGGCGACCTCGTGCTCGCCGGACAGCGCGGCGAGCACCTTGGAGTGCGCTGCCAGCAGCACCGAGTCGAGTGGTACCGCCAGGTCTTCGGCCAGTCGGCCCAACGCCGCGACGACGTCGTCCGGGATCGGCGCCTCGTGTTCGCCGATGCCCTTCTCCGGATTGCGCGTCCACCGCGGGATTTCGGTGAATCCACCGGCGACGAGCACAGCGCGCCAGAACTCCCGGTCGGCCTGCGCTTGCATTCCCATCTGGTCGTCCCTCTCCATTCGCCTTCGCCATCGTGCTGTTCAGCGCCGACAAGGGCGGCGCTGCTATCCCTTTCGCGTCAGCGCCTCGGGCTGATGAGGGGCGACTCGCATCTCCGTGGCGGGATTTCCTCCCCAGCGTGCGTGCTCGGGGACCTCCTCGCCCTTCATGAGGAAGGAGTCGGGTGCGAGCACCGCGCCGGTGCCCATCGTCACGCCGTAATGGACATGGGCTCCCACGCCGATGGTGCAGCCGGCGCCGAGGGTGCTGCGATCGGATTTGAAGGTGCCGTCCTCCTGCGAGTGGCACTGGATCTTGCTTCCCGCATTCAGCGTGCAGTCGTTCCCGACGCTGGTGAGCGTCCGCTCCGTCATGTAGCAGCCGTCATCGAAGACCCTGCTGCCGATCCGGACACCCAGCATGCGCCAGATCACATTCTTGAAAGGGGTGCCGTTGAAGATGTTGAGGTAGATGTCGGGCACCTTCCAGAGGCGCTCATGCCACCAGAAGTATGGGTCGTAGATGGAGCACACCTGCGGTTGCAGCGCGCGGAATGCAGCGATGCCGCGTTCCACCAGTACGAAGTAGAGGGCGGTGAACCCGAGGCTGAGCACCAGGAACGCGGCGATCAGCACATGCCCGTAGGAGTCGTACAGCTCGGCGTTCGCCAGGCCGAGCATCGTGAGCACGAAGAAGTGCAGCCACCGCACGAGCAGGAAGAAGACCATCGAGCGGATGTTGTAGTGGTTCTTCGCGGCGAGGTTGCGGCGCAGCTCCTCGCCGGTGCGCAGATGGTCGAACCGGGAATCGCGCTCGACCGACCGGGGAATCTCGAAGCATGGTGAGCCGAGCAGGCCCACTCCCTCACGCACCTCGCCTTCGAGCGGAACCATCACCTTCGTCGCGAGGAGACAGTTCTCGCCCGTCCTGGCCCCCGAGGGATAGGCGATGTTGTTCCCGAGGAAGTTGTGTGACCCGATCGAGGCCCGGGACACCCGGAAGGACGTGCTCGAATATTCGGCGTTGATGACGGAGAGCCCATCGGCGACCATCGTCCCGCTCCCGACCGAGCACAGAAACGGGGTTTCGTGTTGCACTTCCGTGCCGAAGTTCGACCCGGTCTGCTCGACCCGGGACAAGTCGTACCCGATGCCGCGCAAGTAGTGGACGATGTAGGAGCTGTCCCCCAACAGCCATGTGAAGAACTTGATGTTGGTCATGCGCCCGATCGCCCGGTGTGCCGAGTAATGGAACCCGTACAGCGGATAGATCTTGTTGGGCTTGACGACCAGGTTCAGCAGGCGCGGAACGGTGAACATCACGGCCAGGCCCACGACGACGAAGCCGAAGAACAGCAGCAGGGAAAGGAGCAGCGCGTCGATGTAGAGATCCAGTGACGTGAGTTCCACCGTGCCCAGCCGGTTGTGCAGCGCCGGGACGAGGGCCACCAGCATGTACGCGCCCCCGACAGACAGTGGCACGTAGAGGAAGAACAGCTGAAGCACGGTGATGAGGCCGAAGCCGGCCCGGCGCAGCGTGCCGCATGCGGCCGGCCCGATCCTCAGGTAGTCGTGCTGCGTGAGCTGTGCCGGGGATCCGTGCCAGCTCTGACCGCCCGGGACCGCCTGGCCGCTGTACAGCGTGGACGTGTGGCCGAGTTGGGCCCCGTCGCCCATCGACGTGTCGATGTCGAGCACGGTCTTCTCGCCGATGAACACGTCCCGGCCGAGGGTGACCCGGCCAGTCTGGATACGCCCGGCGTGTGCCCGGTAGCAGAGGAAGAACGAGTCTTTGCGGATCACGGTGCCGGCGCCGACCGTGAGGAGGTCGGTGCATACCGGAACGTTACGGGAGAGGATCGTGACCCCTTTGCCGATCCGTGCGCCCAGCGCTCGCAGGTACAGCACGTACAAGGGATTGCCGACGAAGAAGATCATCGGGTTGGCGTGGATCAGCACTTTGACGGTCCAGAAGCGCAGATAGGTCAGACCCCAGACCGGGAAACTTCGTGATGTCCACCGGCCGATGAGGATCCATTTGGCTGCGATGGGGAAGGTGCACAGACCGACGAAGCTGACGCCTCCGAAGACGAACGATCGTAGGTAGATATCGATCACACCTGACCCGGCGGAGACCCATGCGTAGCCTCGGTTGGCAACAAGTCCGGCGAGGAACAAGTATCCCAGGAAAAGCAGGAACTGCAGGGTTCCGCAGAGGGCGTACCGCACAGTGCCGACTGGGGTCACCACCTCGGACGGCGCCGGGACTGCCGGCTCGACGGGGGCGGCGTTCGCGAGCCCCGTCGCCAGACTGCGGATCGTCGGGTGCCGGTAGATGTCCTTCATCGACGCCGAGGGAAGGTCCGCTCGCTTTCTGACTCGTGCGCAGAAATGAGCCATCACCAATGAGTTGGCGCCGAGGTCGTCGAAGAAGTGGCTGTCGATCGACACCCGTTCGAGGCACATGACGTCGGCCAGCACCTCGGCGAGGGTTTTCTCGATGCCGGTCTCCGGACTGGTGAACCTGCTTGTATCGATTGCGGATTCATCAGGTCCGGGCGTCAAGACGTCGCGGGATTTCTCCTCCATGCAGAGCTCCTTGAGGAACTTTCGAGTACCGTCGCCATTACGGTGGGCACTCCGTACTCGCGATTTTCGATGGCTGGAGCAAGTGGTCCGGGAATCACGAGGTCGGGTTCTGCTGTCCGGATCCCGAACCGCTGCCTCGGTCTTGGCTTTCCACCGTCGGGCTGCCACCCGAACTCGGTCGCATGGCCCAGCAGTGGCCCTCCCGGGTCACTCCTCGCCCAGGATCCTGCCCGGCGCGACGGCGATGAGTTACGCGTGGGCCTCGCCGTGCAGCGTGCGAGTGGTCCGTTCCTGATCCGGGAGGAGTTGCGCCAGGATATGGGGCGGTGACGGTGACCCCGACCGTTCCCATGCCCATGACCGAGGAGAAGACCGCCGTCATGCCGGTCGGGGATACCTGGGTGATACTGACGGCCAGTTTGCTGCCGAATTTCACCTTGGTCGTGTTGGGCAGGTTCGTTCCCGTGATGGTCACCATGGTTCCGCCGCCGGTGGAGCCCTGGTTGGGAGAGAGGCATGTACAACGCTCCTTGTTCTCCGATGGAAGATAGGGGGACCGGCGGAGCGCGCCCGGCCCAAGTGTTCGGCTTCCGCCGGAAAGGTCGGTTGTCGACGAAGTCAAGTGACGCCACGTGTGGCAGTACGCAGTTGTTGGCGCTGCCGAGAGTCCGGGGGCGCGGGCACATAAGGCTGGGACCCGGCCCCGGGCCCCAGCTGCCGGAACTTCTTCTCGAGCACGGAAAAGAACCGGCAAGCGCCGTCGGTTCTCAACTTCCTCGACTAGGGATATGCACCCGCCCGTTCACCATTTCAGTGACCCACAGGGAGATTTGAGGAGCAAGGCTCGCAACCGCGTATCACCCGAAGGTAGTAGTGGTCCGTCTTGTACGAGCGGATTTCACGCTCGGGTGGCTTGATACCGCCGGACGGCCACTACTGAACTTGAATGGGTGATGTCGGCCTGATCGTGTCAGCTGGTCAGGGTTAGGCCGGTGCCTATGAGGCAGCCGTCGATGAGGTGCGGTCGGTACTGGGTCTTCTTGAGGCTGCGCTTCACGGCGGCGGCGAGCTGGTCGAGGTTCGCGGCGGCGAGGTTGCCGATCGTCCGTTTCACCAGGGACCAGATGCCTTCCTGCGGGTTGAGGTCAGGTGCGTAGGACGGGAAATGGAAGACGGTCAGCCAGTCCTCGTTCGCGGCGATGAAGTCTTTCATCTGTGACATGAGATGGGTGCGCAGGTTGTCCCAGACCAGGACGATGGGGCCTTTGAGCTGGTTGTGCGCCCGCACGATGAGGTCGCGGTAGTCCTGCCAGGTGAATCCCTTGGGTTCGCCCTTTCGGCCCCGGTGGACGCGGAAGCTGTAGATCAGCCGGGACCGGTCTCCGAGGCGGAAGCAGACCATTCCCGCCATTGAAACCCGCCCCGAACCGCGGCCCCGGACGCGGACGACCGGAGTCCGGCCGACCCGGCCCCAGGACCTCGCGCGTGGCGGCCTCAGCGACTGACTGGCCTCGCCCTCGAAGACGATCCAGGCTCCGCGGGCCGCCGCCGTGCTTTTACCTGCGGCCACACCTCCTTCTTCCACAACTCCACTGCGTCGTCGTCACGTTCGATCGCTCTGCGGGCCGGCTGCTGCCAGGACCATCCATGACGCTTCAGCAGCCGCCATGTCCCCTCCACCGTGTAGCTGACGTGGAACAACCGTCCGATCAGAGTCTTCACCCGGGCCAGTGTCCACCGCTGTTCAGCCCAGCCATGAGCAAGCGGGCCACGCTCCAACTCCCTCTCCAGTTTTGCGATTTGGTCTGCCGAAAGCCTCGGGCGCCCTGGCGATCCCTTCGACCGGACACCCTCTCTGTGCTGACTGCGCAGCGTTGAACTCCGGCACTTGGCGCAGATCGGGGGGACGGTGTTCCTCACCTCCGGCGACTGCCGCCAGGTCCGGCGGGTTCCCGCGGAGCGACCATGGGCGGTGGCACGTAGTCACGCCCCCGCCGCCGCTCACACCGTGAACTCATCGCGCTCGTACCGGAGAGGGGGTGCTGCTGGTCGATCGTGTCGAACGGTTGCGCGAGGAGCTCGCCGAGATCGAGGTGGCCCGGCTGCAGGCGGCGGAGGTCGCATTCGGTCAGCAGGCCGAGGCGACGGACGGCGGCAGGCGGGGCGGTCCGGTGATGGAAGCCGGTCCGGTGGAGCCCGCCTCGCCGTTGGTGGAGGCGCCGAGGGCCGGTGGGATGAGCCTTCCACAGTGCCCACCCATGGACCCACACCCGCGCTGTTCTGCCGACGGTGAAAGACCGGCCCGACCGGGCCCGACAATCACTACAGTCCAGTCCCATGATGACGGTCACAACGCACACGGTCGAATACCCGGCCGACGGCCTGACGATGATCGGGCACCTCGCGCTCCCCGCCGGTGTCGACCGCCGGCCTGCGGTGCTGGTCGGACCAGAGGGCCCGGGGCTCAGTGACGTCGAGCGCCGCCGGGCCGACGCCCTCGCCGAACTGGGGTACGTGGCGCTGGCGTTCGACCTCCACGGTGGGCGCTATTTGGGCGGCCCCGAGGAGATGCTGGCCCGTTGCATGCCGCTGCTCGCCGACCCCGACCGGATGCGGGGTATCGGCCATGCGGCACTCGATGTGCTGCGTGGCGAACCGCGGACCGACCCCGACCGGATCGCCGCTATCGGCTACGGCACCGGGGGCGCAATCGTGCTGGAACTCGGGCGCGACGGCGTCGACCTGCGGGCGATCGGGACGGTCAACGCACTGACCACGGGCCGACCGGACGAGGCGGCGCGCATTCGCTGCCCGGTGTGGGCCGGGGTCGGGTCGGAAGACCCGATCATGCCGCCCGCGCAACGGGGCGCGTTCACCGCCGAGATGCAGGCCGCGGGCGTCGACTGGCGCCTCGTGGTCTACGGCGGCGCCTTGCACGCCTTCCACCACCCGCCGGTCGACCACCCCGTGGTCCCCGGCGTCGGATACCACCCGCAGCACGCGCAGCGAGCCTGGCGCGACGTCGTCGACCTGCTCGCCGAGTGCCTGCCCGTAACGGAATGAGTTGGCCTCGCGCTTTCGCGAGGCGGGCTGTCCGGCTGGTGATCAAGAAAGCAGAAAGTGCCCTCTGACCAGCTCTGACCAGCGGGAATGAGGATTGTTGAGGTCCTTGTTCCCGCCACCGCCGGAGGCACTTTCCAGGTGAAGAAGCGTATCGGGTCCTATCCGCGTGTCCGTGTTGAGGGCGGTGGTCGCGGGATCGTCTCGCAGGCCGGAGCGGTGCTGCTGGTCGAGACGGTCCGCAAGACTGGTCTGGACGCGGCGATAGAGGCGGCACTTGTGCCGTGGCACTAGCCGCGGGCGGTGCACGATCCGGGCAAGAATTTGTTGGATGTCGCGCTCACGGTGACGCTGGGCGGGGACTGCCTGGCCGATGTGGGCATGTTGCGGGCCGAGCCGGCCGTGTTCGGGCCGGTGGCCTCCGATCCCACGATCTCTCGGCTGATCAGCATGGTGGCGTCGGGCGGGCGGGCAGCGTGTCCTGGCAGCACTGCGCACCGCCCGTGCTGAAGTACGCGAACACGTGTGGCGGTTGGCCGGTGAAGCAGCGCCTCACGCGGGCGGGCAGGTGATCGTGGACATCGACGACGTCCTCGTTCTGGCGCACTCCGAGCAGCAGGACGCCACCGCGACTTGGTAGAAGACGTTCGGGCACCACCCACTGATGGGATTCGTCGACCACGGCCGCGGCGGGTCCGGCGAGCCGGTCGTGGGCCTGCTGCGGCCCGGCAACGCGGGCTCCAACACCGCTGCGGACCACACCCAGGCCACGAAACTGGCCCTGGCCCAGCTCCCCAAGCGGCTGCGACGCGGCCGACAGACACTGATCCGCACCGACTCCGGCCGGCCCCGTCGCGCGAGCCTCTGGTGTGCCGTGAAGAAGGCTTCGTCATCTCGGCGGGCATCCGACACACAGTGCAGGTTCCCCCGCCGTCGGCCTCCAGCCACTGCCCAACGGGGTGCTACGGACCGACAGGTCAGGCTCAACTTGGCCCGCGCTCCGGCACTCCGGTGCACCATGCCGGATCCCTAGCCACGACCATTGATCTGACGTATCGTCAGATCGTGTGCAAGCCCCCGATGAGCCCCGCCGGAGGCCCTCGTGCCCGAACGCCCTGTAGCCCTCGACGAATACCCCGTGCACCAAGTGCCGCTCTCCATGCGTCACGTCGCCACCAGCGACCGCAACGCCTATGACCGCTGCATCTTCCACGTCTTCGACCACACCGGCCGCGCCCTGCTCGTCCTGGGCCTGGGCGTCTACCCCAACACCGGCGTGATCGACGCCTTCGCCACGCTCCGCCTGGGCGACGAACTCCTTGCCGTCCGCGCCTCCGACGCCCTCACCGAGGACAGGATGCGGATGGAGGTCGGCCCGCTCCGTATCACCGTCGACGAGCCGCTGAAGCGCTTCACGCTGCACTGCGCCGCCGACCCGGCCGACCCCGACGGCCTGTCGTACGATCTCAGCTGGCAGGGAACCTTCGAGCCTCTGTGGGAGCCGCACCACACCATGCGCCGCGGCAACCGCCTTACTCTGGAAGGCCGCCGCTTCGTCCAGGCCGGCACGGTGACCGGCGTGATCCGCGCGAAGGGCGAGGAGATCACCGTCACCGCCGACGAGTGGACGGGCACCCGCGACCGCAGTTGGGGCGTGCGCCCCATCCCTGGTGAAGACGGCGGACGCGCGGGGGAGGAGAACGTTCCGGAGGGCTTCCACTGGCTGTGGTGCCCCGTCCGGTTCGACGACCGGTTCCTGATGGTAGTCGTCCAGGAGGAGCCCGACGGCTACCGCACCCTCAGCGACGCCGTCGAGGTACGTGACGGCCGCCCCGACACCCAACTGGGCTGGCCTCAGCTGGACATCACGTACCGCTCCGGAACCCGCCACCCCGAGTGCGCGGTCATCCATCTCGCCGACCGCCACTGCAAGAACCTCGAGCTCACCGCAGAGATCCTCATCTCCTCCCCGCTGGCCGTCGGCGCAGGCTACCCACCCGCCGACGACTGGAGCCACGGGACGTGGCACGGTCGCGACTGGACCGACCGACGCAGCTACGACCTCACCGACCTGCCTGCGCACCCCATGGCTGTATTCGGCGTCACCGAACACGCCGCCCGCTTCACCCTCGACGGTGCCACCGGCTACGGGATCTTCGAGCACGGTACGTTCGGCCGCCACGACCCGAGCGGCTTCACCGGCTACGACTCGGTGGCGCCCTGACGTACGGAGACCTCGTATGGCAGCAATTCCCGAAGCACCCCGGATCCGGCGCACCACCCGCGACCCGGAGGAACTCACCCGCCGGCTCGCAGCCTGGCTCGCTGCCGTCCACCCTGGAGCCCGCCCGGCCGCCGTCACCGTGCCGGACTCCAACGGCATGTCGAGCGAGACCCTGCTCTTCGACATCGAGCAGGACGAAGCCGCCGCGCCGCCCCCCGTCCGCCGCTGCGTCCTGCGCCTGGCTGCGGACCCGAACGCGTACACCGTCTTCCCCGCCTACGACATGACCCGTCAGTACAAGGTGATGCGCCTCGTCGCCGCGCACACGGACCTACCCGTGCCCGCCGTGCACTGGCTGGAGACCGACCCCGCCCACCTCGGCGCGGAGTTCTTCGTGATGGAGCGCGTCGAGGGGCGTGTGCCGCCGGACGTCATGCCGTACACCTACGAGGGCAATTGGCTGCACGCCGCTACAGACGCCGAGCGCGAACAGTTGGAGCACGCGAGCGTCTCCATTCTGGCGCGGCTGCACGACCAGGTGCCGGTGTCGGAGGCAGGATTCCTCGCAGGGCGGGGGAGCGGCAGCCCGCTGAGGCGGCATGTGGAGGACCTGCGGACATACTACGGCTGGGTCATCGACGGCCGTCCGCGCTCACCCGCCATCGAGGCCGCCTTTGCCCGGCTGGAGGAGCTGTGGCCGGCCGAGGAGGGCGAGACCGTGCTCAGCTGGGGTGACGCGCGGATCGGCAACATCATCTATGACGGCTTCGCGCCCACCGCCGTCCTCGACTGGGAGATGGCCGCCCTCGGACC
This sequence comes from Streptomyces sp. NPDC104309, assembly GCF_055584025.1. Taxonomy (NCBI): domain Bacteria; kingdom Bacillati; phylum Actinomycetota; class Actinomycetes; order Kitasatosporales; family Streptomycetaceae; genus Streptomyces; species Streptomyces sp. NPDC104309. Next base: position 9,571 of record NZ_JBVJMV010000067.1, on the reverse strand, counting down.
ACGGGAGCTGGATCTCGCGTGGGCGATCTACCTGCACCGCTTCTTCCATGACCTCACAGTCACACTGGGGCAGGAGGGACTGCCGGGGTTCTTCCAGCGGGCGGCGGTGGAGGAGCGGTACGCGAAGCTCACCGGGTACACACTGCGGGACATGGACTTCCACACGCTCTACGCCTGCCTCCGGCACGCGATCGTGATGCTGCGAGTCGGCTACCGACAGATCCACTTCGGCGAGGTCCCGGCGCCGGCCACCCCCGACGACCTGGTCATGAACCGGGCGGCGCTGGAGGCCATGACGGAAGGCCGCTACTGGTAGTGGCATCATGCCGTGCCCGTAAGGCCGTTGCCGGACCCGGCTGTGTCGGCCCGTCCGCAGGTGGTGATCACCACCAGACAGCGCGCGGCGAGTTCGACGTCGGCCGTCTGGCGGCCCGCGCGGGCCGGTCCGGTCCGCCGCCAGTAGTAGAAGCTGGATCGGGCGATCCCCAGGATCCGGCACAACCGCGTCACGCCGGAACGGCGCTGGTGGTCCTCAACGAACCGGCAGCGGTTCACCAGCCCGCCTCCGCGGCGAAATAACGGGCCGCCTCGCGCAGGATCTCGCGCTCCTCCAGCAGCTGGGCGTTCTCCCGCCGCAGGGCCGCGTTCTCCGCCTCCAGCACCGATGGCGCGACCGTCGGCACAGCCGGCGAGGCCACCGCCCGGTGCCCCCGGGGACGGCCCGCCCCATTCGCCCGGATCCAGTTCCGCAACGTCTCGGAGTTGCCCCCCCAGATCGGCGGCGACCTGCTTGATCGTCGCCTCGGGCCGCGACTCGTACAACGCGACGGCTTCCGCCTTGAAATCCGGCGGGTAGAGCTTCATGAACACGACATATCCGTTCTCAGATCCTCAAGATCCACAGTCTCAAGTGTTCAAGATCAGGGGTGAGGGCCCGTCCGGAGAGACGGACCGGGAGCAATCCCGGCACCGCGCTCCGGGCCTACTCAGCGGTCGGTGACGGTGAGCTACTGGGTTCGGCCTGCCTGTTCGATCGCACCACCCTGGCCGCCGGCAGTTAGCGTGTCCGGATGCCGTCTGTGAACCTGCGTCATTCAGTCCGCGCGGTCGTCCTCGACGAGGACGACCACATCCTTCTCTGCCGATTCGCGATTCCAGAGCCAGCGCGAACGGTGGTGTGGGCAGCTCCCGGCGGAGGGATCGAGCCGGGCGAGACGCCGCTCGCCGCACTGCGCCGCGAACTGCAGGAAGAAGTGGGCCTGTCGGTCAGGACCGATCCGCCGCACGTGTGGCGCCAGGAAGTCGTGGCTCCTGGACTTGCCGCAGGCCACGACGGGGTCGTCAACGACTACTTCCTCGTGCGCACCGCCAAGTTCACTGCGCGCGGGGCTCTGTCCGACGAGCAGCTTGCTGCGGAGAACATCAGCGGTCTGAAGTGGTGGCATCCGCATGAAGTCGCTTCCTACGCTGGTGCCGACCTCTTCTCCCCCCGAGACCTTGCAACTCCTTTGACGGCATTGATCACCTCTGGTGTTCCAGCCGGGCCAGTGCGGCTCGGTCTCTGAGCAGACAGCCCATGTCATGGTGCGAGCAGGACTCGCTTGCGCAGGAGGTCGAAGCCGGCTCGGCCGAACATCTGGCGCCTGAGCATCTTGATCCGGTTGACATGGCCTTCGACGACGCCCGAGTTCCAGGGGAGGGTGAGGCCGGCGAGGACGGCTACACGGTCGCGGTCGATGCCTGCAGTGAGCGTGTGGAGGCTGGGGAGGTCGTCCTGCCCGACGGCGTCGAGCCAGTCCGGCAGGCGCTCGCCCTGGCGCTCGGTGAGCATGGTCGCGAAGGCCGGACGTGCCTGGTGAGTGCGTCGATTTCGGGGCAGTTGGCCCGGACGTTCTTCAGATGGAGGCGTTCGGTCTCGGAGAGGGTTTCCGGACGGCGCAGGACCCATCCGGCGACTGCCCGGGGCGAAGGCGGCCGGCGGTCACGGGCCGTGGCGAGGTGCGTTTCTGGCGGAGGTACGCACGAACACGCTGGTAGCTGCCCTTGTAGTCGAGCGGGACGATCTCTTCCCACAGTTTCCAGTCGTTGGTGCAGCCCCCGTTCCAGCGGTCGTCGAGGTGGGTCTTGTACTCGTCGAGGACCGAGGTCCGGGTCTGTCACTGACCGGTGAAGAGGTCTTCCGGCCTGGCGGCGTCCGCGTACCGTTTGACGGTTCGGCTCGTCATGCCGAGCTGCCGCTGGATCGCGCGACGGCTGTGCCCTGCCTCCACCAGGGCATGGACTGTGGCGTGCACGGTCCGGATGCGGTCGGCGAACCAGTGCCCGGTCGGCCACGGTGAGCCGGATGGCTCCTCCGTGGGGTCGGGCTTCATCTCGGGCGTTTCAGATGTCTCGGGCACCAAGACGCGCAGACATCGGCGGTGCTGGGCGATGCTCCGCTCGGCGGCCTCGCTCCCGGGGCGGTTCAGCCTCCGAGGCAGCTCATCCGGGGTCCGCCGAGCTTCTTCACTGTCTCTCATGGCTGGGGGATGAATCCCGCGGATCGGTCGAGCTGGAACGGAGAACCGGCCAGCATTGGATCCCAGCCTTGGCTCCGCGCTTCCCGAATGCTTGCAGCAACGTGAGCTGGCCGAATGGGCTCAGCCTCGACACCCAACCAGTTACTGGGATGAGCCTGGCCTCTGGTGACGATCAAGGTCGTGCCCGGATGGTCGACGTTGGCGGCCTCGACCGCGTAGGTCATGGGTGTCCAGCAGAGTCCCTGCATGTAGGAGGGCTTCCTGCGGATTCGCCAGCGGTACTCGATCCCGTCAACGGTTATGCGGCGGGACCCCTTCTTGTTCAGCGCCATCGTCCCCCTCTTCTGCCTCGGACTGTAGTGCCCTGCCACTGGCCTGTCCCCGGATATTCCTGGCTGCGGCGGCGACCTTCTTCCCGAAGGCGGTCAGCTTCATGGCCCTGGCTCGTTCGGCGCGCTCAAGCAGAGGCTGTCTCAGGTCCCTTTCCAGCCGGTTGATCTGGATCACCGGCGTCGGCTGGTTGATGCCGAGGGCCCGTGCGGCCTCACAGGTCGTGGGGTAGGCGGAGGCAGCCAGGAAACGTTCAATGCGTTGCCAGGCACAGGGGCTGGTGAGGGCCTTCCACAGGAGGGCTGGGGTCTCGGTTGTCTTCTCGGTCACGCGGAGTGCGGTGTCGTGACTTCCGCCGCCGCGAGGCCTGAGGGGGACGTTGTAGGCGTGGGCCCATCGGGCCATGTTCGCGGTGCTCATGCCCGCTTCGCGGGCGAGGTCGGGCAGGGTCCGGCGTCGGATGACGTACTGCTCAGTCAGCCAATCCCGATCGACGGTTCCTCGGCGCTTGTAGTCCTGGAGTCCAGCGCGAAGTGGGATGTCGTACTCCCGCGAGAGTTCGGTCAGCACCTTGCGGGAGAAGCCGGTGAGTCCCGCGATCTGTTGAAGGGAGCGGTGTTCATCCAGGTAGAAGCAGGTGAACGTCTCCTTCGGCACTGCCTGGCGGGCCTTGAAGCGGGTGTGCCCCGTCGCTTTGGCCGTGGTTCTGGTCGGCGCAAGCGCGGGAGCCGGTTGTTCGTCCAGGGCGAGCCGGATCACCTCGATGCTCGTGCCCAAGGTGTCGGCCGCGTGCTGGACCTGGTTCTTGCGCTGGCGGATGAGTTGGTGCAGACGGGCCAGCGTCTTCAGGTCCCGTACGACGGCGCCGACCTGGCGTTCACTCAGGTCGTTGCGCTTGGCCGGCCGGATGCCCTGGATCCTGTCGACTGCGCTCAGTTCTAACCCGTGGTCCGCGACCAGGTCCCAGGCCTCCGCCTCAAGGCCGGCCATCGTGAGCCGGCCGGGCGTTTTGATGTGGAGTGGAGCGGCGGCCGCTTCAGGCATACGCCGGGCCATCCGCGTCCGGTCTTCGTCAGTCATCGTGCGAAAGGCGAGCGACCGACGGTGGCGCCGTGGATTCAGGCTGCGTCCGTGACCTGATGCCACCGCCGCCACGCGGGAGCACCGCTCCGGGCGCAGAGTGTCCTCGGGTACGAGGCGGTCTTGCCGGCTGGTTCGGAGGCCTTGATTCCGAAGATCGAATTTCGGTCGGACTCTCGCTGGAAGGAACAGCCGTTGGTCGTCGGTCTCTTCCAGGGGCCTCGCGGCAGCGCGCAGCGTATACAGCGTTCGCGCAATGCATTGGTCAAGAGTCGGCATGGGTTCGCCAAGGTCGGGTTTGAGCCGGTGAGAGGTCAACTCTTGTTGCGCGCAGCTCACTTGCTTACGTTGATCAACGCGTCACGCCGGGGGCCCTGGCTGAGACGTCACCGGAGTAGAGCCGCGGCACCCGACGGGCACATGCCCCCGATGCTTCCGTGGCCTGCTCCGTGTCGTTGCGGTATCACCATCTGAAGGAGCGCACACGAATGACGAGGACGAAGTTCATCGCCGCCACACTGCTCACTGTGGCTCTCGCGGTGCCCACGGCCACGGCCGTTGCCGCTGACGCCATCGCCAAAGGCGCCCACGCCTGGTCTCCGGCTGCCGGCGGTGACAGCGGGAAGATAGCCGTCAAGGACAACAGCAATGACGGGGACCCGGTGAAGGCCGAGTACTACCGGGTGGACAGCTCGGAGACGAAGCGGACCCTGTGGAATCACAGCGGACCGGGAACCACCGTCTACTCCGGTGACGGGTCCAGAATCTACAAGTTCAAGGCGTGCGACGAGAACTACGGTGCGCCCGACGACTGCTCGGGCTGGGTCATCCCGTAAACCGGCTCTCCATAGCTGCTTCTGCCGCACCAGTCCGTTCCGGGCTGGTGCGGCGTTCCCTTTTCCGAGACAAGAGGCCAGATTCTGTGAAACATAGTGATTCTTCCGGGCTCCAGGTGAGTGGCCTGTGCTACAGGGTCGAGGGACGGACCCTCCTCGACAGCGTCGAACTGTCCGTGTCCCCCGGAGAGTCGGTCGCGGTGACCGGCCCGAGCGGTTCCGGCAAGTCGACCTTGCTCATGTGCATCCTCGGCCTGATCAAACCGCAGGCGGGCAGCATCACCGCCGGGGGCCGGGAGATCACCGGACTCGGGTCCGCACGGCTCGCTCAGGTACGGCGGGAGACTCTGGGCATGGTGTTCCAGTTCGGTGAGCTCCTCCCCGAACTCAGCCCGGTGGAGAACGTCGCCCTGCCGGTCCTGCTCGACGGAGGGCGCCACCAGGACGCCTACCGGCGTGCGGAGGAACTCCTCGACGAGCTCGGTGTCCCCGCCGGTTCCACCCCCACCGGGATGCTCTCCGGCGGCGAGCGCCAGCGGACTGCCGTTGCTCGCGCCCTGATCACCGAGCCCGATGTCCTCCTCGCCGACGAACCCACCGGCGCCCTCGACCCGGACGCCAAAGAGGGAGTCGCCGGTCTGCTGTTCACCGCCGCCCGTGACCGGGGCTGCGCACTGCTGTTGGTCACGCACGACCTGACAGTGGCCGGTCGGGCCGACCGCCGCCACGAGCTCCGCGGCGGGATCCTGGCCGCAGCGGGAGTTGCCTGATGAGGGAGAGCATCCGCACCGCGGCCAAACTGATCAGGATCGGCCTTGCCGCGGGCCGCTCCACTCCCGGCGACCGCCTGCGCTGGTGGGGTCTGTTCGGCGCCGCGGCCGCCGTCGCCTTCGTCACCCTGGCGACCGTGGCCACCGTCGCCACCTATCACGGCCGTGAGACCAGAGCGGACGCCAGAGGACCGGTGATCACTTTCAGCAAGAACGCCGAACTGAAGTACCGGGAGGGGATCGACGCCGTGGGCGCCAGACCCGTCTCCGTCGTGTTCGTCCACCCCCTCACGCCTGAGGCTCCTGTTCCCGCCGGTGTGGCCCGCTGGCCGGGGCCGGGCGAGGTCCTGCTCTCTCCTGAACTTGTCAGGACCGGGCGTGGCGAGGGAATCCTGACCCGGTACGGACGGTTCGCCGGAACCATCACCAACGACGGTCTGGTCACTCCCTCCGAGCGGATCGCATATGTCCGGGTGGCGGAAACGCCGCCGAAGGACGATCCCAGATGGATGGACGTGTCCGCCTTCGGGAGCGGTGGCGGAGCGACGGGGGAGATGGCCGACCAGCCGCCTGTGACCTCCCCCGTCCTTGCCCTGTGGGCTTTGACAGGGCTGCCCGCGCTCGCTCTGGCTGTGGTCGCCGCGCGGGTCGGCTCCCGCACCCGTGACCGGCGCAGCAGTCTGCTGCAAGCCCTGGGTGGGACCTGGCGGCACCGGATGATCGTCAATATCGGTGAGGCCGCGGTCCCCGCTGCACTGGGAACCGTTGCCGCGTTCGTCCCGTATGCCGTGGTCTCTGTACGGGACACCCGCCTTGCACCCACCGGATACATCCTCGATCACCGTGATGTGTGGGCGGCGTGGCCGGTCGCCACGGCATCGGCAGCGCTGTCCCTGCTGGCCGTACTGGGCATCGTGGTGGGCACACACCGCATTACCCGGGACGGCAGGTCCACCCGCCCCGCCTCCTTCACGTCCCGTGTTCCCGCGTGGCGCCTCGTCGTCTGTGGTGTCGGTGTTGCGCTGGTCCTGACCAGCCAGTACGTGCCACGGAAGGCCCAGCTCGTCGTGTTCATCTGCGGGACCGTCGTGATGTGGGCCTTTCTGTCCTCCGTCGTGGCTCTCCTCACCCGCCGTCTGGGCGCCTGGCTCGCCGACAACGGCAGGCGAGGGGGGCATCCGGGCCGCATGATCGGCGGACGGTGGACACACGCGCATCCCGGAGTGATCGTGCGCCTTGCTCTGGCCATGGTGATCGGCATCGGGATCGTCGCCCAGATGCAGGTGTGGACCAGCAGGCTCGGAGCGCACTCCCAAGCAGCCGTCGCCACGCACCAACGGATCAAGGACACGGTCATCGAAGTGACCGCCGGCACCATGACCGCCTCGCAGACAGACCGGTTCCGCTCGTCCCTGCCGACCGGATCGGTGCTGCTGAGCCGAACCCTCCACGATCCGGGACCGCCCAGAGCCCCATGGGTGACCATCGGAGGGTCCTGCCGCGACCTGCGCACGCTGCACGTGACCTGTCGCGGCGACACCACAGCAGCAGCGGGAAGCAGTGCCCAGTTGGCCACCGTGGAAGAGATGCGCCGCTGGTACGGCGACCTCAAGTTCACACAGACCCCCCGGCTCGGCGTGAAGGCGGATGGCACACAGACCCTCCTCGTAGTGACCCCCGCACCGGGGCAGCTTGCCGCGGTGAAGCAAGCCGCGTTCACGCTTCCCAATCCTTCGGTACAGGTCGAGGCACTGGGCGGAAACTGGCTGGGGTCCTCGCGTTCGCACCTCCCGAACTGGATCCAGCTGTTCGGCGTCACCGGCATCCTGTTCATTCTGGTGGCCGGCGCGGTGAGCGCGGCGGCCGAGTTCGTCCGGATCCGCCACGCTCTCGCCCCGCTCTCCGTCCTGACCGGCCACCGCCGGGTGTTCCGGTCCGTGACCTCATGGCACCTGACCGTCCCCCTGCTGATCTCCACCGTTGTCACCGGGGCCGTGACCGCATGGCATTCGGTGTTCTTCATCGCTCTGGTAGAGGAAGGCTCCGTCTCCTGGTCAGTCCTGGCAGCCGGCATCGCGGCATGTGCCGCGGTCTCCCTGACCGTCGGATTCCTCGGCGCACGCGCGGCGGCCCGGGCGGCTGACCAGTGGCGCCCCGCAGCCGACTGAACGAAATCACCCCACGGCCGACCCCGGCAAAGGAGACCAGAAGCGTGGGCAACAAGCCCGGTGTTCCGCGCCGGGGCTCCGGGCGACGGCCGTCCTCGTGCACCACCGGCCGCACCGCGGTGCTGAAGCGCTTCGCCGCGGCGCCGGCGCAGAGCGCCGTCGCGGTCACCCTCGGGCGCGGGCAGATGCTGGTCGTCGGCCAGCGGCGAATCGCACTTGGCGGTACCGCGCTCGGACACCCGCAGGGCCTCCCGGACGGTACCCGGCGCTGGATCACGCAGGCCAAGGCAACCTTCGACCCGGCCGCCCCCGCCCACCGGACCCTGAACGCGGCGGGGAGGCAGGGCGGCGGGGAGGCAGGGCAATGCGTGAGCCGGTGGACGTGGCGGTGGTGGGGACCGGAGTCGTCGGACTGCTGCATGGCTTCCTCGGCGATCCGCCGGACCTGCGGCCGTACGTCGCGGGCCGGGCGTGTGGTCGACCGCGCGGTGACGTGGCTGCGGTGCAACCGGTGCCTGCTGCCGGGGATCACCCCGCTGGCCTATCTGGTCACCGAGGTCCGTACCGCATCAAAGATCAGCCAGATCGACACCGCCACCGCAGACAATCCGGTGAAACCTCGGCCTGCCCACACTGCGGCAGGAGGCATGACCTGCGGGGGCCGGGTCCGGGATGACGCGAGCTGTGTGGGGGCTGTCCACGTAGCAGGTGGGTGAACCGCCGGATCGCCTCCCACTGGCTGGACCTGGTGGCTTTTAAAGTCCGGCGCAAAAGGGGCGGCCGCCGTCCCGGGTCGGGCGAGCGTGGCGTGGCAGGCCGAGCGCCGATCCCGCTCTCCGGGGCCGGCCGGACGGTGTTCACCGATGCCCCATTCCCGGAACGAAAGGAGCGTGCTCCGATGCCCAGGAGCAGCACATTCGGCAGAGTGGTAGCAACGGTCGCGGCGATGGGAGCGGCCATGTCCGCCGCGCTCGTCTCCCCGGCAGCAGCCGCTGCTTACAAATGCAGTGACGAGCACGTCTGCCTGTACGGGGGGCATGCGGGCCAAGGCGCGAGGTTCTCCGCCCACGACGCCATCTCTGACCTCCGCACCGTGAGGTTCAACGACAGGGCGCGCAGTGTCTACAACAGCACCAGCGACGACTGGTGCCTGTACCAGAACGAGAACTACGGCGGTGAATGGCGGCTTGTGGAGCCCGGTGAGGCCGGCAACCTCACCGGCGAGTCCGACCGGGCGGTGTCCTCGTTGCGGCCGGAGCCTGAAGGCGGCTGCTGACCGGCCTGCGGTCCCCGGGTACGAGATGTCCCGCACCTGTACCCGGGGGCCGACGTGTGCCCGCAGTTCCGGAGTACTGCCGCTGCACCCCGGCCGAGCGGATGCGCTTCTTCAGGAAGCCGGCGTCATCGACGATCAGCACCCCGTCCGGGACACCGAGGTGCTCGACGACGTACTCCCGCACACCATCGAGCACCTCATCCGCATCCCAGTCGCCGGTGTTCAGCAGCCGCCGGATCCGGTCCGGGCGCCGCGGGGTGGGGATCCCCAGCCGACGGCGCTTGGCCGTCCCCGGCTCGGGGATCATCCGTTCCGGCACGGGAAGCGGGCGGAAACTACGGTCCTTCAGGTCGGACCGCACCTCGTTGAGGAAGAAGACCTCAACCCCTTGCCCGTCCTTCACGGACCGAGCGGTTTGCCCGTCCACTCCGGCCGAGCGGGCGCCCCTGCTCCTTCACACCCGAGCCCACGCGACCAGCAAGAGCGCGGGATCGGCAAACACCGGTAGGCCGCTGGCGAGGTGCCGTGTTACCACGGTCCTGCTCCAGCGGCCCCCGGTCCGAACCACGCGGGCACCTTTCGGTGCACGTAG
>NZ_JBVJMV010000066.1:0-29282 GCF_055584025.1 Streptomyces sp. NPDC104309 | reverse complement strand
TTGTACGACGGCGGCGCGGACGACACGAGCGAACCCCTCCCCAGCACGACCAACTCCAAGATCATCCCACGCCGGTCAGCCAACGTGACAATGCCGTTCGGCCAGGTGCCGCCCTTGTGCGGTTGGACGTGGCGATGGCCGACCCTCGGCGGTGGACGCGCGGGGCGCCCGTCCCGCTCGCCATATGCCGGACAAGGCATCCTTTGTCGGTCGTGCCGGCCGTGTCGTCCCGGTGCGATCAGGGGAATTTGAGTGTCATGCGAGGGAAGGGCAAGGTCAAGAACGCGCCAAAATTGATCCTTGACTCGAACTTCACGGGACTGTTAGAACATGTGGCGGAAAACAAGGGGGTTTCCGCATAAGGCGGTGAGAGCAGGTCGGGGGGCTGCCTCAGGTATTTCTGTCGGAGGATTCGGACGTGGGCCCTGCGTGCCTGCGTATCAGCAGCCGAGCTTATTGTCGGCGTCGGATTGAGTGTCTGAATTCGGCCTGCCCGCTTGTCATGTCAGCGTAGTGATCCATCGGCGCTTCTTCTTCTTGCACGGCCATACGGGTAATCGGCGTGTACAACACGCCTGCCCGTGCACTTCTCTGCCTACAGGCCAACAGAACGGTGCGGTTTCGTGAAAGCATATCTAGCCATTTTGCGCCTCAGGGACTACAGATTGCTCTGGTCGGCCCTGGTGCTAAATCTCCTGGGGGACGGCGCCACCTATGCCGCGCTCGCCTGGATCACGCTCGAAAAGTCCGGCGCGGCCGGTCTGGGCGTGCTGGGCGTATGTCTCACCCTCCCCGTGATCGTGGGAGGCGCGTTCGTCGGACCACTGCTCGACCGGTTCTCCCGGCGCATGCTTTTCATCTCCGACTCGGTCTTCCGCGGTTTCGTCGTCGCGCTCGTCCCGCTGCTGGAGCTGGCCGGCGCGCTGCAGGTCTGGCACCTGTACGCGGTCGCGCTGGTCTACGGCCTGCTGAAGATCATCCCGCTGGCCGGCACCCCGGCGGTGCTGCCCGAACTGGTCCCCGAGGACAAGCTCCAGGCCGCCTCCGGACTGGAGGCCACCGCGATGGGTGCCGCCAACGTTGTCGGACCCGCTCTCGGCGCGGTGCTGATCACAGCGATCGGCGCGCAGAACGTCCTGTTCCTCGATGCCGCCACGTACTTCGCCTTCGCCCTGCTGATCAGCATGATCAAGGCGCCCCTCGCCCGTCCCGAGCCGACCGGCGACGCCCCCGCCGACAAACCCGGCTGGGGACCGGTCTTCAGGCTGGTCACCCGCGACCGCTTCCTGCTGGTGCTCACCCTCTCCTTCGGTGCCTTCAACGTCTCGGCGGGCGCCCTGGTGGTCGCGCTGCCCTGGCTGGCCAAGGACGAGTTCCACGGCGGCCCCGGCGTGCTCGGCCTGATGCTGGCCGTGATGGCGGTCGGCGAGCTGATCGGCTCCCTCGTCTCCGGGGCCGCGAAGACCTCCGAGAAGCAGATGCTCCGCATCGGCGTCCTGCAACTCCTGTCCGGGGCCGTGCTGTTCCTCCTGGTCCCCAAGGCGCTTCCGTTCATCCTGATCGGCCTGGTGCTCAACGGCATCCTGTCCGCACCCATGACGGTCCTCGGCGGTGTGGTCCGTATGACCCGCGTACCCAACGTCATGCGCGGCCGGGCGATGACACTGATGCGTACCGTCATGGCCGGTGCGCTGCCCGCCGGTTCCGCCCTCGGCGGCGTCCTGCTGAGCGGCGACCACTACAGCGCCCTCATCCTCGTCGTCGCCTCGCTCGCCGTCCTGCCCGGCGCCCTCACCCTGGTCCTGTTCCGCAACCACCCCTTCCGGCTGGGGGTGACAGCAGACCATGACCAGCTTGAGCAGCGGGACACCGACCCGGACGCCGACCCCGTCCCCGCCGGTTCCTGAACCCCGGCCCGACACATCGGGCGACGCCGTCCTCCTCGTCACCGACCACCCGCGCACCCGTGACGCCGCCGAAGCACCCTTCGTCTCGCTGCGCCTGCCGAACGCGGCCACACCGCACGACCTGGCGGCCTTCGCCGTACTCCTGCACCGCTACACCGGCCAGCGACGGCTGCTGATCGACGCCGACCTGAGCGAGAGCGGCTCCGGGTCCCTGACCCTCGCCATCGACCCGGACGAACCGGTCGCCGCCCTGATGGCCCGGACCGCCCACGCCGTGCCGCGCGGACGGCCCACGGGGACCGCCGTACGCTACGCGGACCATCCGGTGCCGGAAGGGACCGAGGAACTGGGTCTGACCCGCGACGGAGCCGATCTGCTCCTGGGGTACCGGACCTCGGTCTTCGACGAGCCGACCGCGCGGCGTCTCGGCGGCCATCTCCTGCGCGTCTCCGGCTTCCTCGGCCGGTGCCCGCAGGCACCGGTGCACGAGGCCGACCTGCTCGGCGACGAGGAACGGGCGCTCATCCTCGGTGTGTTCAACAACACGGCCAGGCCGTACCCGGACACCGCCACCATCCCAGCCCTGTTCGGCGAACAGGCCCGGCGCACGCCGCAGGCGACGGCCGTCACCGATCGCGCCGGGCGGCTGACCTACGGCGACCTCGACGCGGCCTCCGACCGGCTGGCCCGCGCCATCCGGGCGGTCGGGGCACGCCACGGGGAGCGGGTGGGCCTGCGCACCGGGCGCACCGCGGACCTCGTCGTCGGCGTGCTGGGCATCCTCAAGGCGGGCTGTGCCTACCTGCCGCTGGAGAGCGGCCACCCGGCCCGGCGCACCGAGTGGCTGCTCGCCGACTCGTCGGTGCGGGTCCTGGTCGCGTCGCCCGGCATGCCCGTGGACTTCGCCTTCGACGGTGCGGTGCTCGACCCCTCGGCCCCCGGCCCCGAGGCCCCGCGCCTCGTCCCCGAGGCCCCGGCCCCCGGCACGGACCAGGGATCGGCGGCCGACCTCGCGTACATCTGCTACACCTCCGGAACCACGGGGCAGCCCAAGGGCGTCGAGGTCACCCACCGCAATGTGGTGCGGCTCGTCAAGGGCACGGACTACGTCCGTTTCGGACCGAACCTCAGGGTCCTGCCCACCGGCTCCATCGCCTTCGACGCCAGCACCTTCGAGCTGTGGGCCCCGCTGCTGAACGGCGGCAGCGTGCACCTGGCGGACTCCGACGTCATCCTCGACGCCCGCGCCCTCGCGCGCGAGCTGAGCGCACACGACGTCACCACCCTGTGGCTGACCTCGCCGCTGTTCAACCAGCTCGTGGAACAGGACCCCACCGCGTTCCGCGGGCTGCGCGAACTCCTCGTCGGCGGTGACGCCCTGTCGTCCGTGCACATCGAGAAGGTCATGGCGGCCTGCCCCGGCGTCACCCTGGTCAACGGCTACGGCCCGACGGAGAACACCACGTTCTCGCTCACGCACCGGATAGGCCCCGACGACCTCGGGCGGATACCGATCGGGCGTCCGATCGCGCACTCGACCGCGTATGTCCTCGATGACCGGGGGCAGTTGTGCCCCGTCGGGGTGCCCGGAGAGTTGTGCCTGGGCGGAGACGGTGTCGCGCGCGGCTATCTGGGCCGGCCCGAGCTGACCGCCGAGCGCTTCGTCGAGGACGTGCTCTCCCCGGACGGCGGACGGCTGTACCGCAGCGGTGACCTGGCTCGCTGGCGCCCGGACGGGGTCGTCGAGTTCCTCGGCCGACGCGACCATCAGGTGAAGATACGCGGGTTCCGTATCGAACCGGCCGAGGTGGAGAAGGCCATGCTCGGCCACCCCGACGTGGCGGAGGCGATCGTGATCGCCCGCTCCCGTCCGGGCCGGGGGGACAAGTACCTCTGCGGCTACTACGCCGGGCCGCGGCCGCCCGCGCAGGAGGACCTGCGGGCTCATCTGGACCGGGCGCTCGCGCCGCACATGATCCCCGCGTACCTCGTCCCGCTCGACGCGCTGCCGCTGAACCACACCGGCAAGGTCGACCGTGCGAGTCTGCCCGACCCGGACGGCGGCTACCTGCCGCCGGACACCGCCTTCGTCCCGCCTGCGGACGACATCGAGCGGGCCCTGGTGGACCTCGCCGAACGGGCCCTGGGCATCGCCGGCATCGGGGTCGCCCGCGATCTGCGCGACCTCGGCGCCGACTCCCTCACCGCCACCCTGATCGCCGCCGGCGCCCGCGAGCGGCTCGGACGCGAGTGCCCGGTCAGCGCCGTACTGCGGTCCGGTACGCTCGCCCGGCTCGCCGCGCTGCTGCGGGAGAGCGCCGCCGCCACCGCACCGGCGATCGAGCCCGCGGCCGAGCGGGCGGCCTACCCCGTCACTCCGCAACAGCGCCAGCTCTACTTCGAGCAGCTCAAGGACGAGCGGGCGGTGCACTACAACGTGCCGCTCACCCTCGAACTCCCCGCCGGCACCGACCCGTTGCGGCTGGCCGACGCCCTGCGCCGACTGGGCCGCCGCCATGACGCGCTCCGCACCCGGTTCGCCGTGGCGGAGGACGGTCAGGTCACGCAGTACATCGACGCCGGCATCGAGCCGGAGGTCCGGGTGTACGACGGGGAACCAGGACCACTCGCCGGGTTCGTGCGGCCCTTTGACCTGGGTCGGGCGCCCCTGTGGCGGGCGGACGTGCACCGCACCCGGACCGCCGTGACCCTGCGCCTGGACCTGCACCACATCGTCGTCGACGGCTTCTCGCTGACCCCGCTGCTGGAGGACCTCGCGGCCCTGTACGCGGGCGACGAACCGGCGCCGCCCGCGCTCCAGTACCGCGACTACGCCGTCTGGCTGGCCGGACCCGCGGGAGGCGGCCTGCGGGAGTCCCAGGAACCCTACTGGCGGCGGCTGTTCGCCGCTCCGCCTGACCGGAGCGATCTGCCCACGGACCTGCCCCGGCCCCCACTGCGGACGCTCGCGGGCGACGCCGTCGTGTTCGACCTCGGCCCGGAGCGCACGGCGCGCCTCAGGGAGCTGGCCAGACAGCGGGAGGTCACCCTGTTCGCGGTGCTGGCCTCGGCGTACGGCATCCTGCTCGGCCGGCTCAAGGGCACGGCCGATGTCACGGTGGGCACACCCGTCTCGGGCCGCACGGCCCCCGGACTGCACCGGACGGTCGGCATGTTCGCGCAGACGGTCTGCCTGCGCGGTGACGCGGACCCCGCCCTGCCCTACGACACCTATCTGCGGCGTACCGCCCGCACCGCCGAGGATGCCTTCGCCCACCAGGACTTCCCCTTCGCCGACGTGGTCGCCCTGGCGGCGCCCGTACGCGACTACAGCCGTACCCCGCTGTTCGACGCGCTCATCGCCCTGCACAGCGGCCGCTATCTGTCGATGGACTTCCAGGGCGTCCGGGTGCCGCTGCGGCTGGAACAGACCGGGCAGGCCGTCTTCGACCTCAACATGCAGATCCACGAGGACACGGGCACCCTGCGGGTGGCCTGGGGCTATGCGTCCGGACTGTTCTGCCGGGACACGGTGGAGAGCTGGCGCGAGGACTTCACGGCCCTGCTCGACGCGATCACCGCCGAGCCATCGGCCGCACTCGGCGCGCTGTGTCGCGGCCGTCCCGCGTCCCCCGCACCGGTGGTTGTGGACGCCGGCCCCGACTTCGACTTCGACTTCGACTTCGACTTCTGACTCTCCGGGCGCCTGCCCCGACTTCGACCTCTGACCCGCCGGGCGCGCGCCCGGCCCTCTGACGCCGTCACCCCCACCGTGCCACGGGCGGCCCTTCGCGATCCGTCGATCACTCCATGTTCACGCCTGATCACACACCGCTTCGGCGCAGGAGACATTGCATGAAATCGCTCGACCACGAGCCAGCACTCGCCGCACCGCACGCGCAGGCCGACCACTGGCGATCCCAGCTGGCCTCGCTCACGGAGCCCTCCGGCTTCCTCGCCGACTTCCGGCCGCGGGCCGGCCGTACCGGGACCGAGGCGCGGACCGGCACTCACGCCCTCCGCCTCGGTACGGCCCTCACCGAACGGCTCGACCGAATCAGCCGCGGCAAGCCCGAGATGCTCCATGTCGTCCTCACCAGCGCGCTGGCCGCCCTGCTGTGCCGCCACACCGGCCAGGACGAGGTGGCGGTCGCCCAGCCGACGCGGGGAGCCGCGCCCGAGTTCGCGGGCGGTCCGCTGCTGGTGCGCGTGACGCCCGACGGGACCCTGCGCGAGCTGCTGACCCAGGTCTTCGCCGCCGTACACGAGGCCGAGCGGCACCAGGACTTCGCGGTGGCCGCCCTCGCCGCCGAACTGGGGCGTGCCGACGTCTTCGAGACCGCGCTGGAGCTGGCGGGGTTCCACGACCCCGGTTACGCCGCCCCCGGTGGCACCCGGTTCGTTGCCGCACGCGAGGACGGCGAACTGGTGGTGAGCCTCCATTACGACCGCCACCGCTTCGCCGAGGCGTCCATGCGGTGCGTCGGCGCCCAGTACGCGCTGCTGCTGGAGGGTGCCACGGCCGAGCCCGACCTGCCGGTGAACCGGATCGAGCTGCGTACCGCCGAGGACGACGCCGTCGTCGAGGCGAGCAATGACACCCGGCAGCCCTTCGACCAGGACGCCACCCTGCACGGCCTGTTCGCCGCCCAGGCGGCCCGCACCCCCGAAGCGCCGGCCCTCCTGACCGACGACACGACCGTCACCTTCGCCGAACTCGACGCCCGCTCGGACCGGTTGGCACACACCCTGCGCGAGCGCGGGATCGGCCCGGACGCCGTCGTCGCCCTGATCGCGGAGCGCTCGCCGGAGCTGATCACGGGCATCCTCGCCGTCCTGAAGGCGGGTGCCGCCTATCTGCCGGTCGACCCCGCCTACCCGCGCTCCCGCATCGACTACCTGCTCACCGACAGCTCCGCCCGCCTCGTCCTGCACCAGGCCCGCTTCGCCGACGCCGCCGGCGACACCCCGAGGATCGACCTGGACGACGAGGCGGCGTACGCGGGCGGCACCGGCCCCGTCGAACCGCCGGCCGGCGCCGGTGACCTCGCCTACGTCATCTACACCTCCGGGTCGACGGGGCGCCCCAAGGGTGTCCAGGTGGAACACCGCAGTGTCGTCAACCGGCTGCACTGGATGCAGCGCGCCTACCCCGTGGGCCCCGGCGACGTCCTGCTGCAGAAGACCTCCGTCTCCTTCGACGTCTCCGTCTGGGAGCTGTTCTGGTGGTCCTTCACCGGAGCCGCCCTCGCCCTGCCCGCCCCCGGCGCCGAGAAGGACCCGGCGGAGCTGCTGGCCGTGATCGACCGGCACCGGGTCACCACCGTGCACTTCGTGCCCTCGATGCTCACCATGTTCCTGGGACACCTCGCCCGGTTCGGCGACGGCACCGGACTCGGCACCCTGCGGCAGGTCTTCACCAGCGGCGAGGCGCTGAACCCGGCCCAGAGCGAGAAGTTCGCCGAACTCGTCCCCGGCGCCCGGCTGGTCAACCTCTACGGCCCCACCGAGGCGACGGTGGACGTGACCCACCAGCCGGTGGCCGGGCTCGGCGACCTGGCCCGGCTGCCGATCGGTCGGCCCATCGACAACATCCGGCTGTATGTGCTGGACGCCGAGGGACAGCAGACCGCCGTGGGCATCCCCGGCGAACTCCATGTGGCGGGCGTCGGCGTGGCACGCGGCTACCTCGGGCGGCCCGAACTGACCGCGGAGAAGTTCGTCACCGGCGAGGCGGTACGGGCCGCGACCGGCGAGGAGCGGCTGTACCGCACCGGGGACCGGGCCCGCCGGCTGCCCGACGGCACGATCGACTATCTGGGCCGGATCGACCTCCAGGTGAAGGTGCGCGGTTTCCGGGTGGAGCCGGGCGAGATCGAGGAGCGGCTGTGTGCCCACGACCGGGTGCGGGACGCCGCCGTCGTCGCCGTGGACGACGGATGGCAGACCTCGCTGCGCGGCTTTGTCGTCCTGGACGGCGAGGCGAGCGAGGCGGCGCTGAAGGAGCACATCCGCCAGGAGTTGCCGGAGTACATGGTTCCGGGCCGCGTCCTCGTGCTGGACGAGCTTCCGCTCACGCCCAACGGCAAACTGGACCGGGCGTTCCTGCGCAGCCCCGAAGCGCTGCGCAGGAAGGCGAGCGCCCATGTGGCGCCGCGTAACGAGCGCGAGGAGACCCTCGCCGGCATCTGGCGGGAGGTCCTCGGTGTCCCGCGGGTCGGTGTGCGCGACAACTTCTTCGCGTTGGGCGGCAACTCGATCCACTTCGTGTCCGTGCTCGCCAAGTCCCGTGCAAAGGGTCTGGACTTCACCTTCCAGCAGCTCTTCCGGCACCAGACCATCGCACAGCTCGTGGAGTCCATCGACGGCGGCGACCCGTCCGCGACCGTGGTGGCGGACGTGGCGGCCCGTGGCGCCTTCCAGCCGTTCGAGCTGATCTCCGAGGCGGACCGGGCCCTGCTGCCCGAGGACGCGGAGGACGCCTACCCGCTGTCGATGCTCCAGGCGGGCCTGATCTTCCAGACCGAGATCACCGGCGGTCTCGGCCAGTACCACGACGTGCTGAGCTACTCGATCACCGGTGCGTTCGACGCCGACGCGTTCACCGAGGCCGTACGGCGACTGACCGGCCGGCACCCGATCCTGCGCACCACCTATCACCTCACCGGCTACAGCAAGTTCCTCCAGATCGTGCACCGCGAGGTGCCGCCGCCGCTGACCGTCGACGACCTGCGCCACCTCGACGCGGACGGGCAGGAGGCCTGGCACGAGCGGTGGCTGGCCCGCGAGAAGTCCCGCTCGTTCGTGTGGGAGGAGGGCGGCCTGGTCACCCTGCATGTGCAGGTGCTCGGCGAGGAGCAGTACCGGTACACGGTCAGCCAGCACAACTCGGCGCTGGACGGCTGGTCCATCTCGCTGCTGCACACCCAGCTGTTCGAGCTGTACCACCTGATCCGTGAGGGCCGCGAGAGCTCCCGCCCGCCGGTCGACAACCATCTGCGCAACTTCGTCGGCCTGGAGCAGGAGGCGCTGCGTTCCGCACAGTCGCGGGACTTCTGGCGCCAGGTGATGGAGGACCCGCGGCCCGCCTCCGTGCCCCCCAGGCCCGGTGCCGGGCACACCGACGACTTCACCGTCGTCCTGCGTGACGTGCCGCTGCCCGAAGGCCTCGCCCAGCGCATAGAAGCCACCGCCGACGCCCTGTCGGTGCCCTTCAAGGACGTCCTGCTCGCCGCCCATATGAAGGTCCTCGGACTGGTCTCGGGCCAGGACGCGGTGATGACCGGGTACGAGCACAGCGGCCGGCCCGAGCTGCCCGGCGCGGAGACCACGCTCGGCCTGCATCTGAACACCGTCCCCTTCCAGGTGGCCCTGGCGGGCGGCAGCTGGGCGGACCTCGTGCGCCGGGTCTACAGTGCCGAGCTGGACCTGCTGCCCCATCGCCGCTACCCCATGGCGAAGATGAAGCAGGACCTCGCCACCCAGCGCACGCTGTTCGAGACCACCTTCAACTTCACGCACTTCTACCTGCTGAAGAACCTCAGGCAGCTGCCCGAGTTCTCCCTGCTGGGCATGCGCGTTGACTCGGAGACCGAGTTCCCCTTCCGTACGGAGTTCTCCCGCAACTTCTTCTCCGACGAGGTCGAACTCTGCCTGCACTACCACACCCACCTCTACGACGAGGAGCAGATCGACCGGATCGGCGGCTACTTCGTCCGCGTCCTGCAGTGGATGACGAGCGAGCCGGACGCGCCGCACGAGGCACGGCAGTTGCTCGCCGAGGAGGACGCGGCACTGCTGGGCCACACCGTCGCCGGACCCCGTACCGAGGTCGGCGCGACGGCTTCGGCCGTCGGCCCGGCCTCCGCGGCGACCCTCGCCCGCATCCGTACGGCCTGGGCGTCCGTCCTCGGCGTGCCGGACGAGGAGATCGGGGCCGACGCCGACTTCTTCGCCCTGGGCGGCAACTCGCTCTCCGCCCTGCGCGTGGTCCTGGAACTGGACGGCCTGGTCACCCTCTCCCACATGACCCGCGTGTCACGGCTGGCCGAGCTGGCCGCGTTCGTGGACACCCGCGAACAGGACGACGAGGAGGAACTGCTGCACCTGCTGTCGGCCACCGCCGAAGGAGCCCGCGCGGCGGTGATCTGCGTGCCGTACCCCTGCGGTCACCCCGTCAACTTCAAACCCCTCGCCGACGCCATCGGCGAGCTGACCGGCGAACTGGTCGTCTACGGCCTCGAACCGCCCGGGCACAACCCCAGCCGTCCCGGAGAGTTCACCGATGTCATCGACACGGTGGAGCGGACGGTGGCGGAGATCGACCGGAGGGCCGACCTGCCCCTGATCCTGTGGGGCCACTGCGGTGGCGCGGCGGTGACCGTCGAGCTGGCCCGGCTGCTGGAGGAGCGCGGCTTCGACCTGCGGCACGTCTTCATCGGCTCCAAACTGCTGCCGCCCGCCGCCGAGATGCGCGAGTCCGTCGAGATGATCGAGAGCTGGACCGACGACGAGATCATCCGCTACATGGTCGAGGAGACCGGCTACAGCGAACTGGACGGCCTCGATCCGCGGTACGCGTCCTTCACCGGAGATCTTTTCCGGCACGACGTGTGCGGGGGCTACCGCTACTTCATCGGCCTGACCGACAACGGGCCCGACTGGCGGATCGAGACCCCGGTCACCGTCGTCGTCGCCGACGACGACAAGGGACTGACCCACGCGGCCGAGGAGTTCCGCTGCTGGGAGCGCGTCGCCGACCACGTCGACTTCCACCGGCTGGCATCGGGCGGCCACTACTTCGTTCGCGGGAACCCCGCCGGGACGGGAGAACTCATCCGACGGGCCTGGGCGTCCGCCGCCGAACAGGAGAACTGACATGCAGATTCCCGTGCTGTGCTTCCCCTTCGCGGGTGCCGGTGCCTCCGCGTTCCGCCGCTGCCAGGAGTACGGCAGTGACACCATCCTCATCACGCCCGTCCAACTGCCGGGCCGGGAGGAGCGATTCGGCGAGGAGCCGTACACTGACGTCGTCGCGGCGGTGGACGACCTGCTGCCGTCTGTGCTGGACCAGGTGGCCGGCAGCCCGGCCGTGGCCCTCTTCGGGCACAGCCTCGGCGCCGTCCTCGCCTACGAGATGGCGCACCGCATCAGCGCGCTCGGCCGGCCCGAGGTGGTCAAGCTGTTCGTCAGCGGTTCCCCCGGCCCGTGGACGCAGCGGGAGACCCGCGCCACCGGCCTGAGCGACGAGGAGTTCCTGCGCCAGGTCCGCGACTTCGCCGGCTACTCCCACCCCGCGCTCGAACACCCGGATCTCCGGGAGATGCTGCTGCCGCCGTTGCGGGCCGACGTCGAGATGCACGAGAACTACCGGGCGCCCTCGGACAAGCCGCTGACGGTACCGGTGGTCTCCGTACGGGGCGCGAGCGACGAACTGGTCTCCCGCGAGGAGGCCGCCGAATGGGAAACCTCCACCACGGCCGGCTGCCGGCAGGTCGAACTGCTTGGCGGACACATGTACCTGGTGGACTCACCCGCCGACCTGGTCCGGCTCCTGGACGCCGAACTCGCGACGCCGGGGGAGGGCCGATGACCCCGGTGCTCTCCGCCGGCCCCCTCGCGGGCAAGGCGGCGATCGTCACGGGCGCAGCCCGCGGCATCGGCCGGGCGTGCGCGCTGGCCTACGCCCGAGCCGGGGCCGACCTGCTCCTCACCGACATCGGCCACGACCTGGACGGGGTGCCCTACCCGCTGGGCACCCCCAGCCAGTTGGCCCACACGGCTCGGCTGTGCCGGGAGCAGGGGCAGGGGATCACGGTCATCACCGCGGAGGCGGACGTCCGCGACCTGGACGCCGTGCGGAGGGTGACCGACAGCGCCCTGGACCGGTTCGGCCGGATCGATGTGCTGCTCAACAACGCCGGGATCGCCGCCCCTTCGGGCAAGACGGTGCACGACATCGCGCCCGACGAATGGGACCTGATGCTCGACATCGACGTCTCGGGTGCCTGGCGCATGATCCGGTCCGTGGGCGCCGCCATGACCGGCCGCCGCTCGGGCAGCGTCATCAACGTCGCCTCCACGGCCGGACTGGTCGGATACCGCCATTTCGCGGGCTATGTCACGGCGAAGCACGCCCTCGTCGGGCTGACCAAGGCGGCCGCCCTGGACCTCGCGCCGTTCGGGGTGCGGGTCAACGCCCTGTGCCCCGGCTCGGTCCGCGACGACGACGCGGCCGAGGGAACCATGCTGACCGAGATCGCCCGGTCCCTGGAGGTGCCGGTCGAGGAACACGAGGAGACCTTCGTGGCGGCCCAGCCCATGAACCGGCTGATCGAGCCGGAGGACGTCGCGGGGGCGGCCGTATGGCTCGGCTCGGACGACGCACGCCAGGTGACCGGTACGACCGTGACGGTCGACGGCGGATTCACCAGCCGGTGACGAGGGAGGAAGAGCGATGAGGAAGACCGATACGGACCGGCTGTGCCAGGCCGTCGCGCTCCGCGTGCACACCGGGGCCGACCCGCAACAGCTCGGCCGCGCGCTCGCACACGCCGCGGGCGGCGCCCGCCTGTGGGTGCAGGACGTGGTGGGCGACGCCGACAGCGAGGCCGCCGCCCTGCACCGGGAACGCGAACTGTCCCGCTCCGTGGACCCACACGTCGGCCCCGGCCTGCGAGCCGTGCTGCTGCGCTACACGGACGCGGTGGCCGACCTGGTCGTGGTCGCCCACCGCGCGGTCCTGGCCGACCCCTACCACCTCGTCCAGGCGGTCCTCGGCGACGCGGACGCGCCGGCCCCGGTGCCGACGGAGCACGGCGAGCGGCTGCGCGAGGCGGTGAACGCGCTCGACCGCACGGAGGCACCCGCATGGGGGCTCGGCACGGACGGTGACCCGAGCACCGGCCGGCACACCTTCACGGTGCCCGCAGACGGCGGCCTGCCCGCCGAACTCACCCTGCGGGCCGCGCTGGGCCTGGTGCTGGCCCGCTGCACCGGGCGCGACGAGGTGTGGATCGGGGTGGACGCGGAACACGCCCTCACCTTCACCGCCGACGGGTCGCTGACCGTCGCGCAGTACCTGGAACGTGTACGTCAGGCCGTCCCGGCACCCGGCCCCGCCCCCGTGGTCGGCCTGTTCACCACCGACGCGCCCGAGGCACTCACCGGCGAGGGAGTGAAGGCGGAGACCATCGACGTCCGCCCTTTCCTCACCCCCCTGCACCACCTGTCGGTGCACTTCACCGACGACGGCTCCACGGTCCTCGCCGGGACCTGCCGCTACCGGCGCTCCGCCTTCGACGACGACGCGGTGCGCTGGCTCACCGGCATGCTGGCCACCGCCCACCGCTCCTTGGTGGCGGCCGATCCCGGCACCCCGCTGGCCGGCCTCGCTCTGCTCGACGACTCCCAACGCCACGCTCTGGCCCGGCTGGGAGGCCTGGGGCGCACGGTCCACGTGTCCGACGACCGGATCGAGCAGACCGTGAGCGGCTGGGCGCGGCAACGCCCGGACGCACCCGCCGTCACCTTCGAGGACCGGACGCTGACCTACCGGCAGCTCGATCAGGAGTCCGCCGGATACGCCGCCGGACTGCGGAACCTGGGCGTGCGGGCCGGCGACCGGGTCGGCGTCTGCCTGGAGCGCTCACTCGATCTGGTGGTGGTGCTGCTCGCCGTGCTCAAGGCGGGCGCCACCTACGTCCCGATGGACCCCGCCCTTCCGCAGGAACGACTTGCCTACACCACCCAGGACGCCGAACTGCGCCTGGTGGTGACCGAGTCCGGGGAGTTCCCGCGCGGCGAGGACGTCCGGCTCGTGCCGCCCTCGGCCCTCGCCTCGACGCAGCAGCCGGACGACGCGGCGGCGCCGCCGTCCGCCGGCGCCCCGGCCTACGTCATCTACACCTCGGGTTCCACCGGCCGTCCCAAGGGTGTCGGAGTAGCGCACCGCAACGTCGCCGCGCTGCTCGCCGCCACCAAGGACGATTTCGGGCTCGGCACCGATGACGTGTGGACGCTCTTCCACTCCAGCGCGTTCGACTTCTCGGTGTGGGAGATCTGGGGCTGCCTCATGACAGGCGGCCGGCTGGTCGTCGTACCGTACTGGGCCTCGCGGGACCCCCGGCAGTTCGCCGCGCTGCTCGCCGACGAGCGGGTCACCGTGCTCAGCCAGACGCCGAGTGCCTTCGCGCAGTTGACGCAGGTGGACCGGGAGGAGCGGATCTCCGGCTCGGTGCGCCTCGTGGTCTTCGGCGGCGAACCCCTGGACACCCGTCCCCTCAGGTTCTGGCTGGACCGCCACCCGGAGCAGGAGTGCCGCCTCGTCAACATGTTCGGCATCACCGAGACCACCGTGCACGTCACCGCGCAGACCGTCACCCGGCGTGAGGCGCTCACCGGCTCCCGGTCCGTGGGCCGCCCCCTGCCCGGCTGGCATGTGTACGTCCTCGACCCCGAGGGCCGCGAGCTGCCGCCCGGTGTGCCGGGCGAGATCTACGTCGGGGGCCAGGGCGTGGCCGGACGGTACCTCAACCGTCCGGAGCTGACCGGGCAGCGCTTCCTGCCCGACCCGCACGCACCGGAACCGATGTACCGCAGCGGCGACCGCGGGCGACTGCTGCCCGACGGCCGGCTGGAACATCTCGGCCGACTCGACAACCAGGTGAAGCTGCGCGGCTTCCGTATCGAACTGGACGAGATCCGCGCCCGGTTGCTCGACGCGCCGGCCGTCGATGCGGCGGCTGTGGTGCTCCGCGAGGGCGCCGACGGGGACACGGCAGGGGCCCGGCTGGACGGCTATGTCGTCTTCCGCGCCGACGGCACCGCCACCGGTGACCTCCAGGAGGTACGCCGGCACGCGGCCCGCTTCCTGCCCGACCACATGGTGCCGTCCACGCTCACCGAGCTGTCGGCACTGCCGCTGACCCCCAACGGCAAGGTGGACACCGCCCGGCTGCCCCTGCCGCTCGCGGACGAGGCCGCCGGTGCGCCCGAGACCGTCGGTGACGACCTGCCCTCACGTCTGCGCGCGGTATGGGAGAAGCTCTTCGGCTTCCGGGTCGGCCCGGACGACGACTTCTTCGCGCTCGGCGGCAACTCCCTGCTCGGCGTGCGCCTGCTGGCGGCGATGCGGGAGCAGGGCCTGCCCACGTTCCCGCTGCCCCAGCTGTATCTGCACCGCACGGTGACTGCCCTCAGCGCGGTCCTGGAAGCGCCGGAGGCACGCGCGTGACCCTGCTGCTGATCGGTGCCGGATCGCAGGCCTACCGCGGGTACCTGCTCCGCTCCGTGGCCGAGGAGTACGACGTCCACCTGCTCGCCGACCGGGCGCCGACCTGGGAGGCACCGTTTCTGCGCGGGCACACCGTGGTGGACACCGCGGATGTCACGGCGTTGCGCGAAGCGGCCCGAGCGCTCTCCTGCGAGGGCGTGCTGACCTGGGACGACACTCGGGTCGTGCAGACCGCCCGGTTGGCGGAGGCGCTCGGGCTGCCGGGCGCGGGACCTGAGGCGGCCCTGTGCTGCCGGGACAAGCGGGCCACTCGGGAGGCCCTGGCCCGCGCCGGGGTGCCGCAGGCCGGGTCGGTCCTGGTGACGTCGCTGCCGCAGGCGCGCGCCGTAGCCGCGCGGGTGGGCTATCCGCTGGTGCTCAAACCACGCGCGCTGAACGCCAGCACCGGAGTGGTGAAGGTCGAGTCGGCGGATGCGCTGGCCCGTGCCTTCCGGCTCGCCCGGGCGGCCACCGCACCGGGAGCGGTGGAGGTGGCGCCCGGCGACGTTCTGGTGGAGGAGTACCTGGACGGCCCCGAGATCAGTGTGGACGCCGCCTGGCACGAGGGCCGTATGACACCGGCGTTCGTGGCCCGCAAGGAATGCGGATTCCCGCCGTACTTCGAGGAGACCGGCCATCTCGTCGACGGCCGGGACCCACTCCTGTCGGACCCGCAGGTGCTGGAGACGGTCCAGGCGGCACACACCGCGGTGGGCTTCACCACGGGCTGGACCCATACCGAGCTGCGGCTCACCGCCGACGGCCCGAAGGTCGTCGAGATCAACGCCCGCATCGGCGGCGACCGCATCCCCGACATCGGACGGCTCGCCCTCGGCGTCGACGCGGCACGCACCGCCGCGCAGGTGGCCTGCGGGCGCCGACCGGATCTGACGGTACGCCATCATCAGGTTGCCGCCGTGCGGTTCCTGTACCCGGAGGCGGACTGCATCGCGCGCGAGGTGCGCCTCGAACCGGGCGCGCTGCCCGACTCGGTGGACTCGGCGGTGGCGATCGCGCTGCCGGGCCAGGAACTCAGACTGCCCCCGGCCGGTCATGTGTCCAGCCGGTACGCGCTGATCACCGTGGCGGCGGAGAGCGAGCAGCAGTGCCGCGCCGATCTGGACAAGGCTTCCGAGGCCGTCCGGCTGGAGGTGCTGCGGACCCTGTGAGGCCGGCGTAAGGACCGGGCGGGACGACGCCGGGAAGCCCCCGCGGCCGTCCCGGCGTTCCGCCCGGCACAGGTGGTGCGGTCTCCGACCTTGAGGCGCGAGTGACCTACGGGTTGCTCGGGAGGCCGTTATTCACCGCCGTGACGAAGGTACTCCAGCGGTCGGCGGCGAACGAGAGGTTCGGGCCGTGGGGCACCTTGCTGTCGCGTACGGGGACGACGGCGGCGCGGTCGTCGTTGACCTCGATGCAGGCGCCGCCGTCGGAGTTGCTGTAGCTGCTTCTTCGTCAGGGCATCAGTTGCTCAACTGCCCCTTCTGTACGGCCTTGATGAAGGTGGTCCAGCCTTCGGCGGGGAACATGAGGACCGGGCCGAGGGGGGTCTTGCTGTCCCGTACGGGGATGACGGTGGCCTGGTTGTCGGAGACCTCTATGCACTCGCCTCCGTCCTGGTTGCTGTAGCTGCTCTTACGACTGCGAGTCCACGATGGCCGCCGTCGGCTCCGTTTCTCTGCCCTCCGCCCGACGGACACGCTCACGAAGCCGATCATGCAGTTCCCGCACCAGGCCGTGGTCGCGCCAGCGGCGGAAGAACGCGTAGACGCGGGCCCAGGGCGGGAAGTCCGCGGGCAGGGACCGCCACTTGATCCTGTTGTCGCGACCAGGTAGCGGACCGCGTCGAGTATCTGGCGGTGGCAGTAGCCCTCGGGCCGGCCGCCCCGGCTCTCCATCCACGCCGGCGTCGGAAAAGCCTGCTTGGCCCACACACGTGCCTCGCTCCATTCGGTGAACCGGCGGAATTCCGTTACGCCCGACAGCCCGAAACCCAGCGGCAGTTGGTTCCAGGTGCAGCCCGAGGTGGCCACGAAGATGATCGCCGCCAGCACCTCCCGGTCCCCTCGCCGACGATGTCCACCACCCTGCGGGCGTTCCGGAGCCGGCGGGACCACCCGCTGGAACAACTCCCACAGGTCTTCCGGCGCCAACCGTTCGACAAGCGCAGCAGTCATCACCCCAGGCTGCCGCAAGATCATGCTAACTGAAATGGCGTCTAAATCACCGGTATTGGGACTAGTCCCGTTCGCTGAGGCAAAGCAATTCCGCGAGCTGGAGCGAACGACGTGCCGTGGGGTCGACCGGGCCTCGTTATGCCCCGCGTCCTTGCTCCCGGTGCTCCGGAGCGGGGAGCCCGCGTACGTCGGTTCCCGTGCCGGACGCCGCACCACGTCGTAGCCCGCTCCGTGCAGGAGCCCCGTCGGGATGGTTCCCGACGGGGCTCCGCCGTATCACCCGCTATCACACGGCTGTCACCAACTGGGCGGACCCACCCGAGCCGGAAGGCCCTGACCTGCGATTTCGTGCCCGAGCTGGAATGGCTGGACGCCGATGGACGGCCGTTACAACCTGTGCCATGTTGTCGCAAGGGAAGGGCCCAGAATCAGGACTGGTGGGTCTTCTGGCCCGTCAAAGCGGTATTGCAGGGTATTCGTAGTCGTCTCACTCACCCGACCACGCTCCCACGTCTCACATTTCTCTCACGACAGGGGTCGGGGGAACGGTCAGACCACTCCAAACATCCGCTGCCGAGCGGAGGTCCTCCACGTCCGGTTTCACGTACCAGCGCTTCGTCGTCCTGACGTCGGCGTGCCCCGCCCAGCGGGCGAGAAGGTGGTCGGGAACCCCATGGTTCGCCAGGTAGGTGAAGCAACTCGCGCGGGCATCGTACAAACGCACTCGCCGCAGCGCGTTGTCGGCCATGACCTTGTACGCCTGCTCGCGCAACTGCCGCACGTCGAGTGGAGCCCCGAGCACGTCCACCAGCACATACCCGCTGCCCTCGTACGCCCGCCCTGCCGCCAGCCTCTCCGCTGTCCGAGCGGCCTCAAAGCTCCTGAGGGCCTCTCTGACGGGAGCAGGCAGCGGAAGGCTCCGCTCGCCGCCGATCGACTTCGTGTCCTTCTCCACCACGGTCGTGTTCCCCATCAATGTGCGGGTGTTGGCAACGGCCAGGGTGGCTTGGTCCAGATCCAGATCGGCCCAGCGCATGCCGCATACCTCCGCCGGGCGCAGACCCATCAGCGAGAGGAGGAAGGGGGCGTACAGCCAGTGGTCCTTCACTGCAAGCACGAAGGCACGGACCTCCGCGACACTCCAGGGTGGCACCTCTGCCTTGGCCTTGCGCTCGGCCTTGCGCACCTTCCGGGGGATCGTGACTTCCTGGGCGACATTCACCGCGACCAGACGTCGTGTCACGGCCCGGTTGAGGGCCTCCTTCAGCCGCGTGAGGGACATCTCCACCGAGGTGACCCCAAGCCCAGGCCCGGCTTTCGTGTCGCGTACCCGGCCCTCCCGAAGCGCCCACAGCATCCACGCCTCGACATCGTCCTCGGTGAGCTCTTGAAGCCGGATGTGCCCAAGCCTGCCCCGGACACGGTCCAGGGTCACCCTGTAGGTGGAGATCGTCGACTCTTCCAGGTCCTCCGCCTTCTTCGCGAGCCACTGATCGAGCCACTCGTTCACGGTCATCGTGTGGGATGGCACCAGCGCCCCTTCGTGACTCCGCACCGTGATACGCGCGTACTCGGCCTCCACCTCCCTGAGCGTGCCGAAGGTACGCGTCAACTGCTTACGCTTCCCAGTGGCCGGATGGATCCCGACGTCGACCACAAATCGGTACCGGACCTGCCCCTTCGCGTTCGGCGGCAGCCTCTTGATCGGATCAGACAGGATCACTCACTCTCCTTCAGGGGGCGTGGAAACTCCACATCAGCGAAGGCGCCGCCGCATTGCAGCTAAGGGCACCGCAGTCATCAGGGCAGCAGACAACAGCGCTCTCCCCGTCCGGGGTTTACGACGCTGCCTGCCGCATCCGCCACCGCTCCGCTGCCAAGCACAGCCGAGTGCGAACACCCCCAATACTCCGGACGATCCCCGGTTTCGGAAACCGGGGATCGTCTGCTATGTACCACCTCGCGAGGGGAGAGCTTGCCCGTCGCAGTTATGCGGACCGCCCTCGAGAGTCACCCCGTCGAACGCAAGGTCAGGAGGCGCACAGCACACGACGGGTGCCAACGATCCATCATCAGCGGGAGTGTCTTGTTCTTGGCTCTGTCTCGTAGTCGGTGGTGAAGTCGAGTAGTCGTTCACGATCATGATCTCGTGAAGGATGTCAACTCCCCTGTCAGGACAGTGTTTTCCGGGCTTTCGGCGCTGGTCATCGAGGACGTGGCGAATGGCGGCGACGCTCAGGTGGCACGGGAGTTATGCGGCCGGGCGGCGACCCGTCTTGCCATCCTGCTGGCCGTGCACGTTTCCCGCAGTACCGCGCTGCACCATCTGCGGCGTCTGCCGCTGCCCCGGCGGGCGGTCCCACGGGTAATCGGAGTGGATGACTTCGCGCTCAAGCGACGTCACCGCTACGCCACCATCCTGACCAACGCCGAGACCGGAGAGCGGATCGACGTGTTGTCCGACCGCACCGCGGACACCCTGGAGAAGTGGCTGCGCGAACATCCTGGTGCCGAGGTCGTGTGCCGGGACGGATCGGCCACCTACGCCGAGGCCATCCGCCGCACTCTGCCCGACGCGGTGCAGGTCAGCGACCGCTGGCACCTCTGGCGCAACCTCTGCGACAAGGTCCTGCTCGAGATCCGCGCGCATGCCGGCTGCTGGGCCACCATCAACCCGCCCCGCCCCGGCGGCATACGCGAGCAGACCACCCGCGTACGCTGGAACAAGATCCACGATCTCCTCGGCCAGGGCGTTGGCCTACTCGAATGCGCCCGCCGCCTCAGCCTGGCTCTGAACACCGTCAAACGCTACGCCCGCATGCCCGAACCCCAGGCCCTGCGTCTCACCCCCGCCTACCGGCCGACCCTCGTCGACCCCTACCGCGACCACCTTCGCGAGCGACGCCGAGCCGACCCCGCCGTCCCCGTCACCCACCTGGTGCGCGAGATCCGAGACCTGGGCTACACCGGCAGCGCCAATTTGCTGGTCCGCTACCTCAACCAAGGCCGCGCCGAAGGCGACCGACCCGTCACCACGCCCCGTCACGCAGGCCGCCTTCTCCTTACCAACCCCGAAAACCTGCGGCTGAAGGAAATGGCACTGCTGGAGAAGATCACCGCGGCTTGCCCGGAGATGACCCAGCTTGCCGATCTCATACACGTCTTCGCGACCCTGCTGAAACCAGCCGAGGGAAACGACCTGAAGCTCACCGAGTGGATCACGACCGCTCGCGCCGCAGCGCTGCCCCACCTGCACAGCTTCACCAACGGCCTCGAAATTGACCGGCTCGCCGTCAACGCCGGCCTCACCCTGCCCTACCACAACGGCCGCACCGAGGGCGTCAACACCCGCACCAAACGGATCATGAGACAGATGCATGGACGCGCGGGATTCGACCTCCTCCGCCACCGCATCCTGCTCGCCTGACAGTCACCCACCGTCACCACCGACTACGGGACAGAGCCAAAAACAAGACACTCCCGCCTGATCAGAGAGACATCCCACAGGTGGGCAGTGCGGCCACATTTTGCAGGAAAGAGCACCAAGTGGGGGGTGGATGTCCGAGTAGTGCGCTAAAAATCAGTACGGGGCAGAAGAAAGCGCGGGGGACGTGATGTTGCCAATCACCTGTAGTGCGATCCGTGGTCGTCGCTGGGTCACGACCGCGGGCCGGATACGGAGCCACCGGATATGGGGCTGCCAGCGAGGGGTGCGCCGTTGTCCTTCCATGAGCTGACTCTGGGCTGCGACGCGATGCCGGGTGAGGTGAAGGAGGAGTTGGTCGCCTTCCTCGAAGACGTGGCGCGGGTGCGGCGTGGGCCTTTACACGTGTGCACCGCGTTCAACGCCGTGTACTTCGGATATGACCTTGATGCCGGCGCCTACAGCACAGGCACCCTTGACCCGGAGGCGTTCACTCTCCTGGGCTCCGATATCCGGAATCCGCTGCCGCCGGTGGGTTCCTTTGTGCGAATAGAGCGTGGAGCGCACTCATTGTGGGGAGAGGTCTGTGCGTCGTTCGGTGCCTCGCCCGACGTCGAGGAGGACGGATGGACTCCGGGCGCACTGTCGGGAGCACCGTTTTCGGGTGGGCCGGAGGTCGCGCTCGCGCGTGCGGTAATTGACTGGGACGCTCTTGGAGCGTTGACGTCCGTTGAGCACAAGGAACTTGCCCGAATGCGTAGGTCCCCTGCTGGGGTAGTGAACCGGTGGGGCCACTTGGTGGGGACTGCCGACACGAGCGGTCTTATGTCCGGGCGGGACCACAGCGGGCTGTACCGGCAGTTTCTCATGGGCCCGGGACAGCGGTTGCTGGCGGCGGGAGACCTGGGCCCGTTACTCCAGGACTCTGCGGACACCGTGGCGGCGGAGCGTGCTCTGCAGGAGTGCTTCAGAACCTTGGAGGAGTTGTTGCGCCAGGCTCCGGGGTTGGCTGTATGGGACCTGTATGCACAGCCTGTTGACCGGCATCAGCAGTTCGCGTCCGGCCCGGTGGCAGCAGAGATGGTGGATCGGTTCACACGACCGGCCCCGGGAGGTTCGCCACGCTACACCGCGGTATGGCCGGTGCTGGCTGGTTGGGAACGCGAGGTGGGTGATGAGCACGCGTTGGAGCTCACCGCGGCGGCCTCGGCAGTGGTTGATGCCAACCTTGCGCTGGCCTACCAGGCCACCGCAGGCGATCTGCGCCGCAACGTGGACTTGCGGATCGATGACAGTTGGCAGCAGGGCGGCATCTGGCGGGCTCAAACGCTGCCGGTTGACGCGGTGTTGGCGGACTGCGACCCGTTGACGCCAGCTGGCTTGGGGCATCTGGAGCATCTCCTACCTGGCGCTGCCAAACGCACGGGCAGCGCCAGCCCTAGGCAGACCGACTCTGTGGTGCATGTGGAGCATCTGGACGAAGCGCTGCTGGTGGTTTCGGTGGCTCTATCAGAGGCGGACCTGTCGGCCGGGCGACTGCCGCTGCCGGATGCGGTGCCGTCGCTGTTAGGCAAGGGGCCTTTGACGCTGGAGGTACACCACAGCGGCCAGCTGTTGGATCGTGATCTAGCCCGGCAGCATACGCAACGAGGGCCCGGCGGGCTGGTATCCGTGAACTGGCCGGATTCCTTCTACCCCGGCATCAAAGTCACTGTGGCTGCTGCGCGCTCCGGCCGGCAATTGATAGTCACCACGACGCTCCTACCCGATCCCGTGCGGGTGGGGGACGCTCTCCTGGCCTGGTGCTTCGACCCGGTGCTGCTGGCCGAGGCGTGGGGCCTGCTGGATATCCCGCCCCCGCCGTTGAGTCCCGGGTCGCCGACGCATCGGCCGACCGGTGGGGGGCATCGGCCGCCGGTGACGGCACTGGAGGTACTGATCGTGGCTGCATTGTTGCGTGATGGAAGGGTCGGTACGGCCCGCTCCCGGTCGTTGGACGGCCAGCAGTTGAGTGCGGCAATGTTCGGCCCGGATGTGGTCACGCCGCCCTTGTTGTGGACGGTGATCCACACCTGCGAGGACATGGCGGCGGCTGGTCTCCTTACCCGCACGATCGTCGCTCACGACGGCGTGCTGCCGGAGGTGTTTACCTGGTGGCCCGACACCGAAGAGGCCCGGGAGGCACAGCGAATCGCCGTGGGCGCCGATACGGCCGTGCGGCAAATACGGCACTGGCGGCGCCCCTGGGAACGCAGGCTGCCGGACGGGCACAACGCCACCCCCGCTGCACGTGCGCGATATGCCCAGTGGCGTATCGAGGTCGACGGCCCTGACGCTGACACCGAGCTACCCGAGGGACACACATTCGTACGCGGCCATCGCAGGGGCGAGGGACAGGCCCCCGCCTGGCACCAGCATCTGCAGCGCTGAACTACTGAAAGGAATCCTGTGGCACGACGCACGCCGCGTACCCCGCATCACACTCTTGCTGAGCCGCAACGCACCCAGTACTTGGCCCTGGAGCAGGCCGTCGCAGAACTGCCTGACCCCGTCGGGGATGTGCTGGCACTGGTCACCGAGGAGCAGCTCTCCTCAATGCTGGAACGCCTCAGCCGTAAGAACCGCACCGCGGTTCTGCAGGAGTTGCGCACTCCATCGGTCGGGCAACCGAGCACCCACGCGGTACGGCAGGCGCTGGGAGCCTTGCGGCGCAGCGAAGGGGCTCAACAGACACACACCATCGGCACGCTCACCCAGCCCACGCTCGACGGTATGTGGGACGGACTGTCCACCTGGTTGGAACAGGGGTCTGACCAAGACCTTTCCGGATTGGAAGAGCTGGCTCCGGACCGGACCGTACTACTGCTTACCGGTCTGGTTCAGTGGAGGGTCACACACCTTGCGGTCCCATTGCTGCACTTGGTGCTGCGCGACCATCCCCTGTCGTCGTGGCCTGCCGAGGATGCCGACGCCATTGTGCGGGCCTGCCAGGCATTCGAGGAAGCCCATCGAAGCCGTCCGATCGACAGCACGGCGTCCGAACCAGCTCCTCGGCCGGTGGAGCCGCCCGTCGATAGAGAGGAACCCACGGTACCGGATGAACCTGTCAGCACCATCGATCTGAGTACCACAGCAGCCTGTACGACGCAGGCCGAACGATTGCGTGATGCCTTTGCGTCGGCCACCCAGGTCGTATCCGAGGCTGCGACCTTGCTGGCGGCAGGCAGGGTGGTCCCCCCTGACCTGCTACAACCTGTCACGCAGGTAAGGCAGGTTGTCGATGAGGTGCACACCGAAGTAGCGCTGGCACTGCACGAGCCCGGGCCGTATCCGGAGCAGGACCTTCCGGGCCTGCTGGATGCGCTGGAGACACTGGGAGCTGCGGCTGACCAGGATTACGCACTACGGGAGATCCTGCAGCGCGTCACAGCGGCGAGCGGCCCGGTGGGACACCCAGCGATAGCACAACTTCGTACAGCCGCAGAGTCGTTGTTGGCCGTCAATAAGTGGGCTCCTCAACAGGTTCAGGAGGCTGAATGTCTGGCCACGGTCGCGGAGCTGGCGTACGCAGTGGAGTCGGACGATGACGATGGTGCCGACGCACTGACCGAGCGACTGCGTCAGACACTGCCCCCGGCCATCGCACCTGTGTTGACCTTGATACTGCGCGGCAAGGCTGTCGTTCCATCTGTTCCCACCAGCGCCGACCTGATAGGCGGGGACGATCCAGGAGGCGCGCACGAACCGGCACCACAAGTATCGGCTTCCTTGGAACTCCCGCCCCTCCAGAAACCAGGTGGCATCCCGCCCAGCGACGGTGCGGAGTCTTCAGACACTGATGCATCGCTGATCCCGGTCCCCCGTCACGGGTTCGACGTCGAGCCAGGAGCTCTGGCGGCTGGTTCTTCCAAGCCAGCACCGCCCTCAGCGGCTCCTTCGGCGGACCGTACGGTGACCGTCGACAGGCAGCGCACACCAGTGCGACCAGCGGCCGCCCACACCACGGCGGAACTCGCAGTCTCGAAGCCAGATACGCCTGCCAGTCTTCCTGCTCCTGCTGCCTCTCCCCTCCTTGCCGATCTGACCGCGCGGGGCCAGCTAGCTCTCGCTCACCACGCCGCTAACGCTCTCGGCAGCCTCGCCACCGCCTCGGCGCTGCGCTCCCTGGTCCTGGCCGAGGCCATGCGCTCGGACACCGGCGCCTGTGCCCACGAACTACGTGCGGCGGTGACCGATCAGCTGCAGCACGGTGTGCCGGACTCCTTGGCCGATCAGTTGATCGTGTTGGCCGCCGCCGTCCGGTCCGGTCTGCTCGCAGGAGATCCCGACAGTGGCGAACTCGCCTTGAAGATCGCTGCGCAGTGGCACGACTTGCCCGGAACCAGCGCGGTCGCTACCGCAATTGCTCACGCGTCCGCCCGGGGACAGTTGTCTGGACGAACCACTCTCAATGTCCTGGCCGCCCGCCCCGATACTGGTGATGACCTCGCCGTCATCTGCGACACTGCCCGCGCCGAACTGCGCACCAGCCCCAACCTCAGCAACCTGCGGGCAAAGCAATTCGCCGAACAGTGGTGGGCACCCGACGGCAGGATCGGCGCCCTGCTGCATGCAGTGGCCGATGACCGACGGGACTTGGCAACCAGCACCCGACAGCAGTTGCGGGACCTGGGTGCGCCCGGGGCGCTGTCCACCTTCTTGGACGCTGACGACAAAGCAGCCCGAGGCACATCCCGCAAACTCAAGAACGCTGCCCGCTCGCGAATACTGCAGTACGCCGCCAACTCCCTCGACGTAGTCCAACAGTGGCTGGTGCTCATCGCCCAGGTCCAACCCCGTGCAACCGACCCTCTTTCGTTCCTGCACGAGGCGGTCCAGCCGCACCGCCAAGGCATGACCGATGAGCTGACCGCCCTGACCGAGACCGACCCGAAGTCCCTCACCGCGGCCGCGGCACGGAGCTGCTTGTCGAGCCTTGAGACAACGGTGCGGCTTTTGGCTGGCGGAACCCTCACCGGCACCGAGCCTGAACCGTCCACCGTCCTGAACAGTGACCTGCTGCGGGCCCCCGGCCTTGAGCTCAACTCCCGCCTCGTCCCTTCCCGTACCCCGACGCTGGACGACGTCACAGTCGCCGACCGCGCCGACTGGGCCCAGGCGGTGCGCGCGAATATCGACCGGGAGAACTACGCCATCGCCCGGATCGCCCTGGACGCACTGGAACAAGCGGACACTACTTCCCCAACGCTGACAGACGAACTGCGTGCCACGTTGCACACCCGGCGTGCCCATAGCGGCAGCGCGATCAAAACCCTGCACGGCGAACTGACGCGCGATATCGACACCGCCACCCGGCTGGGCCGGGTGCCCGAGCACGGGCGCGCCCGGATCACCGCCCGGATGGAAGCCGCGCACAGCGCACTGGCCGGCGATGCTCTCGGTGCTGTCCGCCGCGAGTGTGAGGCCATTCGCGAGGAACTCACTGTTCTGGGTGCCGAGGCCGCCCGGTCCCTGCAGGAACGGGCCACCGTGGAGCTCAACGAGGCTGACGCGCCCACCCGACTGACCGACGCTGTAAGACAGCTGATCGTCGAGGGTGACCTTGCGACGGCCGAAGAGTACTTGCTGGCGGCCCGCGAGGGGAACACGCCGCCACGTGCACAGCACACCACGCTGGCCGACTTCGATGCCTTTTTCCCTGCGGTCCCACAAGCCCTGGCCGATGGCATCACCCCCGCGGTGATCACCGCGGCCGAGAACGGCACCAGCCTGGGCCCCTTGGACTTCGGCCCCCTGTCCCCCGGTGATCGCAAAATCGCCGTGGCCGCACTCACTGCCTGGCACCACGTTGCCACCCGATGGGCCCAGGTCCGCACCAACACCTACGTACTGAGCCCGGCTCTGCGTCTGGCCGGTATCGAATATGAGCGCGAGGCCGATCCCGGCCTGCCGGTCGCCTCAAACCTGCGCCGGTGGGTCGATCTTCGCGACGTGACACTGATCGGCAAGGTTCGCCTGCCGGCTTTCGGTACGCAAGCGGACGGCCGACTGCGACTACTGATGACGTCCGAGGTCACCGACGCTGCCAAGCTCCTCGCCTGGGTCCAGCAAGATCCCAGCTCCATCCCCGTCATGATCGCGTTCATCGGCACCCTATCTCCCGCTCAACGCAGAGCCCTGGCCGCAGCCTGCGCCGAACATCCCGCCAAACCCGTTCTGGTACTGGACGCTGCTGCTCTGGCGTACCTGGCCTCCCGCGGCAGTGGCCAGTTCACCTTGACTGAACGCATCCTGGCCCCGTTCAGTGCCATCAATCCCTACACCCCCGACGCCAACGAAGCCGTGCCGGAGGAGATGTTCTACGGTCGCGCCGAGGAACTGTCCGCCGTCACTGACCAGCACGGTGTCAGTCTCTTGTACGGCGGGCGCAGGCTGGGAAAGTCGGCCCTCCTACGGGCCGCTGGTCGCCGCCACGCCCTCACCGAAGGTCATGTCGCGCTCTACCTACCGCTGCCCAGTAGCCTGGCCTCGGGCACAGAGGAAATCTGGGACATGATCTCCACCGAGCTGGGTCGGGCAGGGATCGGTCTGGCACCCGGCCGGCGCGCCTCCACCGCGTTTCGGCGTGTCCGGGATGCCGTCACGGCCTGGCTCGATCAGGACCGGACCCGACGGTTGCTGCTCCTGCTCGACGAGTGCGACTCCTTCTTCGACGCCGAAGCCGACGCCGGCTTCCCTCAGACCACCCGCCTGCGGGACCTGATGAGCGCGACCGAACGCCGCTTCAAGCCCGTCTTCGCCGGTCTGCACCAGGTCCAGCGCTTCGCCGGTCTGCCCAACCAACCCCTCGCCGAGGCGCACTTCGGCAAAGCCCTGGGCATCGGCCCCCTCTCCCCTGGCCCTGCCTACCGTCTACTCCAGGAGCCCGCTGAAGTCCTGGGGATCAACTTCGCGCACGACAGCCTCATCCACCGCCTGCTGGCCTACTGCAACTACCACCCGAAACTCCTTCAGGTCGCCGGCGAGGCCCTCGTCAGCGAAGCACTGGCCAGCCGCACGCCCGATGGGCCGCCCTGGACCATCGACAACGACATCCTCGAACGCGTTGTCGGCTCGCCGGACCTGCGACGTCGTATCCGCGACACCGTGCGCCTCAACCTCAACCTCGACCCCCGCTACAAGGTCATCGCATTGCTCATCGCGCACAACGCCCACACGCATGGCGTCGAACACAGCATGAGCACGCGCGCCCTGCGCCAGCAATGCGCTGAATGGTGGCCCGAGAGCTTCACCCACCACACGGCCGACGAGTTCCGCGTCCTGCTGGAAGAGATGCTGGGCCTGGGGATCCTGGCCACCGAACGTGACGGCTGGCGCCTGCGCTCCTCCAACGTCCTGCGACTCTTGGGTACCCAGGACGCCATCGAGGAAGAACTCCACGCTCACGACCCCAACGACATCTCCACCCGTCTGTCCATCAGCCAGGCTCGGCGCCCGCTTCCCGGCGCCCGAATTAGTCCCCTGACGGAACAGCAGATCGCAGGTCTGGTACGTCGCAACAACGCGCTGCGCATCGTGCTTGGCACCGACGCCACCTGCCTCGATGACGTCACCGCCGCGCTGACCGACCAGCAGCAACGCACCCCCAGCGAGCTGGCCCCCCTGATCAAACCGGCCACACCCCACGCATACCGCCAGGCGCTGAGCGCAGGCAAGGCCCGCAGCCCTCACCGGCTGATCGTCAGTGACATGCGACACTTCAAGCCCGACCGCGTCGATACCGCTCTGCGCGACGCCATCACCCGCCAACCCGCCTCCGGCGTAACCCGCTGCGTCATCGCCCTCATTGACGCCGGGAATCGCGAACACCTTGAGGTCCTGTCCCGCTACGCGGAAGAGGACATTCTTGTCCCCCTGCAGCGCGCCACCACCGACGGCATTCGCAGTTGGGTCACCCCCACCGATGTCCTGACCGCCTTCAACGCCCCGGAAGACCGCCGCCGCCTCTTCGCCACGACCGGCGGTTGGCCGATGCTGCTCAATCAAGCCGCCGAGCTGGCCGCCACGAGGCACAGCGCAGCGGACATCTGCCGCACCCTGCACGACGCCCTCGCCACCCCCGCCGGTGCCAACCAGCTTCTGGAAGCAGCCGCCCTCACCGGTCCGGCCCTGCAGGGCATCCTGCACGACCTGTCCGAACTCGACGAGCCCCTGTCCGAAGACGACCTCGTCGACCTCCTCACTTCAGAACACCCCGACGCCGCTGACGTACTGGCCACCCTGCGCCACATGTCAGCCCTGACCGAGACACCCGGCACCGACGACTCGGCGCTGGAAGCAACCATCGCTACTGCCTGGCGTGCACACGGACCACGCTAACCATCGCAGCGACACACAAAACATCGTTAACCTCGCCGTTTCGGTTGGGGCGGAGTCAAGTGGTGGCCGGAAACGCGAAAGTGCCTTCTGAACTGGGACGATGAACCTTGTCGAGGGGTTCT
>NZ_JBVJMV010000065.1:0-31540 GCF_055584025.1 Streptomyces sp. NPDC104309 | reverse complement strand
CGTAGGCAGGCTTGTTGTGATGTGGACCGTTGCCAATCGCCTGGGCGCGGTTGCTCGCGGTTGGCGTCACGCAACCGGGTTCGGGCGGCAGACGCCGTCCGTGGGGCCGCCTGCCTGCCCGAGAAGGGGGTACGGGGCGGGCTCTGTGCGCTCAACTGTAGTAGGTGATCTTGTCGTCGAGGACCTCCATGGCCCGGGACAGCGCCGCGACGCGTTGCTCCAGGGCGGCTCGGCGCTCGCGGAGGAAGGCGACCCGGTCCTGCGCAGAATGGTCGGCGCGCAGGATGGCAACGAAATCGCGCAGGTCCGCGATGCCTAGGCCGGCCTCACGAAAGCACGTGACCAGGCCGATCCAGAAGACATCGTCCTCGGTGTACTGCCTGCGTCCACCGAGCGAGCGCTGGATCGGGCCGATCAGTCCCTCGCGCTCGTAGTAGCGCAGCGTGTCAAGGGAGACGCCCGTGCGGTCGGCTGTTGCTGCCGGAGTGAGAAGGGTGGTCACGGGGGCCTTTCCTTACCGCTGTTAGCGGGCTTCGACGAAGCGCGCCAGGTGCTCGTCGTCGAGCTGCACACGGCGTGCGGCGAGTGCCTCCTCGATCTGCTCAACCCGGCTCGCGCCGACGATAGGGTCGATTCCTTGCCGCATCAGCCATGCGAGGACGACCTGGTTCTTCGTGGCCGACAGCTCGTCGGCCACATCGTCCAGGACGGAGAGCACTCCGGCTGTGCCGCGATGATCATAAGTCTGCGGAAGCTGCTTGTCGTCGCGCACGTAGGAGCCCCACATCAGAGAGCTATACGACCATACGGAGAGCCCCTGCGACTGCGCTAGGTCCAGGTCCTCGTTGGCGAGCAGGCGATGGCCGGCTTCCGCGAGAGGAGTGAGCGGGCGCGGTTGGACGAGTGAGTGGCGCAGTTGCAGGGCGGTCCACGGTTCCACGCCCCGCTCACGGGCGAGCGACCGGGCGCGTTCGACGCGCCAGGCAGCGTGGTTTGCCGCTCCGATCCGCAGAGCCGTTCCCTTCGTGACCAGCTCGCCGAAGGCGCCGACGGTCTCCTCCAGCGGCACGGTGCGGTCCTCGGCGTGGGCCCAGAGGAGATCGACGTGATCGACTCCGAGGCGTCCCAGGCTCTCCTCGACGCCGGTTCGCACGGCGTGAGCGGAAAGTCCCTCGGCGCTCTGCGGCCAGGAATGCGGGACGAGCGGATTCTGCCGGACCTTCGTGGCGATGCGCACCGCGTCGCGCGCGCCGGGGCGGGCGCGGAGCCACGCGCCGATGAGGCGCTCGCTGGCGCCTCCTACACCGCTCGAATCGGCCCAGAAGGAGTAGCAGTTCGCGGTGTCGAGCCAGACACCTCCTCCGGCGACGAAGGCATCGAGGATCGCGAAAGCTTGGTCCGGGCCGACGCGGGTGCCGAAGTCCATCGTGCCGAGGATCAACTGGGAGTCGCTGCTGTTGGTGTCCATGTCCACGATCCTCGGATCTGGAGCGCGCTCCAGGTCAAGTCCATTGATGACAAAAATAGGGGGCTCGTCCTCCGGCAGCCGATGGTGCGTGTGACGACCGTCCCCGCGGACGGCAATCCGTGGCGAGTAGCCCACTGCACGGGTCAACACCAAGACGCCGGTCGCTGTGCAACCTAGTTGTTCTGTCCACGGAGGTTGGTGACGCAGGTCTCGGCTGAGAGATCTTGAAATGGGTGAGGGCCTTCTGGCCTGGTGTGGATTGCGACATCTGCACCAGTAACAGAAAGGCCCTCGTGCCCCACCGTAATGCACCCCTGACCGAGACCGGACGGCTGCGTCTGGCCCGCTGCGTCGTGGACGATGGCTGGACCCTGCGCCGGGCTGCCGAACGTTTCCAGGTCTCGCCCACGACGGCTCAGCGGTGGGCCGGCCGCTACCGCGAGCTGGGCGAGGCAGGCATGACCGACCGGTCCTCGCGCCCGCACCACAGTCCGCGACGGACCCCGACCCGCACCGAGCGGCGGATCATCAAGGTCCGCGTGCTCCGCCGTTGAGGACCTGCCCGCATCGCCTACCTGCTGGGTCTGAACCCGGCGACCGTCCACCGGGTCCTGACCCGCTACCGCCTGGCCCGCCTGAACCATCTGGACCGCGCCACCGGCCGCGTCATACGCCGCTACGAACGCGAACGCCCCGGCGAGCTGGTGCACGTCGACATCAAGAAGCTCGGCAACATCCCCGACGGCGGCGGCCACAAGACCCTCGGACGCCAGGCCGGCCGCAAAACCCGGTCCGGCGTCGGATACAGCTACCTCCACAACGCCGTCGACGACCACTCCCGCCTCGCCTACAGCGAGATCCTCGCCGACGAGAAGAAGGAAACCGCGACTGCTTTCTGGAGCCGGGCCCACGCGTTCTTCGCCCAGGCCGGGATCACTGTCGAACGCGTCCTGACCGACAACGGCTCGTGCTACAGATCCCACCTCTGGCGCAACTGCCTTACAGAGATGGGGATTTCACACAAGCAGACCCGCCCCTACCGGCCCCAGACCAACGGGAAGGTGGAGAGGTTCAACCGCACCCTCCTCGAC
This sequence comes from Streptomyces sp. NPDC104309, assembly GCF_055584025.1. Classification (NCBI taxonomy): domain Bacteria; kingdom Bacillati; phylum Actinomycetota; class Actinomycetes; order Kitasatosporales; family Streptomycetaceae; genus Streptomyces; species Streptomyces sp. NPDC104309. Next base: position 28,981 of record NZ_JBVJMV010000065.1, on the reverse strand, counting down.
GAGTGGGCCTACGCGCAGCCCTACCGGAGCGAAGGTGAGCGACGCGACGCCTACCCCGCCTGGCTGCACACCTACAATCACCACCGCGGACACACCGCGCTCAAGGGCCAACCACCCGCCAGCCGCGTCCCCAACCTCACAGGGCAATACACCTAGTACTCCAGCAGTACTTCGTGGCTTGACTTGGGGGAATGTCGAGCGGTGGGAGTGTAGCGGGCAGGCTGCTGTCACGGACGGGTTCTGCCCGCTCGTCCCTCGAAGGAGTGGCCACGACGGCGGTAGTGTCCGGGTTCGGGGAAGCCTCAGACCGTGATCACCGAACAGGCAGCCGAGACCTGGGACCGCGACCTGGACCACCTCTTCGCCACCATCGGGCACCGCTTCGGCCGTGTCGAACCACGCTGCCGGATGCGGGACTACGTGCGTGCGCTGCTCGCTCCGGTGGCCCGCAAGAACAGTTGGCAACTGGCCGAACACGCTGGCCACGCCACCCCCGACGGCCTGCAGCACCTGCTCTCCCGCGCCCGCTGGAACCCCGACGATATCCGCGATGACCTGCAGACCTACATCGCCGAACAACTCGGCCGCCCCGACGGGGTACTGATCATCGACGACACCGGCTTCCTGAAGAAGGGCACCACCTCCGCCGGAGTCCAAAGGCAGTACTCCGGCACCGCCGGCCGCACCGAGAACTGTCAGATCGGTGTCTTCGCCGCCTACGCCAGCGCGGCTGGCCAGGGCCCTGGCCGACCGTGAGCTCTACCTGCCCAAGTCCTGGGCGGATGACCGTGACCGCTGCCGCGCCGCCAAGGTCCCCGACGAGCGGGAGTTCGCCACCAAGAACACCCTCGCCGCAGCGATCGTCCAAAGAGCTCTGGCCTCGCCGTTGCCGATAGCCTGGGTGACAGCGGACGCCGCCTACGGGCAGGACAACCGCTTCCGCCGGATGCTGGAAACGTCCGGCGTCGGCTACGTCCTGGCCGTCCCGAAGTCCCAGTTCTCCCTGGCCGGCCCGCGCATTGACATGGTTTTCGAGCAGGCCCCCGACCAGGCGTGGGAGCGCCGTTCCTGCGGCACGGGCGCAAAGGGGCAGCGCGAGTACGACTGGGCGGCCGTGCAGCTGCGCCCGGTTACCGAGTACGACCACCACAACGGTGTGCTGATCCGGCGGCGGTGGGCGCTGGCACGGCGCAGCCTGAGCCGGCCGGACGAGATCGCCTACTACCTCGGCTACGCGCCGCTGGATGTCGGCGTGGACGAGCTGGTGCGGGTGGCCGGTTTCCGGTGGGCGATCGAGGAGTGTTTCCAGGCGGCGAAGAACGAGTGCGGCCTGGACGAGTACGAGGTCCGCCGCTACGTCGGCTGGTACCGGCACATCACCCTGGCCATGCTCGCCCACGCCTTCCTCGCCGCGATGAGCGCGCAAGCAGCCGAAAAAGGGGATCCACCAGTGAGGACGCCGAGGTCATCGCGCTCACTGTGGCAGAAGTGCGGCGACTCCTGGCAGCTCACGCACCCCGGCATCCCCGCGCCCGCACCCACGCGTTGAGCTGGTCGCGCTGGCGCCGACGCCGCCAAGCGGTCGCCCGCCGATGCCACTACCGCCGTCGTGGCCACTCCTTCGAGGGACGAGCGGGCAGAACCCGTCCGTGACAGCAGCCTGCCCGCTACACTCCCACCGCTCGACATTTCCCCAGGCCAAGCCACGAAGTACTGCTGGAGTACTAGCTCAGGTTTTGCTCAGAAAGGACGTGAAGGCTGGTGGTTCGCCAGGGGCGCTGACATGATCTCGACAGCTGTTGGCCGGACAGCAAGCGCAGGGTCATCATCCACACGCCGCATCGCGTCGGCTGGGCTGTCTCGGAGAGCTGATATGTCTTGCCGAACCCGTGCGGTAGTGAGCATCGGGTGTGCTGCTGTACTTCTGTCCGTCGCCGCGTGCACGACGGATCATTCGGACGCCAGTCGGCCCACGCGGCCCCACGACTCCGCGACGCCGGGCCCGGCAGCGAACGGCAGCGTGCTCAGCACCACGCAGCCTTCCCTGTTGAAGCCGCCGGAGTTGGACCCTGGGGCATCACTCGCCGGCCGCCAGAAGGTGACCACAGGGAACGCCAGCTTCCCCTACAGCAAGGGCAAGAAAGGTGACGCCCTCACCATCGCGGCGGGCTGCCAGGGCGAGGGGAGATCACGGTGACGGTGCGGCCCGTGCACGTCTCCTTCCCTCTGGAGTGTGGTGCTGACCAGGTCAGCACTGTCTCCAACGAGCTGGCGCTGTCAGGGGTGGAGCGCAGTGGAGACGTGTCCGTCGAGGCGTCCCCAGTCGTGCGTTGGGCGTTGACCGTAGGCCGTGGCACACCAACAGAAGCAGACCCGACGGGTGCTGGCTGAGTTTGGCCACCGCGCCTCGTAGAGCTCCCCGGAGAATCGGCCATCCTCCGAGCAGGGGCGGGGCTGGAGACGGAACCCGCCGTCAGCGCGTGCAGCCGACTCCGGTCATCCGTGCAGCCGCCTCCGGGAGCTGACAGTCGTCCTCCCGGCACTGCTGCGGAGGTTCGCGCCGACGCATCTCGGTTAGGCTTCCAGGCTCAGAAATGATCAGGTGTTCGAGGCTCTGACCAGGCCGTCGGACATGACATCGGGGGTGGGCAAGCACGTGTTCAACGCCGTCTTCGGGGACGACATATGGTTCCTAGCCGAGCTCACAGCCGTGGCCGCCGTCCTGGGGCTCCTCGCGTGGGACGTGGCGCGCCGGCGCCGTATCGCCCACGCGGGCTGGTGGGCGCCTCTGGTGTTCTGTCTCACCGGAGTCCTCGGGGTCACGCTGGCGCTGCGCGGCGGCACGACCGGACGTGCCGAGTGCGTGGTCAACCACGACCTCACCGAGCCGCTGTACACCACGCAGGGCCTGTGGAACCTGGCGATGTTCGTGCCGCTCGGCCTCTTCGGCGTGCTCGCCCTGCGCCGACCGCTGCCCGCGCTGGCCGGCGTCCTGGCACTGCCGGTCCTCATCGAACTCACCCAGGCACTGGCCCCGTTCGTGAGCGGCATCTGCGACAGCGCCGACGTGGAGATGAACGCCGGCGGCGGTGCGCTGGGCGTGGCCGCGGGGCTCGTGCTGCTGCGCGGGCGCGTCGCCTGGCGGGCCTGGGCCGCGCCCACCGCGGCCGTGACCGCCGTCCTCGCCGTGCTCGGGGCGGTCGTCTGCCGGACCGCCGTCACCCTGAACCACATGGACGGCTCCAGCGTGCGGGACGCCCGCGGTGACGAGCGCGTGGCCGCCGAGCGGGCCGTACACCAGGCATTCGGCGACCGCTACCGGGTCGGCGCCGTCAGGATCAGCCCCGGCCTCGACGGCTACAACGGCTGGATGCACATCCAGTTCGCGGGCGGGTTCCCCGCGGAGCTGATGTGGCCCGGAGGACGCCGGCTGAACGTGGACTTCGGGAACACCGCGGGTATGGGAAGCATGGAGAAGGTCGGTTACATGGTGCCGGGCGCCGGCACGCCCCACGGCACCGCCGACGCCTACCGCATCGCCCGCACCTACATGCGCGCCCACTACCCCTGGGCCGAGTCGGCGTCCTGGCACGCCACCCGAGCGGTCCACGACAGCGCCGGCTCCGGCTGGGTGACCTCCTGGCGGTTCAAGGAGCGGGGCGCGGAGATGCCCCGCAGCCTCGACGTACGGATCAACCCCGCCGGACGCGTGTACGGGATGCAGGTCGACCTCGGCCCCACGCATGTGCCCCTCCCCGCCAAGCTGATCTCGGCACGGCAGGCCGAGGAGATCGTCCGCGAGGAGCGGAGGAAGATCCGTGCCGCCACGGCCGGGCTGCGGATTGAGGTCGGTCCGCTCACCACCGAGCGGACCATGGGCCATACGGGTCCGTGGCGCGCGGTGTGGTCGGTGGTCGTCACCGACACCCGGCGCACACCCGACGCGGACGGAGACGGCTGCGAACCGATGACGGAGTCGTTGGACGCGGCCACGGGCGAAAGGGCGGACTGAGGGGGAGCGCAAGCGCGCCAGTGCACTCTTGGCCCCTGGCGCGCTGTGTGGACGTCTGCCTCAGTTCACGTCCGACGGGTCCAGCCGGTAGATCGTGGACTGGCTGGTCTGCGACGACGTCTCGCCGGTCGACTTGGCAGAGCCGGACGTGTGGCTCCACGGCGCACCTGCAGCACCAGGACCGCGAGGTTGTCGACGTCCAGGACGTGCTGGCCGTCGCCTGCGACCACTTCGGACTGACCGACGTCGGCCCCGAGCGGGCCGCCGCCTGGCTGCGGGCCCCATACGAATTGCGCACCAGGTCCATGGACCTGATCCCCGACGCGTACGAGTACGGCAACTGACCCGACCGAGAGCCCCCCAACGGCCGCCGCTGGAACCGATTCGGGGTGCAGCTGTACGACCCCGGACTCACCCACACGGGTGACACTCTCGCAAGATCACCGCCGTTTGCGGCTGGTGACAGCGTTCTTACCAGCACGACGGCCGTGAGTTCAGCGTGACTGAGGAGCTTTCACCGGGAACCCATGGCGTCTTCAGCAGGCAGGCTCGAAAGTGCGGTGGGTTCGTCGCCCCTCAATCGGCAGGATACCTATTCGCTCTCGGCGGTCTGCTCGTCTGATGCCGATCTCCGAAACGGGATCCGCACGCAGTCATGACCTGGGCCATGAAAATCATCTCGCCAGCCGCCGCGCTGCCGGGTACGTTCACCTTGTGTGCTACTACGCCGAGAAGCCCTACAAGCTGCATTACGCGTGCGTGCTCTGCCGCGTAGCGTTCAAGCGGCATCCCGGTCCCGGCGAGCACCCATGCCCTCGATGCTCAGAGCCAATGGTTTGTGCCGGCCACGACTTCGCGGCACCGCGGCGTCGCGGCACCAAGGCGTGGACCGTCGTGGCCGCGGTTCTCAAAGCCGGACTGCGTTACGAGGGCCGAGAACCGTGCGGCTGCGGCAAGGAACCCAAGTTCCGTCCCCGCACCCGAGCTCAGCTGCGCGCCCGCCGAATCGCAGCAGCACGAGCGGGCACTTCCCTCGTTGACATGCTGGGACGCGCAGAGCTACAGGCATCCGACTGATCCGAGAAGGGGTCAGAGCCAAGATCAAAGAGCGCCACCAGACTGGTCGTCGAGCAGCTTCTGGGCGATAGCTGCGTAGCGGCTCGCGGCGGTGTGGGACAGGTTGAAGACCAGGGCGAGATGGAGCGGGTCGGCGCCGGCGGTCAGTGCCTCGTGCAGTACCCGGTCGCCGCGGATGCGTTCGAGGTAGACGCCTTGGTGCAGCAGGTGCCGCTTGAGGTATTCGGCGCTGACGGGTCCGGTTCCCAGGGCGGTCTTCGTGTTGATCAATACGTGCCGGTTAGGGGTCTTCGGCCAGGCGGTGCGGCGCTGGGCGAGCCAGGCCAACAGGGTCTGGTGGGGCAGTTCACCGAGTCGTTGGGTGTGCCTGGCGATGGTGATCCGGCGGTTGGGCAGGTCGAGGTCGTCCAAGGTGAGGTGGCGAATGGCCGTGGCGCGGGCGGCGTGGACAGCGGCCAGGGCGACGATCAGCCGGTGCGCCGGGGTGACGGCGACCCGTTGGACGGCGAGCACTTCGGCGTCGGTCATCGGCAGCAGGCTGCGCGGGATGTCTTCCGCCTTGAGGCGGGTGGTGGGGTTAGCGAAGACCAAGCCGCGCTTCTTGGCGAAGCGAAACAGTGAGCGCAGTGCCGCGATGGCGTTGCGCCGCTGCCATCCGCGCAGGGGTGACAGCGCGGCCGTGACGTCGGCGCCGGTGATCTCGCGCAGGTGCCCACGGGTCGTCGCCCAGTTCTCCAGCAGGGGGCGAACGCAGCCGAAGTAGACGTAGAGACAGGTGCGGGACCGGGGCTTGGCACGGCTGTCACCGTCGAGGAGGACCAGCAGCCAGGCGCGGACGTCGCTGGCGAACCCGGCGGGCAGTTCGCTGGTGCGGTCGTCGATCCACGAGCGGATCGACGAGGCGCTGTCATCTTCCAGAAGGTCCAGGTCGGCGAGGACTTCGGCGACCCGAAAACTGGAAGCGTGTCGCGGTATTCGCGCACGGACTTCGGTGAGCTTCACGGGCTTGCCTGGCGGGCGGTCGGCCAGCACCGCCGTCAGGCCGTCCATCGCGCACCGCACGAGTGACGGCGACCATCCGTTGGCCTCGCCGAGCTGCTTGGCGTGGGCTGCGGCCGACCGCAGCACAGGGTTGTCCGAGGTGAGGGCGGGGTGCTGCCAGCGTGGTGGGGGTGCGACGCCCGCCTTGCGCCGGTAGTAGGAGCCCAGGCCCCGGCACTTGTTGTCGCAGTACGCCCGGTCCCGTCGCGATCCTTCGGGCAGCGGTTTGCCGCAGTGCATGCAGGTCATCGTGGCGGTAGGGACCGGCCGGTGCGAGGACGCGGGGCGACGCCGCGTGGCTGGCCCACCGCAGTGGCCGGTGAGTCGGTCGCCGGCGTCGGCTCCGGCACTCGCTCCGGCTCGGGCAGGAGTAGTTCCTCGACGCCGCAGGCGAGCACGGCGCAGATGACGTCCAGCTCGTCGAGCTTGACGGTGTTCGGCTGGCCGGACCACAGGCCCGACATCTTCCCCGCGCTGATCACCACGCCGCGTTCGGCGAGCATCCGCTGGAGTTCGCTGGCCTTCCAGATGCCGCGGTTGGCGGCCGCCAGGCGAAGGTTCCACTTCACTGGGCCAGTCCTTTCCATCGGTCGGTGGCGCGCTGCTGTCCGGCGACCCAGGCGTCTTCGACATGGGTGCCATGGACGTGGATATACCGGGCCGTGGTCCCGGTCCAGGTATGCCCGAGTAGCTCCTGGATGGCGAACAAGGTCATGCCGGCGAGGTAGAGCTGGGAGGCACAAAAATGTCGCAGCACGTGCGGAGTGAGCTTCCCGGCCCAGGTGGGCAGGTGCTGGGCGGCGGCATCGGCCAGCGACCGGCGGAAGACGTCGGCGGTCGCCCGCGAGCAGGAACCGTCCCGGTTCTTGCGCTCGGAGGGGAACAGCGGGGCACCGGGCCGGGTGTGGTCGGCGTCGAAGTGACCCCACACGTCCTCGATGAACCATCGCAGGTTGCGGTCGGCGCCGTTGATCAGCGGCACCAGCCGTGGCTTCGGTCCACGCCTTCGGGATCCCTTGCCGTGTCGGACGTTGAGCTTGCCGAAGCGGCCCAGCTCCCAGCGGACGTCGTCCAGGTCGAGCATCCGTGCTTCGTTGATCCGCAGCCCCACGTCGGCCGCCAGCCGGGCCACCGCGTAATTACGGGCGGCCGGGCCGAATTTGCGGCAGGTCACCAGCTCCTCGCGCCACCCGGCGAACAGCTCCTCGATCTCCGCTTCGCTGGGCGGGATCCGCAGCTGCGGTTCCACCGAGGCCCGCGGCCGGTTCATCTCATCCAGCGGGCACTCGACCACCCAGCCGGTGAGGTTGTGCAGCTCGACCTTGTGCCGCAGCTCAAGGAACTGGAAGTACACCGCCAGTGCGCCCGCCCGACCGGTCCGCGTCGAGGGCTTGGCGTCGCGGAGCACCTTGCCGAAATAGACGTCGGCGTCGGCCGGCTCCATCTCCCACAGCGGACGGCCGAACCAGTCCCGGATCAGCTCCAGATGGTTGGTGTCGTTGCGGATCGTGCTGTCGACCAGACCGGCCGAGGCTCGCGCGAGTACGAACCCCGCCAGCACATCGGTCTCGAACTCGGCGAGCTCCTCCTCGCTCACCGGCGCCCGGTACTCGCGCAGATCGCGTACTACGGCCAGAGCCAACCCACGCCTCCACGACTTCACCCAGACTGAAGGAATCCCGACAGGGATGAGGGTCGCGCACTACGGGCGAGATTGGGTCAGAACGGACTTCGGTCACCCGGACGAGGTAACAGGCCCAGGTCCTGGCACTCTCAGTGGTGCCAGGATCCGGAGGACGAACGCGGAACTCGGGGACTATTGCGCACCCGACCTCCAGCGCGAGCTCACCACGACGGACTGCGGGCCGCCGAGGCCAAGGGCAGCAAGGGCGGACGCCGCCCCGCGGTCCCGGCCGACAAGACCGCCGACGTACGCACCGCGTACGTGGGGGGCCGCTCGATCGCCGCCCTCGCCCGCGAGCACGGCGTCAGCCGCGGCGCGATCCGTACCGCCGTCGCCGACCTCCTGCCCGACCGCACCGCCATCGAGGAGGACTCTCCGGCGCCGGAGCTGCCGGTCACCCTCGACATGCCGGGCAAGGTCGCCGACTTCCTCCGCGCCACCGAGCTGGACGATGTCGAGCGGGCGAGGACCTCGTCGATGCGGGAGGTGTCGGCAACCCAGGCTGCGGCGGCTGGCGCTATGAAGCCGAGCACGGTCTGGATGTCGTCCCGGCGTGCTTCGAGCGAAGTCGGCGGCCAGGCGCCGCGCCTGCCACGTCATGCGCGGCGCCTGGTCTAATCCGGAAGGGTTTCGAGGAATGCGGCCAGGAGGGCGTTGGACCTGGCCGGGTCCTCCATGTTGGGGAAGTGCGCGGTGTCCTTAACGGATACGGCGCGGCCGTTGGGGACCAGGCGTGTCAGACGCTCGGCCATCGCGATGTGGTCACTCACGTCGAGGGCGCCGTTGATCGCCAGGACGGGAACGCCGATGGACGCCGCGCGCTGCCAGGTCTGCGGAACCGGTACGAGATGGTTCGGTTCACCGGTCGTGTGCTTGGAAATCGTCCGGGATGCCATCATGTGCAGGCGGCTCGCCATGTCCGCATCGACGTCACCGAGCGAGCGATGCGGCCCGAGGAGGGCGTCGCCACGCTGCCGAGCGTGAGGCGCCTGATGGGGCTGCCGGACGCGGCCCAGCCGCAGCTCGCATCGGAGGCCGCGCAGGAGACGGGCGACGACGACGTGGCTGACGACGCCGAGCTTGTGGAGCTGGAAGACGACAGTGATTTCTACACCGACGCCCTGGAGGGCGCGTGAACGCCAACGGCACCTGGACGCCGGGAGACTCCCACCGCCTGGACGCGTTGACGCTGTCACGCAAGGAGGGCTGGGCGGCGTTCGCGTCGCAGGCTCGGCATAGGCCGATGCACAGGAGGCCGACACGGCCGTAGCGGGCACTGATCTGGTCACCCTCGATTGGCACAGACACCCACGCTGACGTGACGGATCCGGTGAGGACCACGCGGCTCAGGCGGTGCGGATCGCCAGCACCAAGCCGGTTACCAGGTTCGCGCGTTCGGCCATGTTCTCGACCAGCAGGTACTCGTGGTCGGCATGGGCACCGCCACCGACGGCTCCGAGGCCGTCGAGGGTCGGTACCCCCAGCGCTGCCGTGAAGTTGCCGTCGCTGCCGCCGCCCACGGCCACGGCCGCGATGCCGGGCAACAGTCGGCTGGCGATCGCGAAGAGCTCAGTCGCTGCGGTCTCCGGCATAGGCGGGCGGCCCACGCCGCCGCGCACCTCGATCACGGCTTCCTCGAGGTGCGGCGTCAGTGCCGCGAAGGCCGCTTCGATGCGTTCCTTCTCGTCTGCGGTCTCGACGCGCACATCCACGACCACCGACGCTTCGGCCGGGACGACGTTGCTCTGCGTACCGGCAGAGGCGATGGTCGGGGTGACGGTGGTACCTACTTCCGGCCGGCTCATCGCCTCGATGCGAAGTACTTGGTGAGAGGCTTCGACCAGGGCGTTCACGCCGGCTTCGGGTTCGAGGCCGGCGTGCGAGGCCCGGCCGGTGATCAGCACTTCGAAGGTGCCGCATCCCTTGCGGCCGGTCTTCAGCCCACCGCCTTCGGCCGCACCCTCGAACACCAGCGCCGCGCCACACGCCCGCGCGCGTTCCTCGATGAGGTTCCGTGAGGTGTGTGAGCCGTTCTCCTCGTCGCACGTCACCAAGACCTCAACGCCGGTCAGGTCCTCGAGTGCGGCGAGCCCGTGGATCGCCTGCACCAAGCCGCCCAGCATGTCGAAGACTCCCGGACCGGTCACCCGCCCGTCTTCGACCAGGAACGGGCGCCGTGCCAAAGTGCCGAGCGGGAATACCGTGTCGTGGTGTCCGAGGATCAGCACCTTAGGCTCGCCCCCGCGCGACCAATGCACGTGCGGTCCTGCCTCGCCCTCGACGAGGACGGCCCGGCCACCGAGCCGGGTTTCCAGGATTCCGGCAACTGCCTTGGCCGATACGGCCAGGGCGGTGGGATCGCCAGAAGGCGATTCGATCTCGACGAGGGTCCTGAGGTCGTCGAGCATCGCGTCGACGGAGATGGGAACTGCCGTGTGCGTGGTCACGGCAAGACGATAGCCGGACGGCACAACGACCTCGCTCATGAGGGGGTGAGCAGGACGCTGTTGACCGCCGCCCCCTGCTGGGCGTTCACGATCAGTCCGCCGCCCGGCGAGCCGTGCCGGACGAAGACGTTTGAGATCTTGCGGTCGAACATGAAGGGTCCCAGGACGAAGGGCACCGGCTGGGTGTACAGCTGGCCGGTCCGGTCATCCAGGAAGGTCATCTCCAGCTGGTCGGCCTGCACCAGCTTTTGCAGGACGTGGTCTTTGGTGTCTGCCGCCGCCTTCAGCGCCGCGCGCCAGGTCTCGGCCGGCTGTGTGTGTCCGAGCAGGACCCCGGCTCCGCCGTGGCCGTGCGCGGGCTTGAGTACCCACCGGGACGGGTCGGCGGTGGCCTCAGTGACGATCTGCTCGTGCTCGGGTGATGCTATGACGGTGAACGGCACGTGCTCGCGCACGAACTGCTGGTCGGTGGGTGGCAGTGCGTCGATGTCGTCCCACAGCCAGGCCAGGACGGTTTTGTTGCTCAGTAGCCAGGTCGCTTCGGAGGTGTGCAGGTGCACCGTGCCTCGACGTGCGGATTCGATCACGGCGGTGAGCCCCTCGCATGGCGGTTCGGAGCTGGTGACGAACAGCCGCAGTACGGCGTCGACGTGCCGGTCTTTGGCGAAGAGGCGGTATTCGCCGTCGTTCTGTAGATCGCGCCATGGGCAGGGAAATGCGGTGACTCCCTGCCGCCGGGCGCTCTCGATCACGGGCCGGTGCCGCTCGATCCGCTCGTCCTCGGTCGTCGCCCCGGCCAGGATGCCGTATTGGTACAGCGGGATGGCGACCGTCGGGTCATGGTCGAACTGCGCCCGGATCTGCGCGAACCGCGCGTCAACTGCGGATGGGGGCGCGGTGAATCCTTGGGTGGGCAGTTCTTGCTGGTACAGGTCCAAGAACCTGCGAGAGACCAGGTCCGCCTGTGCTGTGCCGCCCACCGCGCCTTCGATGTTGACCTCCAGGAACTTGGGTGTTCCCGAGGCCAGCACCACGTCGGGGCGCGAGGCGGCGAGCAGGTGCTCACCGAGGGGTTCGTCCCGCCTGAGCATCGGCACTTCGCGGTCGGGTAGCCCGAGTGCGTGCTGCAGCTCGCCTGCGGTGCGTGCCCGTCGCATGCATGTGCGCAGGATGAGCTCGCCGAGCCGATCCGCAAGCTCTCCGAGTTCTTGGTGGAATGCTTGGCGCAGTACGACCGGCCGGGCCGGCCACCATGGTCCGGCGGCGCCGGCGACGCCGTCGAAGACATCGGCCACGTGCCCGACGGCCAGCTCAAGTGCCGCTCGCCGCCATGCGTGCGGAAGAGAGCTCCAAAGATCCGTCCCCGTGTGGGGTGGGTTCATCAGGTCCACTGTCCTGACCTTTCTGCCTACCTCGGAGCGAGGCGGCCGTGTGCGGAGGAGCGGATCACGTGGTCGCGGGGACGGCCGGGAGTTCCCGCATAGTGCGCAGGGGCGAGGCCAGGACCCACAGAGCCGAGAGCAGCATCCCGGCGGCGGCGACGGCCAGCCCTGTGCGGACGCCCGCCCAGTCGCCCAGGGCGCCGCCGGCCATTCCGCCGAGCGGGAGTACGCCCCAGATGAGGAACCGCACGGTGGCGTTCATCCGGGCCATCATCTCCGGCGGACACTCCTGCTGTCGGAAGCTGATCTGCGCCACGTTGTAGAGGATCAGCCCGTAGTTCAGGACGAACCACGGGATGGCGAACAGCAGCACACCCCACCCAGAGGAGCTGAGCGGCATCAGCAAGCCGAACGGCATGCAAGTCACCAGAGCGAGCCAGATCACCCGGGCCGTGCCCAGCCGTTGGGCGACGACCTGGGAGGTCATCGCTCCGGCGAGACCGCCGATTCCGCCAGCCGCCATCAGCGCCCCGACGGCCCACTCCGGCTGCTTCAGCTCGTCCACCAGCATCACCACGAGCAGCGGGGACGCGATGGCATAGCAGAGGTTGAAGGTCGCCGAGCAGCACGTCACCGCCCGCATCAGCGGATTAGTGAGCACATAGCGCAGCCCCGCCGCGATCTCCGGCAGCATCGGCCGGCGTTCGCGTCGTACCGGGTCCATATCCTGGCGGATCCGGCTCAGGCTCACCGCGGAGACGACGTAGCAGAGCACCTGTATCCCGACCGCGTTCACGACGGACAGCAGCCCGGCCAGACCGCCTCCGGCGGCCGGTCCCGCTACCTGGGACACCGAGCGACTGGTTTCCAGCCGCGCGTTGCCCGCCATGAGGTCTTCCGGTCTCACAAGAGCTGGCAGGAAGGAGAGGTAGGCGACGTCGAACATCACCGAGGCGAAGCCGAGTAAGAGACCGACAGCCAGCAGGTGGGTCATGGTCAGTGCTCCCGCCCACCATGCCAGCGGGATGCTCGCGAGCAGTGCGGCGCGCACGATGTCGGCGGTGACCATCACCGTGCGCGGCCGCATCCGGTCCACCCATACCCCGGCCGGGAGGCCGATGACCAGGAAGGCCACGTTCTGGATGGCGTACAGGGCTCCCAGTTCGAACGGCGTTGCCGTCAGCGTCGTCGCCGCTACCAGGGGCAGGACGACGCGGCTGACGTAGGTGCCGAACTGGCTCGCGGATTGCGCCACCCACAGGTGGCGGAACCCGTCATGTTTCGTCAGGCTCATCAGGCGAACGCCACGAAGACCTCGCGCTGACCGGAGAAGGGCAACCGGCCGTGCATCACGGCACGGTTGTCGACCAGCAGGACGTCGCCGGCTTCCCAGTTGACCGGCACGGTGCAGTCGATCAGTGTCTGGCTCACGACGTCGATGTACTTGGCGGGAATCTCCGTGCCGTCGCCGAAGATGGCGCCGTAGCCGAACCGGGTCCGCCAGCGGTCCATGTTGGTCACGTCCGGGGTGACGCTTTCGTCCTTGCGCCAGATGTGCGCCTGATTGAACCAGGCCTCCCGGTGGTCCGAACCCACCGCCAGCGTGCCCGGCGTGTGGTTGGTGGTGAGCAGGCCGAGGTCCGTCCATTCGGCCGAGGTGTAACTGCTCTGGCACCACTCCATGACCTTTTCGCGGGAGTCGGTCTCGAAGGTCTCGGGCCAGGACTTGATTCCGCTCGGGTCACCGCTGTTGTCCGGCAGGTGCTGGATGTAGGTCACGCCCTTGGTCCGGAACGCATCGCGGATCTCGGTGGGCAGCGACTGATAGACCCGGTGCCCGTCGATGATGGTGGTCGCGCCGCCTTCGTCCGCCGGGCGGCCGCAGGCGAAGCAGAGCGTCGTGGGGTGCCAGGGCGCGTAGGAGAGCTCGTTGTGCGCGCGGAGCAGCCGGGACGGGCTGGGTCCCGCGGCGTTGTAGACGAAGCCCTTCTCCGCCTGCCGGGGCGAGTCGCCGCCTCGGTAGGGGGCGAGCTCGCCGAGCAGGCCCTGGGCGACGCGCTCGAAGTCGTCGACCGTACGCACGGCGAAGCCGCGGAAGAGCACCGACCCGGTCTTGTCGAGCAGTTCGCGGGTGGCCGTCCGCTGCTCCGGCGTCAGGTTCGCCAGCAGATCCACCGTGCTGGCCGCTTCTCCTTGCCGGTGGGCCATCGCCGGAAATCCGGCTTCGAAGGTGATCGAGTCGAGTATGTCGACAGTCGTCATGAGTTCCATCCGTTGTTGTCGTGGGCCGTGGCGGTCGCGGTTTGTCAGACCCCGTTTGCGGCTGCCGCCTGCAGGCCGCCCTCAAGGGCGTTCAAGAAGATCTCGTCGGTCTGCTCGTCCTGGGCCAGCGACAGTGTCACGAACCCGGACTTCCCGATGTACACACCGCGCTCGAGCAGTTCGTGGAACAGGAACTGGACCCGGCGCCGGTCGACTCCCTTGAGGTCGGCGGCGCAGCGGACTTCGCGGTCGACGGGGTGGATGCTGATGAGCGAGCCCCATCCGGTGGCCTGGAAGCCCTGGCCACGCAGCAGTTCGTCGGCCTGCTTACGAAGCCGCTCGCCTCGCTGCAGCAGCTCGTCGAGGCATTCCGCGGTGAGCACCCGGCTGAGCATCGCTGACGCCGCAGCCATCGAGAAGCGGTTGTTATTGAAGGTTCCCGAGTGGTCGAAGTGCGGCTTGTTCGTGCGGTTGAGCAGCCGCATGATGTCGTGGCGGCCGCCGACGACACCGAAGCCGAATCCGCCTCCGATGTACTTGCCCAACGTGGTCAGGTCCGGCCTGATCCCCAGAACCGACTGCGCGCCGCCGAGCGACATCCGCGATGTCTGCACTTCGTCGAACACGAGCGGGACACCGTACTTGTCGCACAGTTCCCGTACGCCGCGCAGGAAGGCGGGGTCGCCGGGAATGCGGCCGCCCGAGCCCAGCATCGGCTCGATCAGCACACAGGCGAATCGCCCCTGGTGGGTGCGGAACGCCGATGTCACCGATTCGAAGTCGTTGTAGTCGCAGATGACCGCGTCGAAGGGCACGTTGAGCGAGGAGCCGTCGCGGCTGAAGCTCAGGAAGCCGCCGTGGTAGCCCCCGTCGAAGGCCAGAACCGTGCTGTGGCCCGACCACTTGCCGGCCAGCGAGATCGCCGCCAGGTTGGCCTCGGTCCCCGAGCTGGTGAACCGCACGAGGTCCATCGACTTGTACCGCTCGCACAGTCGGCGGGCCACTTCGGCTTCCTCCGGCGCGACCGCGCCAAATGACCACCCGCTTTCGAGCACGGACTCGACGGCCTCGCGGACCGCCTGGGGGTTGTGTCCGGCCAGCCCGACGCTGTAGTCACCCAGGTAGTCGAGGTATTCATGGCCGTCGACGTCCCTCAGCCGGCAGCCCCAGGCCGCTTCGACCGCGAACGGGAAGGGCGCGAAATCGAGTACGGATCTTGTGGTTCCGGACGGCAGGTACGCTGCCGCGTCGGCGTGCCGCCGCTCGCTCACCGGCCGCTTTTGCGCGTAGCGCGCGTATGAGCCTTCCAACGCCTCACCCAGCATTCAGCACCTCGATCCTTTTCTGTAGGAGTTCTTCGTGCGCTATCGGTCCAGGCATGCAGGACCACGGAAGGCGCGGGAGGACGGACGCGGCCCTGAGATGGCCGCCGTCTTCCTGGAACTTGTGGGGAGCCACCAGCAGGGAGCGGAGGAACGTCACATCTGCTGGCATCGTCGAAAGCTGCGGCAGGTATCCGTCCAGATCAGCTGCGGCGACCCCCAGTTCCAGGGCGGTCCGGGTGACATCAACCTCATACTGCTCAGTGACCGGCAGGTTCACGCCGGCGGCGTCGGCGAGCCAGCGGATCGTGCGCAGCCCCGGTAAGTCTTCGCGTACCAGCCGCGACTGCCGCAGCTCGCCCAGGGAGGCACACGAAGTGGACTGGTAGATGTCCCGGCACGACTGCATCATCTCGTAGAAGTCGGACTGGTACGGGAGGCCGTACTGCCGTTCGATGATGCGGGGGAACGTCTCCGTCTCGACACCGTAGGCCCGGGCCAGTTCGACCCTTTCTTCGTCGAGGGCAGCCAGCAGCGGAGCGAGTTCCTGGTCGATGCCGTCGGTGTAGTGCAGGTACTTCAGGCCCGCCCGGGTCTTGGCCAGGTTCTTCGTGTAGAAGGCGACACCGATGTGGATGATGTAGCCGAGCGGGTCGAACAGGAGCCCGATCCCCGGGCGGACTACCACATCGGGCCACGAGGGTCTGCCGATCTGCGCACCGAGCGGGAACAGCATCCGCACCCGTTCGGCGGCGGTCTGCGGACTGTTCGAGTACACCGAGACATTCACCGACAGCTTGCGCTTGTAGGCGATGTGCCGGCCGGCGACCCGGGTCCCGTAAAAGGAGTCCTCGACCAGGACGATCGAGGTGGCGCGCAGGCTTGGGGTGCGGCGCACCCAGTCGGCGATGATGGGCTGGCCGCCTTGCCCGGCCCGTACGAACGTCACCACCTTGTCCGCCAGGGAGCGAAGGCCGGCGATGCGGTGCATCAGCCCCAGGCGCAGCACCGGAATATCGGGGACGGTCACGATGATGTGCTTGGCCCGCTCCAGCAGAGCCTCGGCCTCTCGACCGTAGAGGGAACAGAAGTGGTCCTCGCGCAGCTCGACCCGGTCCTGCTGTCCATCGACGAGGTTTGTGCGGGTCACTGTGCCGCACGGGCGGTCTGTGGCGTCCCCGACGAACAGCAGCTTCGGTCGGAATCCGTGGGTCTCTTCGGTGGCCACGAGATCTGTGAGCAGGGTCAGGCCGACGTGCCCGCCGCCTATGACGATGATGTCCGACATCTCAGTCAGTGCTCGAGGGAGATCATGGTGCGGCCGTTGTGCTCCACCATGCTGTCGGGCACGACGTAGGAACGCAGCAGGAGCCGACGACTGTTGCCTGAGTCGATCGGGTCCCGGCCGTGTAGGCAGTGGTCGTTGGGGATGATGAGTGCTTCTCCCTTGAGCGCGGCGTGTCCGCGCAGTTGGCCGACGGCGAGTGCGGCGTCGTGTAGTTGCTGGTGCGCTCCGGCGGCCGCCTCGCGCTGGTCGCTGTCCAGATGTGCCGCGGGGGTGTAGGCCGAGAAGTTGAGCCGGACGACGAGCTTCCCGTTGTTCTCCGCCAACAGGGCCATTTTGCAGATGCGTTCGTACTTCCAGCCCAGTGAGGAGCCTGAACGGGCCTCGAAGACCGGTGAGCGCAGGATGTCGATCGTGGCGGCGTCCAGGCGGTCCACGACTTCGGTCGCAGGGGCCAGCAGGGTGCGCGGCACTACGCCGTCGGCCAGGTGCGGTACAAGGACCAGCGTCCTGGGCCGGCAGGCGTCGCTCGCCCAGGCCAGGTCGTTGTGCATGGCGAGCAGGTCGGTTCCCGCGCTCTTCTCGCGGGACAGCTCTGTCGCCCGGATGTCGGTGATGTAGGAGCCGTTGTAGTCGCTGTAGGCGACGCAGTTGCCGACCGTCTGGCCGATCAGCAGTGCCAGGATCTTGCTGTGCTCGACGCTCTCGAACTGCGGCAGATTGCTCAGCAGGACGGGCTGGCCCTCGGCGGATTCGTACGTGCTGCGGATCCGGCCGATCGGTGTGTCGACGTGCTCCCTCAGGAAGCTCAGGTAGCGGTACTCCGTCTGTCCAGGGCAGTTTTCGAGGACCTTGTGCACCAGGTCCTGGACCAGCGCGTGTTCGGCGTCCTGGAGGGCAACACGAGTCGTCGGCCCAGTTTCCTGCATAGCTCGATCCTTTGTGAGATGGGGAGCATTTCGCCGCGAATGGGCCCGCGAAGGATTCCGCAGGCATGGGAGCGACACCTTGGCGCGGTGGAGGTTCGTGCCTCGACGGCACTGTGGGGTGGGGGAGTTGCTGGAAGGGGCTTCATCAGCGGGCGACACCGGCGTCACCCCTCTTCGGGCAGTGCGTCCTTCAAGTCGACGCACAGGCACGACAGTCGGACCGAACCTCCCCTTTCGGCTGGAGCCACCACCCACGACTTCCTCCGCCTGGTCCGCGCCGCTGCGGAGCCGTGGTTCGGAGGTCTCGTCGAGCGACCTGCAGCCGACTGTAAGCATGAACCAACTCGCAATTCAACTCCCAGTTGAATCTCTTGCCTTGACGTGAACTGACAGTTGCCTGCACGATGTTGCACGGGCCGAGCGCCGAGGGCTTAACGGCTGCGGCGCGGACGGCTCCGCTCGGTAGGAGGTAGAAAGTGCCTGACGAGGGCAATGAACAAGACCCAGGCGCGTCCGGCACCGCCGACGACCATGCGCCGGTGTTGAGTCAACGACTCGATCGCCTGTTTCGGATGCACGAAACGACTGGGCAGAAGCTGACCAACAATGAAGTCGCCGAACAGGTGCGACAGCGCCATCCCGGGCTCAGGGCCAGCGGCGCCTACCTGTCAGCCCTGCGCGCGGGAAAGCGCACGAACCCCTCGCCGGAGCTGCTGGTGGCGCTCGCGGAGTACTTCGGTGTGACTCCCGGCTACTTCCTCGACCGCGAGGAGTCCGACCGGATCACCGAGCAGTTGGAGATGCTCGAAGGGATGCGCAACGCGGGCATCCGGGGCATCGCTATGCGGGCGGTGGGCCTGTCGGCCGAGAACCTCGAAGCTGTCGCCTCCGTGCTGGACCAGGTGCGAAAGCTCCAAGGTCTGCCGCCTGTTCACGAGGAAGCCGAAGATGATCCGACGCGACAAAAGTGAATGGCGCAGGCCCCGTGACTTCCGCAGCATGCGCCGACGGGCCCGCACGCTGGTCGAGTCACTTGACCTGCCCTCACCCTGCGACCTGCAGACGTTGCGCGACAAGGTGAGCGCGGAACGCGACCGCCCGATCCGGCTCGTCCCGATGGCCATGCACGGATCGGGCCTCAGCGGCCTGTGGCTCGAAACGGACGACGCCGACCTGGTCCTCTACGAGGCGACCACCGGCGCCCAGCACCGCAACCACATCATCGCCCACGAGTTCTCCCACATACTGTGCGGGCACAACAGCACCGAGGCCCTCTCCGATCAGGCGGCCAAGCTCTTCTTCCCCGATCTCGACCCGGGCATGGTCCGCCGGATGCTGGGGCGCGGCGGATACGCCGACCGCGACGAGCAAGAGGCGGAGGTCGTCGCGACGATCATGCTGGAGCGCCTCGGCCGCGGCGACCCGGGGCCACCCGACAAGCTGCCCTCCGCTGAAGCCGACGTGCTCGCCCGGATACAGAAGTCGTTGCGCAGGACCTGATTCGGAAGGGATGTGAGGTGGACCAGATCAAGGACTGGACCTTCCTGTCCTGCGCCGCGACCTGCCTGGCCGCATGCATCTACATGTCGCTGGGCCTGCGCACCAATCACCGCGATCACGCACTGTTCATGCTGACCGCGGCATTTGGCTTCAAGTTCATCTCCCTGACGGTCGCCGCCCCTGATGTCGCGGCGGTCGCCGATCGCCTCACAGGGATACCGGACCTCACCGCGCTGGTCGTGCACCTATTCGGCGGCGTGGGGTGCAGTACCGGAATTCTCGCGGCACTGAGCTACTGGACCTGCCCCGCGGAACAAGCCCGGCGGCGCGTGAAGTGCTGGCTCGTCCTCGCCGCCCTGATGGCAGGGACGTTGATCAGCCTGTGGCTGGCCGCCCGGCCCGCCGTGTCCAACAGGCCGGGGAACTACCTGCTGGACAACATGCAGCTCCCACAGGTCGCGGTATACCTCGTGCTCTACACGGTCGCCTTCGCTGCCGGGCTGCTCGGAATCCTGGTCATCTGCGTACGTTACGCCCGCGTGGCCCCCGGAGTGTGGCTGCGTCGCGGGCTGCGCATCACGGCGATCGGCGCGGCCGTCTACCTGCTCCACTGCGCACACCGCCTGATCTGCGTGACGGCGTTGCACCTTCGCGTGGAACTGCCTGACCTGGAGTTCATCACCCCGGTGTGCATCGGCGTCGGCGTCCCGCTGATGGCCACCGGACTGACCCTGCCGTCCTGGGGCGCGAAACTCACGGCGGCCTCAGCGTGGCTGCACGACTACCGAAGCTATCAAGCTCTCTATCCCCTCTGGCGGGAGCTGTGCGACCAGGTTCCCTCGATCGCCCTCGATCCCCCCAGGTCGCGGCTCGCCGACGTCCTGCGGTTCCGGGAGGTCGGCTACCACCTGTGCCGCCGGGTCATCGAGATCAACGATGGCCGTCTCGCGCTCGGCGCACCCACCGCGGTCCTGCAAGCGCAGGCGCCCGCCCGCGGCAGCTCTGACCTCGCCGACGAGGTGGAGCAGCTCGTCCAGATGTCGCGCCGAACACGGGCCGCCTGAAACCGCCTCTAAGGATCACCACGTGAAATCCGTCGAACCGCGACGGGCCCATTCGCCTGTCGCTTTCCGCTCCTTCGCGGCCATCGAGCGGATCGGGAACAAGCTCCCGGATCCGTTCTGGCTGTTCTGGTTGCTGGCGCTCGGGGTCATCGTACTCAGCGCGGTCCTGTCGGCCACCGGGTTCAGCGTGGTCCAGGATTCGACCGGGAAGACCATCGCAGTACGGAACCTGCTCAGCGCGGACGGCCTGACCGTCATCGTGGACGACGCCATGCAGAACTTCGCGAGCTTCCCACCCTTGCCGACCATCATCGCGGTGATGCTCGGAATCTCCGTGGCGGACCGCAGCGGGTTTATCACCACCCTGCTCCGCCGGATGGTCGCCCAGGTTTCGGGCCGCTACCTGACGTTCGCGCTATCACTGGCAGCCATGGTCGGTCACATCGCCGGCGACGCGGCCTATGTGACCCTCATTCCCATCGGAGCCTTGGCTTTCCGCGCAGCGGGCCGCAGCCCGGTCCTGGGCTGTGTCGTGGCCTTCGTCTCCATCTCGGCCGGTTACGACGCCTCCCCCTCCCTCACCACGACCGACGCCCTGCTGTCGGGCATCACCACAGCCGCGGCCCAAACCGTCGACCCTCACCACACCGTGACACCTGTGGCGAACTACTTCTTCGGACTTGCCTCTTCCGTCCTCATCGCGTTGGTCATCACCGTGGTCGTGGAGACAGCCCTGGCCAAGCGGCCGGACCTGGCCATCGACCAGGCCGGCGACGCCGATGCGGGCCTGGCGGAAACGGTGGAGCCGACCGGCCGCGAACAGCGTGCGCTGCGGGTCACCAGCCTGGTGGCCGTCGCGTTCGTCACCGCACTGGTCGCGGTCGTGATCCCGACTGGCTCACCACTGCGCGGCCCGGGTGCGGGAGTGGTCAACTCACCACTGTTCACCGGGATGGCGCTGGTGCTCGGCCTGTTCTTCGCAGTGCTCGGAGTCGTCTACGGGCGCCTCGCGGGCACGTTCACGCGGGCTGGCGACGTCATCGCGGCGATGACCGACGGGGTCCGCTCGCTCGCGCCGACGCTAGTGTTGTTCTTCGCCATCTCGCAGTTCCTGGCCTACTTCAAGTGGACCAAGATCGGCGAGATTCTCGCCGTCAGCGGAGCGGAAACGCTGCAGGGGTTCCAGACACAGGGTTGGCAGGTGCTCGTGGGCATCGCCGTCGTGGTCAGCGTGATGAATCTGCTGGTCACCAGCGGGTCAGCGATGTGGTCATTGGTGGCACCGATATTTGTGCCCATGCTCATGTTGCTCGGGATCAGCCCGGAGGCAACGCAAGCCGTCTACCGGGTAGCCGATTCGGCGACCAACTGCATCACGCCGATGAGTCCTTACTTCCTCATGGCGCTGCGGTTCATCCAGACCCACCGCAAGTCGGCGGGCATCGGCACGCTGGCCTCCTTCACGCTGCCACTCGCGGGAGCCGTCTGGCTCGTATGGATCAGCTTCTTCACCGCCTGGTACCTACTGGGCATCCCGTTCGGTCCTGGCACCTGAGTCCGGATCCAAGGCACAGAGGAGAACAAGTATGGGTAGCAAGCAGACGGTCTGCGTCGTCGTGGACGCGTACAGCAGCGGCGCGTTCTTGCCAGCCGCCTTCTCGGCCCGGGGATATCCGGTCGTGCACGTGCGGAACCGCGTCGAGGAGTATGCGCCGTACGCCGGCGGAGAGCAGCCACCAGGAGTGATCGATGTCGTCGACTTCCACAGTGACTACGACGACGTGCTGTCCCGGCTCTCCGCCTACGACGTCACTTACGTCCTGGCTGGCTTGGAAAGCGGTGTGGGGGTAGCGGATCACCTCGCTCAGAGGCTGGGGCTGCCCACCTGCAACGGGACCGAACAGACGGAAGCCAAGCGGCACAAGGCCTTGATGGTGGACACTTTGCAGACGGCGAGACTCCGGCACGCCCGTTCGCAGCGGGTCACGACGGCGGCAGAGGCAATGGCGTTCGCAGCGCGCGTCGACGGGTACCCGATCGTGCTCAAGCCGCTGCAGGGCGCCGGAACCCTCGGCGTGCAGGTCGCGCACTCGGACGACGACGCCCTGGCCTACTTCTCCAAGAACGTCGGCAGCGTGGACATGTGGGGAAACGTCAACACGAGTTTCCTCGCTCAAGAATTCCTCGTGGGTGAGGAATACATGGTCGACACCATATCGGCCGCGGGCCACCACCGGGTCGCGGAGGTATGGCGTGCGGACAAGCGAGTGATCGACGGCTCCCGCGTCTACGACCTCAGTCTCCTGCTGCCGCCGACCGACCCGGTCTACACGGCGCTCAGCGAATACGTCTTCGCCGTGCTTGACGCGTTCGCCATCTCCTGGGGTCCGGTTCACGCAGAGGTGATGATGACCCCGACCGGACCGGTGCTGATCGAACTGGGCGCCCGGTTGCACGGCGGCATCGCCCCAGCGATCACGCTGCCGGTATACGGCGCCAATCTGGCTCTGCTGACCGCCGCCGCGTACACCGCGCCGGATCACTTCCTGATTTCCACCGAACAGCCCCTGCCGCACCGGGCAACCCTGGCGCAAACGGCTCTGCACTGCCCGCGCGACGGGATGCTGACCGAAGAGCTCGACCTGACCACCATCCGGCAGCTGCCGTCGTTCCATTCGGCGCGCCTGCGGGCGGCGGTCGGACCAGTCCGCAAGACCCGCGACCTCCTCACTTCGTTCGGTTCGGCTTACCTGGTCCACCCCGAAGCGGACCAGGTACACGAGGACTACCAGCGCATCCGCCAACTGGAGACGGACGGTCTCTACTCGGCCATCGTCTGAGAGGGCGGTGCCCGGAAAGCTGCTGGCCCGCCTGTTGGACGCGGGCCGGGTGCAGGAGGCGTAGGCGGATGCACCGAACGATTATGACCGGAAGAGCCAATCGGCCGGCCATCAGTTGCAGCCGCAGCGCCAGCGCCTGGAGCGGACGGAGTGAACGGCCATGGCAGCTGAGCAGGCCGCACCGGATTGACTACGGCCGGGTGCGCAGCAGCTCGGGAACGCGGCTGGTCTGCCCGAGCCAGGTGGCGACGTCCTTGTCGATGTACTCGACCAGGCGCAGGACCTCGATGCGGGCGTCGGGGAGGGTGAGTCGGCAGGCCCGGCCGTGGCGGTCGTTCTGGCCGGGGAGGGGAACACCGCCGATCAGGGGTTCGTGGTGGGCGGTGCGGTTGCGCAGGGAACGGACATGGCTGGCGGTGGTGAACACGGTGGTCCGCTTGCCGCCGCTGTTGGGGAACGCCTTGTGGAGGGCCTTGCGCCACAGGGTCGAGTCGTAGTCGACGTTCTTCCGGTAGGGGCCGTCGCCGCGGGTGCCGCCCTTGTCGAGCAGGTTCACCCAGCAGCCGAAGGTGGACTCCGCCACGATCTTCCCGGCCGGGACCGCATGGAGGGACTTCTGTGCCGGTTTCCCGGTCGCGGGGTCGGCGGGCGTTGCGGGTAAAACAAATGCTGGCCGCCTGATCCCCTCGCCCAGCACTCGCCGCCCATTCCCTGCCGACCACGGGCAACCGGCCACCGCGTCAGCTCTCCGCCTGCACCCCTGCACCCTGGCCGTACGCACGAGGGGCGGCATCCGGTGCCAGCGGGCGCCAGCCGAGCACCCCGCGGGTACGCATGTCACTGAGCGAGTCGAGGTCGGGGCGGTACAGCGTGCCCCCGTCGAGATCCGCGTCGGTCGCATGGACTCGGGAGTGAGCGGGGCCGGACGCGGTGGTGTCCGTCGGGGCGGGGAGTCGGTGCTCGGTGGGGCCGGGCCCCAGCCGACGGCGAGTCGTCATGCCCCCGGATCCTACGGCCCAAGTCGGCCGGGTGGTCCACCGCCCTGGCTGCCGTGACAGAGGGCACTGGAGGTAAGTAGTCGGCGTTGGATGTTGCCGAAGATCCCGCCCAATATGCAGGTCACAGGGTCGCGTGGGGCTCTACGGGGGAATCGCCGACGCGACCAGAGGCGCTGAACGCCGAATGGATCGAAATCACCAACAAGACCCGCCACGCGGTGAACCTGGACGGCTGGACGCTGCGCGACGAGGACGGCCACCGCTACCGCTTCGACCACGTCCGCCTCGCCGGCCGCGCCACCGTCCGCATCCACACCGGGATCGGCCGCGACACCCGCACCGACCTCTACCAGAACCGCCGCAATTATGTGTGGGACAACCGATCCGACACGGCCACCCTGCGCGACGACCGCGGCCGCACGGTCGACACCGAGTCCTGGGGCCAGAACCACCATCAGGACCACCACCACCGCTGACCCCCCGCCAGCGAGCGGCTGCCCGCCCCACAACGGGCTGACAGCCCCGCCACGCACGCAGACGTGCGCCGGGACAGCCTGATCTGCCCGGCGCACACGCACGCAGCGACGCCTCGGCACTGCTCGCACGAAGGCAGCGCCGCCTATCCGCGGTGATGCTGACCGAACCCCGCGGGACACGATCGGCCACGTGTCCCACGGTCCAGTGATCCTTCATGGCGCCGACTATGCAGCCTGACGCCACGTGAGGGTCAAGAGCCTCACTCACGGCAGCAAGAGCCGAACGCGAAGCAGCGGGTCCGAGCCTGCCTTCGACCGCGGTGCTGAGTGCGTGGTCAGGTGGTGCGGCACAGCGCGTGGTCGATGAGGTTGCGCAGTGCGCCTTCCTGACGGGCCGCAATCTGCGGGTCTGCGGAGCGGCTGTGCGCAGAGACGGTGACAGTGCGCTGGCCGTCCGTGGTTGTCGCTGCCCGGATGACATATCCGAAGCCGCTTCCTCCGTGGCCGAGGTATCCGCCGCCGCAGGACAGGGGGGTGAAGAACAGGCCCAGGCCGTCCCGTGTGCCTGCCGGGTGGCCGCTGTCCTGCGGCACCGGGACTGTGGTCTGCATGGCAGCGAGCTCGGTGGGCTTCAGCAGCTGTCCATTGGCCAGGGCGGTGAAGAAGCGGTTGAGGTCGCGGGCCGTGCCGGTCATCGAGCCGTCGGCCCCGCTGTCGAAGGGACGGTAGGGGATCGTGGTGTCGACCATTGGGCCGTCGAGGGTGAACTGCTGGTAGTTGGCCGTGTGTGGATGAGGGAGGAAGGGCTTTGTGCCTGGGGTGTCGGTGTGCTGCAGGCCGAGGGGGCGCAGGATGCGGTCGTGGACCTGCTGTTCCCAGGTGTGGCCGGTGATCTTCTCGATGATCATTCCAGCGAGTACGTAGTTCGTGTTGGAGTACGCCCAGCGGGTGCCTGCTGGGAAGTCAGGCTCATGACGCATGGCCAGGGCGACCAGCGCTTCGGGCTGGTAGGCACGCCACCGGTTGGCGAAGTAGGTCTGGGCGCTGGGGTCGGGAAAAACGTCGTAGATGTAGTCGGACAGGCCGCTGGTGTGCTGCAGCAGGTCGCGGACGGTGATGGTCCGGCTGGCGTTTCCGGTTCCGGACACGACCCCGGGCAGTAGTTGCTCCACAGTCTGGTCAAGGGAGATCCGCTTTTCCCCCACCAGTTGCAGTACGACGGTGGCGACGAACGTTTTCGTGGTACTGCCCAGACGCAGGTGGCCGTTGTTCGAGGCCGGGCGATGAGTGACCAGGTCCCCTACCCCGGAGCGGGCCGTGATTGTCCCACGCGGGGTCTCCAGGCGGACCGCTACTCCGGTGACCCCGGTATCCCGCAGCGCGTCGGCGTCACGCTGCACAGACCAGCCCATGCTCGAAGGGCGTGGCGCGGCCGAAGCCGCAACGGACGGCAGAGACGGCACGGCCAGCGCGAGCACCGCAGCTGATATCCACACACGACGAAAGATCACGACTTGAGGCTAGGAACAACAAGTGCCACCAGCCATCCGGAATGCGCCCCTTGTGAACGGGTGTCAGCCGGATGGACAAGCGCACCAGGCACCCGGCATCACCCCTGAGCTTCCGCATCTGATCACGCTCGGTCGCGTCGATACCCTCTCTCAGAGGGTCGGCATGCTCGTTGTGGCGGCCGTACTCCAGGAGCACGTGCCATCCGCTCCTCGCCCCATGTTGGCTGATACCCGGCCTGGTCCAGGGGCTCGGTTTCCCGCCCGCGAGGCAAGTTCTCCACCTCGGCCTCCTGGGCCGCGAACGACTCGTCCCTGGTCGATGGGATCGCGTCGTACGCGGCCTGGAAGTCGATCTCGCCGAACCAGACATGGGTGCGTCGTTGTCCCTCTGACGCTGACTCAACAAAGTCCGGGCTGCTCGACCGTGCCACCTATGAGCTTCGCACTGGCAATCTATGCGAGCGGGCCAAGCGGGGACTTGTGGCGCAGCACGCAGTCTTCAACGCGTTCGGGCGGATGCATCAGCACCTGTTTCCACAGGCAATCCGGGCGTTTCCCTGTTCGAGGCTAGACGGTGCGTTCTGTTGCGGGTGGAGAGAATCAGACATTCACACATGCTATTTCGTCGTTCGGGTGCGAAGGCCGCGGTGTGGTGTCGTCCCAGGCGTAGCTTCGTCGCGCTGTCGTCCACGAGCTTTCCTCGCTGCACCGAGAAGAACGGAAACTTCTGTGCGCTTCAAAGCCCGCTTACGAACCGGCGTCCTCACGGCCACCGGCACGGCCCTCATGGTCTCCGGTCTCACCGCCGCGGCCCCGGCCGACGACGCAGGTCCTTCGGTCGTGAAGGTCACCGCCGGTCCCGCTGCCAAGGGCACCAAGTACACCCGCACCTACGGCCAGGTGAAGGGACCGCTGGAGATCGGCTTCTACCGCAACAAGAAGCTCGTAGGGCTCATGACCGGCAGCTACAGCATGTCGGAGAACCTGAACGCGCGGTCCAACCAGTGGAAGCGTTCCTTCAGCATGACCATCAAGAACGCGACCGGCGCTGCCAAGGGCGGCGTCACCACGAACATCAAGGTCGCCTGCGGCAAGGGCGCACGCTCCTGCAAGCCCTCCGCCGCACAGACCAAGCGGGTCTCCGGCGGACACACCACCCGCTTCAGCTTCACGATCTCGAGCATCGGCAAGCACACCAACAACCACAAGCCGGTCCTGATCGTCACCTCCACCGCGCCGGGCTTCACCCCGGCCATCAACGAGGCCCCGGCCATGCGCACCGTGCGCTGCGACAGCGACCGGTCCATCCGCCTCAAGCGCGGCTGCGTCTACTCGAGCATCGTCCCGAACTTCTCCATCAGCCGAGCCAACCCCAAGTGGGGCGCGATGGCCAAGCACGTCTACACCGCCGAACGCACCCTCCAGGGCAAGCCCGGCTACACCAAGCCGCTGCACCGCACCACGTCCGCGCAGGCCAAGAAGAACCGCAAGAAGACCTGCCCGTCCACCCTTCCGCGGCCCAAGGGCTACGAGTGCGACGAGTACCCCTACGCCTCCGCCAAGGAGGGCGGCGGCACCATCGGCAAGAACCAGAGCCGCAAGATGATCCCCCGCTCTCACAACCGGGACGGCGGCAAGCAACTCCAGAAATTCTACGACTCCAACAGGATCCTTCCGGGTGACGCGTTCTACTCGGTCATCAAGTAGCGTCTCAGGCACGTGAGCTGACGGCGGCCCCCTCCTGAAGGAGGGGGCCGCCACCTGGAAGACCTCCGGCAAAGGGGCACCTGTGGAACTCGACGTTGATCAGCAGATTCCCGTCATCCTCACCGACCACCAGCACCCCGATGCCTGGCGCACACTCGTGGCCGTGCTCACCAAGGACGACACGACGCCCATCGAGATCTACGAAGACGCCGCCTGCGAGGGCGCCGGCGTCGACGACCTGATCGCCGCCATGCCGAACGACCCGGACAAACGCCCGGACTGCTTCTTCATCACCGACAACATGACCCTGACGCACCCGGAACATCCACTCCTCGCCGTCTCCCTGGACGAAGACGACGAAGGACGCACCTTCCGCATCATCCCCGACCAGATCCCCACAATGGCGTCCACCCTCTTCATCGCCCACTCCGACTTCTCCGGGTACGCCGAAGACATCGACGACGACGGAATCTTCCGCCGCAGCTAAGAGCTGTCCCGCGATGGCGCAGTGTTGCTGAGGTGGGCGAGTAAGGGGCCGTTGGATTCTGCGCTCGACGGAGCCAGGGACACCGAGTGCGGGCGGCCCTTGGTGGATCGCGTGCAGCCCCATGGTCTGTTCGAGGTGATGCTGGCGGACCCTGCCGTCACGGCGGCCAGCTCGGATCCGGCGTCGGCCGCCTCGGCCGCCTGGAGGTGGAGCCGGTCGCGGCCCAGCCCAGCGGCGGCCCCTGCAGGATGCGTGCGCGTCAGGCTGATAGGTGGATGTTGGGGCCGGGTGCGGCGCGTCATTCGCATCCGATATTCGAACAGACGTAGCATTCAAGTGTGCCCAAGTATGACTTCCCCCATGACCTGCGCGACGCCCGCATGGCGCTCAAGCACGCCCACAAGCAGTCCGAGGACGAGGCGTAGCCGTGCCTGGTCCGGAGGGCATATCCGACCTGGACAAGAACCGGGCCCTGGCCGAGTGGCTGGAGTGGCAGCTGCGGCAGGTACGGAATCGCATTCGCGAGCTTGAGATCCGGGAGCAGCAGGAGGTGCGTGCCCGTGAGCGGGCGCGGGCCGAGCAGTCGTGGAAGATCCAGCCGAAGCGGTCGGGCGAGACAGCGATGCTGCACCGCGGCGGGTGCAGTCTGTACAACTCCGAACTCGGGTTCCTCACCCGGGACGAGGCGGTCATTGCGCTGGCCGAGCCGGACATCGAGCCGTGCCAGATCTGCACCCCGCAGACGGGGTTGTTGGACGGGTAGGTCGTACGCACCGTCTGGAGCGCCGCCCCAGGGCGGGGCGCGCAAGCTGGAGGTGTGGAGTTCCCGGTCAAGGTCGCCCTCGCTCAGGCCGTCCCGGTCCTGCCTGAGGGGCCGGGCTGGTGGTACGAGCCCAAATTCGACGGTTCTCCAGACACTTGAAGTTGTCTCATCCGAGTGACATCGCGGCATCTCCC
>NZ_JBVJMV010000064.1:13043-31820 GCF_055584025.1 Streptomyces sp. NPDC104309 | reverse complement strand
CTCCGCGGAGCTTCTCCACCTCATCAAGATCCACGAGCCGCAGCATGCACCGCCACGACCACCAAGATCAAATCAACCTAACGAAGTACTACTAGTGTCCTCCTGATCTTGGGAGGGACACGTGCTGGTGATGCATGGCAGGAGACGGCTTGCCGCAGCCGTTGTAGCGGGTGTGCTGGGGCTGTCATTGGCCGGATGCGGCGAGAGGAGCGCCTTGGGGGCAACTAACGCCGGCCTGGAAAACCTGCCCGCGAAGCTCGACGGGAACGGCACCACGATTACCGTCGGGGATCCGGGTGCGCCGGTCACCGTGCACCTCTACGAGGACCCGCGCTGCCCCGTCTGTGGGGAGTTCGAGTTGACCGGCGGCGGCCCGGCACTGCTCACTGCGACCAAGCGACGTCAGGTGAAAACCGAGTACACCCTCGCGTCCTTCCTGGACGACAGGCTGGGAGGCAGCGGCTCAAAGAGGGCAGTCAATGCGCTGCGCGCTGCGCTGGAAGCGGGCAAATTCGCCGAGTATCACGCCGTGCTCTACAAGCATCAGCCTGAAGAAGCCATCGACGGATACACCAATGCCTTTCTCTTGGAGCTGGCCAGCAAGGTCGAGGGGCTGCGTAGCTCGACCTTCGACTCCGCCGTCAAGAACATGAAGTACCGCAGCTTCGTGACCAAGTCCGAAAAGGCTTACGAGATTGCTGGAGGGACGGACCCCCGCGGCCCGGGCACACCCACCGCCGTGATCAACGGGATGCGAGTCCCCGAGGAGTACAACGGGGTGCTCTTTGACAAGCAGTTGTTCGCCCAGTTGCTCAGGGAGATCCGGCAGAACCCGGGGCAGTGGTCATCCCTCTGACCGCCAAGCCCGATCGCGTCCCGTCACGCAACCCCGTCCGATGAGGAGCCGACGCGGTGGCTGCTCATCGTGCGGAGACCTCTCAATGGGCCGCCACAGAGAGGCGAAAGCCTCGCCAGACTCGGCCTTGTCCCGGTACGCGCCCAATAGTCAAACAGCCGGATTGACACCCTCCGTGGCGTTCCGTGAGGCATCTCCTTCACTGGGCAGCCGCTGATCTCGTCGGAGCGATTCCTGGAGCCGGGCCGTGTCCGATGTTTGTTGCATTGGCAGGGCATGCAAAAGATGATCTCCATGGCCTTCGCTGCTTCTGTCCATCGCCGGAGCCACTACCGAGGACGAGGGCTTACGGCCACCCGGCTTCGTTCAGCTGTCTGGCCGTTCAGGCAGTCGCCCGCCGATCGCGCGTTCCAGTTCATCCATAGCAGCCACTCGCCCTACCAGACTGAGGCGCTCCTCGACCGGCTGGTGACTTCGCGCTCGCTCGCTGCCTGGCAGTACTACCGGGATACCGGCGAAGTCGCCTGGCACCTCTCTCCCCAGCAGGCCCGGGTGGGCCGCACGGCGGTTCAGCAGTGACAGCGCCCCGGTCAGCCTCGTCGTTGCGTGCCCCGCATCTGCTGGCTCCTCACCCTGAACGGAAGAGTGAGACATCACTCGAATGGCACATCAGGGCTCTACTCGTGAGTACTATCTCTAAACACTGCTGCACGCTGCGGCAGTTGTGTCCTGCGGGTGCCCCAGTCAGCACAGGCGAGGCACCTGCCTCCACCCGCTCGCGGACCGGGTTCGTGCCTTTCACTGCCGTACCCGCGAGCTGCAGAAAGGCCCATGCCATGCCGGAAATTCAGGCCCACGCCCCGGGACTGACGTCGCAGTACATCGCCCAAGTGACGGGCGACCTTGAGCGCAACGTCAAGGAGCAGGAACGTGTCAGTGCGGAGATCGAGGCGTTGCAGGAGCAGTTGCGTGCCTTGCAGCACGACCACACTGTGCTGGTGAGCGTGCAGGAGGCACTCGGCGGCGCGAGCCCGGCCAGTGAGGCAGACACCACGGCCGCGCCCACCGTTCCGCATCAGGCCTCCCCCGAATCCCAGCAGAGCAAGTCGAAGAAGTCGGCCGCCACGAGTGCAAAGACGACGGCATCCAAGAAGAGCGCTGCCAAGGCCTCGTCCGCGAAGGCATCCTCTGCGAAGGCACCCAAGACAGACACCAAGCCGACCCTCGTCAACCTGATCCGCGGCCACCTGGAGCAGCAGAGCGAGCCGCGTTCCGCCACCGAAATCGCCGCCGCGCTCACGCAGGCCCACCCTGACCGCGGCGTCAAGACCACCGTTGTGCGTACCACCCTCGAAGGGCTGGTCGCCAAAAGCCAGGCTCAGCGCACCAAGCAGGGCTCGTCCGTCTTCTACACCGCGACGGCCGCTTCTGAGCCCGCTGCGGCCGACTCCCAGCAGGAGACAGCGGCCGGCTGACCAGCCGCAGGAGCGCCCATCCCACCGCCACCAGCCCGCAGTCTGATGGCGCCCCGGCCGGAACCGGGGCCTTTGTTGTCACCGTCCACGGTCACCGCAACCGGGCCAGAGCCAACGCCCCCTGCCCCGGCCAGAGCTGACCTACCCCTTCCTTGGGAAATCAGCCACCATCCCGGCGACCAGCCGTCGTCAACCGTTCGAGCGACTTCGTCACCACCTGGCCGTTCCTGAAGGCCCGCTCCGTGGGAGGGGGCACCCTGGTCAGGGGTGCAAAGAGCAGTGCAGAAGGCGGGTGCGGGCGTCGGTTTCGGTGAGGCCGAGGGCGATGGTGTCCCAGCCCTGCTGTACGAGTCGGCCGGTCGTGGCCGACCGGCCCATTCGCTGGGTCATGAAGCTGACCGCGTCGGCGATGGTGCTCCAGTACAGGCCCAGCGGCTCGTTGACCTTCACATCGGGCCGAGCGGGAAGTTGAGCAGTTCCGCGTTGGGCACGTGTTCGCCGTCGGCGAGAAGCTGGTCGTCAAGACCGGCAAGAACGCGGGCAAGCGCCCGTCGGTCGCCTCGCTCTACCGGGCGCCCGCCGGAGCCGAGCAAGCCGCGGCGGACCACGGCTTGCCACTGCGGCCCATCCGCATCCGCATCCGCATCCGCATCCGCATCCGCCGGCCCGGGCCCCGCTCATGGGCGGGGGAATCGGATCTGGGACAGCTGGTCGAGGGCGTAGCTGAGCTCTTCTGGTTTGTCCCGTAGGCGGGCCAGTGCCCAGGCCGTTCGAGCGTCCATTCCAGGGCCGTAGTCGAAGGCCAGTTGGCGGGCTCGCCAGGTGGTGAGCGGGGCGAGGATCCATCGGCTGATTGGGAATCGGAGGTGGGTTGCGCGGGCGGGAGGTACGGGCGTCACCCCGCTCCTGTGGGGTCGGGGGCGGCCGGGGTGTTGCCGGTTTCGGGGGTTTGGAGGCGCGTGCCGCAGTCGGGGCGGGTGCAGATGTTGTGGCGGCAGATCTGCAGGTTGGCGAGGGCGTGGCGCGCTTCGACAAGTGCTGGATCCTCGGCTTCGGGGTTTCCGTAGAGGAAGCGGGACATGGCGTCGCGCGGCGTGTGGGCGTTGCGGACGTCGGTGAGGAGGCCGAAGACGAAGTCCTGGTCGAGGTTCCGCTCGTGTACAGCGTGCGCCCAGGCGACGAGGACTGCGTAGGCGCGTTCGCGGACGGCGGGGTGGGCGAGGGTCGTGGTCCAGGCTTCGATGAGGAATTCGCGCTCGCTGGGTGAGGCCTGGGCCCGGGTGAGGAGTTGAGGCAGCACGGAGTGGGCGGGGTCGGCCAGGGCGAGGAACGCTCGGGGGCCAGCAATGTGCTCTTTGTAGCGAGTGAGCCAGGTTTCCACTGCGTTGATCACACGGGTGAAGCCTTCGTTGCCAGCGGATGCCTGGGCAATGAGGGCATCGGTGGCGATGATGGTGGCCCGGTCCTCGACGGGATTGTTGCCCAGGATCCAGCGGAGCCGGGTCAGTGCTTTGTTGGGGTGGTCGGCACTGTAGGCGCCGTGGCAGACCAGGGCGGCGGTGGTGCGGTGGGCAAGGTTGCTTTTGGTGGCGTCGAGTAGATAGCGATGGGTGGTGTGCTCGAGTTCCGGGGTGTGGGCTGCGGCTGTGAGGATGCGGGCTGCGGTGTCCAGGCGTGGACTGTCGGGTCTGCTTGTTTCGATCCAGTGTTTGAGGACGGGAAAGAGCGGCGGATCGACGGCCGTGCGGGAGAGCTCGAGCAGGCGCTCAGCGATCTGTTCGGACCACTGGTCGGACATGACTCCGGACGTCGTGACGTTCTTGAGCCAGTCCCTGGTGGCCTGCCGTTCCTCTGCCCAGTGGTGCCAGTCGGTGCGGATGGCGGTCATGGCCAGTCCGGGCATGCGGTGAAAGACGGCTCGGTCGTCTTCGGAGACGTCCACCCCGACGCTCTGCATCCGCCGGCGAGGGCTGCGGCCCTCCCTGTAGCGCCGCTTCTGGTCCTCAGGGCGCTCGCCAAACTCTCCAGCGACTTTGATGCACAGCTCGAGGGGCGCGTTCTCCAGGTAGGAGGCGGCCAGGAGCATGGTGCGGTCGGCGCCGCGGGTACCCGGCTCGGTCAGGACTCGGGTCAGGAACCCCTCCCAGAGCCGTACTTCGTCTTTGATCCTGCGGATGTCGTCGGATTCAGGGCCTTCGGCTTCCTGCTGCTCAAGTGCTCTTTGCAGGCGGGCCGGGGTGATGTTCTTGATCCTTGCGGCCATGGCGACTGCGTCGGTGGGGCTCACACGGTCGCTCATGATGTCGCGGAGCGCACCTGTGTGGGTGAGCCCTGGTGTGCTTGGTCTGAATGCGCGCGTGCGGTGGGGAGGTTCCGCATTGAGCCACTCGGCGTGCTCGGGGCTTCCGAGCGGGCCTGCGAGGTGGTTTCGGGCGACGGTGAGTGGGTCGGGGCGCTCTGCGGTGACTACAGCGACAGGGTCGATGGTCCATAAGCCGGGCCCGGTCACCAGGGCAACGCATGCCTGGGCGGCGCGGAGTGTTTCTGCCCACGAGGCGAGGGCGTATGAGGCTTGGGAGGTCAGGGGGCGGGCGGAGAGGTCAAGGACGTAGCCATTGCCTGGGGTGGGTTCGGGCAGTACGTCGGCGTCCGGTGTCTCCTCGTCGTCCCAGTCCGGCGAGAACTCGATGAGGTGGGC
Organism: Streptomyces sp. NPDC104309; assembly: GCF_055584025.1. Taxonomy (NCBI): domain Bacteria; kingdom Bacillati; phylum Actinomycetota; class Actinomycetes; order Kitasatosporales; family Streptomycetaceae; genus Streptomyces; species Streptomyces sp. NPDC104309. The sequence continues at coordinate 26,791 of NZ_JBVJMV010000064.1, read as the reverse complement.
GGCGCCGGCCACGGTGTGCAGGTGGCGCCCTAGGGCTCGCAGGGCGGAAGTTCTGCGGCCTGAGCCGGGTTCTCCTTCGATGGCCACGAGTCCGCGCACGGCAAGTGCCCGCTCTGCCCGTTCAGGTGTGGGCGTGGGGGCCCACACGGAGCCGTGGGCGCCGACCAGATCCTGGGCGGGGACGGGCCAGGTGGGCAGTTTCGGTCGGTGGGTGATGCTGATAGGCGCGTAGATGCTGCCGCCCGCTTGAACCGTGGGTGCGGTGTTGTGCGAGGCGGACAGGAATGTGGGTACGGGCGGTTGGGACGAGTCGAGGGCCATCACTGCCTGCCGGTGTGCAGGCCGCCAAAGTTGTCACGCCCTGCCTGGATGACAGGGCCGCTGTTGCCGATCGCTGAAAGGCTGACCCCGGTCTGGGTGTCCGGCTGCTTCGACACCAGAAGAGCCAGGTCTTGCTTGGCCTCCGGGTGGTCCTCGAGAAGCGTCAGTAGACGCCGCTGCCACCGGTCGCGCAGCACCGCCGTGTCCGTGGTCTGCGCCTCGCGCTGATCAGCATCAAGGCGGGCCAGCTGCCGCTCCTCCTGTTCTTCCCCGCCCCGGCGAAACGCACGGGCCACTACTTCCCTCGCAGCAGTCCACCCGTCCCTCGTCATTTCTGCCACCAACGCAGTAGCCGCCCCGACAGCAACAGCCACCAACTGGGCCTGCTCGTCCATCCCAGGTCCTCCCCCACGCAAAGCTGCAGTGCCCCCTTCGGACACTCGCCGCAGAATCGCAGGCCACATCAGATGAAATCAGCAAGATCGGTAATGTGACTCAAAAGGGGCCATGTCAGCGCAACATCCATTTACAGCAATCCGCTTCACCGAGAAAACGGACGCCGGAGTACGTGCCGCAGGGGCCCCTTCATTGCCGCAGCGCAATCACGTGATCACCAAACGTGCAATCGAACCCTGTAACGGCAGCGGCCACAATGCCTTCCGGCCTCTTTTGATGACGTGCCATCGCAAACCTGACGCAAAAACGCTCCCGCCAGCGGACCTGGGCCGCCCCCACCAGCAACGCTCAGTAAACCCGCCCGCGCTCCCCTGAGATGCTGTCGCGGCGGCGCAGGTAGGCAAGGCTTGCTGGAACCCCCATAGATGAGGGAAAGCGATACGGCATCGTGCGTCAGCTCGGCAACCGCGGCAATTGACCGTCAGATCGCGCAGACCTGCATGCCATCGACACCCCGGCCGCCCTCGCCTGGGGCAGCCCAGCTTCCTTCGGCCCGAATGGGCTGCGTAGTCGCTGCGGCGAGCCCCTGCTGAAGCAGACGCCAGGGCATGTCGACACTCGCGGTCGTACGGTCATGATGAGTGCCCTGACAGGACGGTACTCGTGTGGCTCCGTCGTACGTGCTGCGGAGCCACTACCGCCCCGGTGCCGGCGGTGGCACGCTAGGCCATGGTGGCGACCGGCCGAGCGCCTGGCCAGCCGCCAGGTATGCCGGATCTTCCCGTTCAGCCCCCTCCGGTGCCCCTTTTACGGGCGCCGGCGGTGTGCTGATGGGCCCGGTCGAGCGTGGGCGGCCGCCGTAGGCTGGGATGGCACCGAGCCCGGTGCGGCCGGGCTGGAAGTCCTGGACGATGAGATCGGGACGGACGGCAGCCCTGGGGTCGAGGATCGTGGTCATTTGATCAAACCCATCACTTCATGACAGCACCTCCTCGATCCGGTGCGCGCACTTCCGCGGTGCCGAGTTCGCCCAGCAGGCGCCGCTGAATGGCGCCTCGTCGTTCGTCCGTACTGCTGGCACGCCCGCAGGCGGGCTTCGCTCCGGCCGGGGGCTGGTGCGGTCAGCTGCGTTGCGGGGTGTGGCGGGTGGTGGGGTCGATGCGGCTGAGTACCCAGCGGATGAGGTCTTTGCTGAGGGTGAGGTCGGGGTTCTCCTCGAGTGCGTCGTGGAGGAGGAGGGTGATTCTTGCCCAGTTCCGGAACGATCCGTGGCCAGCCATGTCGTCGGTGTACAGAACCAGTTCGGGTTGCGCATCGGCCCAGACCTGCTGGTAGGCGGGGATGATGGCCTGGACTTCGGTGGGGGTGAGGGGGCTGAACTGGTACCAGTCGAGGATTCGGGAGTGGAGAGCCTGGTTGTTGAGGATCTTTTGCCGGGCGTTGCCGCTGCCGACGAGGATGATGGCAGCTCGGCGGGCGTCGTCGCCCCACAGTGTGCGGAAGTACTCCAGTGCCTTGGTCCCGAGTCCTTGCACTTCATCGATGAGCAGGACGCGTGGCTCTGCTTCGAGCGCGTCTTGGATCTGCTGGTCGCAGGGGCCGACGGACTGCGGCGGCTCTCCGGGCAGGTCGAGGCGGCGCCAGAGCTGGGTTCGGATTTCGTTCATGTTGGCGCCGTTGTTGTAGCGCAGCCGGACGGTGGTTCCGGGGGCGCGGCGGCGTAGGACGGTGTGGACGGCGAAGGTTTTGCCGAGGCCGACGTGTCCGTGGATGCAGACCATGGCGTTGTGCTTGATGGCCTTGAGTATGCGGGCTTCGGTTTCGGCTACGGCTTTGGTGGCCATGGCGTTGGCTCCGGTGAGGCCCAGGTAGTGGTCTTGGCTGGGTGGCGGGAGCTGGCTGGGGCGGGGCGAGGTGGTGGGGGTGCTCACGGCTGATCCTCGGGGTGGGTGGGCGGCTGGGGTGACGGTGCGGCATTAGGGTTGAGGGGCAGGGTCCATTCGGCGTCGGGTTCGGGCAGCTGGATGAGGTCGGGCAGTGCCTCTGCGGCCGGGTCGAAGCCGTCGAGGGCCCGCAGGTGCTCGAGAGCCTCTTCCTCGGGCATCACGTCCAGGGGCACGGGTGGGGCAGGGCTGGTTGCGGCCGCGTAGCGGGTGTTGCGGTTCTTCTCGGCCTTCTTCAGTTGGGCGCGCAGGTGGTCGGCTTCGCGTCGCCGGGCTCGTTTGAGGCTGAGGGTCTGCTCCGGGGTCGCTTGTCCGGTCATGACGGCGGCGCCGAGGTGGCGCCCGGTTTGCGGGTCGTAGAGTTCGACGCGGTGATCGTGGTGCGGGAGGTAGCGCAGGTTTACCTTTTCGCCGACGCGGCCGTGCATCCAGTCGGCGATGTAGTTGCGCTTGCGCCAGCGGACACCACCGTTGTTGATGACCAGGGGCTTGCCGTGGCGTTCGAGGGTGTAGGTGTGGAGGTCTTCGGCGGTGACGGTGTCGATGAGCGCGGGGTCGGCGTCCCACGCTTGGCGGGGAGTCTGGCCTCCCAGGCTCCTGGGGGTGTTCTCGTGGTTCCAGCGGTGGACCCATTCGAGGACCAGGCCGACGAACGCTTCGAAGTGAAGCAGTGGTTGGTCGGGGTCGACGGGTTTGCCGCCGCGGAGGGTGGGGGCGTGGGTGTAGCCGGGCATGCCGGCGAACAGGGTCTTCTTGATGGCTCCGTTGACTGCTTCGACGTTGCCTTTGCCCTCGGGCGTGAAGGGGGGCAGAGCGATGATTTCGGATCCCAGGACGCCGAGTGCTTCCTTGACCGTGGCGCACAGGAATTCTTTGCCGCCGTCGACGCGCACGTACATGGGGATGCCGCCGAACGGCCCGTGGTGTTCGTCGATCAGGATGGCGTCACGGATGGCGACGAGGACGCCTTCGCGACTGGGGCGTTGCGGGCTGATGGCGAGGCCGCAGATGGCTGAGGCGGCGCAGTCGACGAAGAAGGTGATCCATGGTTTGCGGATGTGGCCTTCGACGCGGACTTTGACGCTGGCTTCGACGTGGTCGGTCTCCCAGGCGTAGTTGCGGTGGCGGCGGTCGCGTTCACCTGCCACGTCGAAGCGTCGGCGGGCCTTCTCACCGCCGCGGAGGCCGGCACGTATCCCGGGGCTGAGGGCTCTGTTCGCGGCGCGGTGGAAGGTGGGCAGGGACGGGACGGGGTGGCCCTCGGCCCGCAGTTCCCTCCACGCGGCGGTGGCGTTGCCGCGCCAGCGGGCCACCGCGTCGAGCATGAGCGGGGTGAGGACGAAGCAGGGGCGGCCTTGGGGTTGGTAGGTGCCGTTGTTGGCGCGGGCGTTGGCGAGCCAGCGGTCGACGGTGCGAGGGTCGACACCGAAAGCGTCGGCGACGCCGATGATCCGGGAGCGGGTGAGCCGTTCTGACTGCTCGAGGGTGTAGAGCCGGTGGATGGCGGCAGCGCGCAGGGCGCTCTGGTCAGGCGTTCGTTGCATGACGGATGTGTTTTCTGATGGGGGTCAGGCGGGGGCGAGTGAGAGGAGGCCTGCTCCGTAGGTTTTTGCTCTGCCGATGCCGTTCGTCAGGGCGTGGGTGAGGAGGCCGGTGTCGGTGATGCGGGCGAGGCCGTCGAACTGGGTGAGCGTGAAGTAGGGGGCGGAGCGTGCGAGGCGGGTGCGGGGGAAGGGCCGGGGGAGGCCGGAGATGGTAAGGGGTTCGAGTCCGACGGCGGTGGCGCGGCGTTGCCACCAGGCGATGGCTTCGTCGCCGGTGAGGTGGGTGATTTTGCCGCGGCGTTTCCCGGTGACGGGGTGGCGGGTTGGGTTGCCTGCGGAGCGTGCGATGGTGGGGGCGGCGGTGATGCGGTAGCGCATGGTGCGCCCGGGGGTGAGGGAGTTCAGCAGGGGGGTGAGGTCGAGGGTTCGGGCTGTGCCGTAGCTGGTGGGCAGGGCGGTGAGGTCGGGGGTGTGGGCCGTCTGAACGAGAAGGGTGGGGTCGGGTCCGGGTTCGGTGCGGAACAGCAGGCCGGCAGTGGCCCGGGGTGCGGGGCCGGTGTGGTCGGGGACCAGGCGCATGAGGGTCTTATGGAGACTGTCGACGTCGGCGAGATCGGCTCTGACCGCTGCATGGTGGGGGTCGAGGACGATGCGGGTGAGGCTGGTCATGCGGGCTCTCCGTGCACGTACGTGATGAGGGCGTCGACCGGTCGGGGTCCTGCGTAGAGGTGGGCGGGCAGGTGTTCGGTGGTCATCCACAGGGGGCGTGGCAGGTGGCGTCGGGCGGTGCGGGTGAGGTTGGTGGGTTCGCTGGTGCTTTCCCGGTCGGGTGGGGTGGCGGGGTCGGCGCCGGGGGGTGGGTGTTCCCAGACGAATGTGGTGGTCAGGCGTGTGTCGGTGGGGCCGCCGGGGGGCCGGTTGCGGGTGAGGGGGGTGCGGGTGAGGAGTTCGGTGACAGGGTCGGGGCTGCCCGTGTTAAGGACGAGGGGTTCGTCGGGCAGGCAGACACGGCGGCCGAGGAAGAGCCCGAATCGGGGCCGTTGGAGAGTTTCGGCGATGTGGGTGATGAGGCGGGCGGGTCCTTCAACTGCGACGGTGAAGACGGCGCCGGTGAGGTAGTCGCGGTGGGAGACGAGCGTGGAGGCGGAGGGTTTTCGCCGTGTGCCGTTGCCGGTGAGAAGGCCTTGATCTTTGGGGTAGCCGCCGCCGACGGTGTGGAAGTCGCGGTACAGGGTGCCGGGCTGGTCGACGCGGATGGTGAAGGTCAGGTCGCGGTGGCTCGGGGCGGTGGTGTCGCCCGGTGCCTGCAGGTGGGGGTAGGGGTCGAGGGCGTGTTCGCGGGGTCGCCCCTGGGCCGCGGCGAACATACCGATGAGCGAGGAGCGGGTGGGGAAGGCGCACGTGTCGCGGTAGTGGAAGACGCCGCGTTCGCCGGAGGACTGCAAAAGGCCTGCCAGTCGCAGAACGAGGCCGGTCACGGCCGCCCCGCGGGGGTGAGAGCGGCGGTCGCGGCGGCGCAGGCTGCGGCGAGGTCGTCGAAGGATGCATGGTGGGCGCCGAGGTCCTTGATGGGCTTGGCGGTGGTGCCGGTGTGTCCGTGGGCGACAAGGTGGCGGGTGCCGAGCAGGCGGCTGATGGTGGCGGCGTAGTCGGCGAGCGCCTGGCGTGCGGGGGCGGTGTAGCCGCCCTGGGGTGCGGCTTTGACGGGCTGTTCGAAAGCGGCGCCGTAGGAGACGGAGCGGCGATCGCGGACGGTGTAGTGGACGAGGTCGGGGACGGTGTGCGGTGCGGTGGACGTCTTCTTGCCGCCAGGCATGCTCAGGATGAAGTGCCGGACGAAGAGCTCGACGAGATCGTTGACCGTGTCGGCGGAGGCGCCGGGTCCGAGGTTGTGGTGGAGGTCGGTGATGTTGATGGTCGCGAAACGGTAGAAGACGCTGGTGGTCAGGAACGCGGTCTGGAGATGGGCGCTGCCGGAGTCACCGTTCTGGGGCAGGTCTTCGACCGCGGTGAAGAAGTCGGGCTGGGGATCGCTTTGGTGCACGGAGAAGGCGGGGGCCATCTGTACGGCTGCTTCGACGTGACCGGCGGGAAGTTCGGCGAGCATGCGCCCGAACAGGTTGATGCTCGCGGTGCGGCGGGTCAGGTGCGCGGCGAGGTCTTTCGCGGGCAGGACCGCGTCGATCTTCTTCTTGGGGGTGTGGGCGGCGAGTGCTTCTTCGAGTGCGGTGCGGTGCTTTTCGCACAGGGCGACGAGGTCGTCGATGACGTCCGTCGGGAGGTAGAGCATGGCCTGGGTGCGGTAGCCCTCCTTGGCGTTGTGCTGCAGGCCGCCGTTCTTGGCCGAGTGGACGATCTGTGCCGAGGCGAACTCGGCGAGGTCCTCGGGCCACTGGGCTTCCTGCAGTTTCCGGGCGACGAGGGGCGGCACCATGCGGGTGCGGGCGGCGTGCTCGCCGAGTTCCTGTTCGACGCTGAGGCGGATGGGGCGCTTCCATGCCTGGGGCGAGACGAGGGCCCGGGTCGCGTTCCCGAAGGAGATGGTCTTGGGGTCGTTGTCCGCGTCACGGTTGAGGTTCGCGGCGGTGACGGGGTGGAGGATATGCAGGTCGAGGAAGCGTGCCGGGGTATGCATGGGTGTGCTTCTTTCACTGGTCGGCGGGCATGCCGCTGATACGGCCCGCGGGGTACGGGGTGCCGTGGACTGTGGGAAGGGTCGGGATCGGTCTGTGCGCCGCCGACCGGTCCGGGCGGTCGGGCGGGGCCCGAGGTGCCGGACGGGTCGGAACGTGAGCTGCCGGGCGGCCTGCCCCGGGACGGTGTCCCGACGGGTAGTTGGCAGAAAGGGGCCGGTCGGGTCGGGGGGTCAGGAGCGCCGGGGTTCGGGGGTGGCGAGGTAGAAGGCGTCGCGCCAGCGCAGTCCGACCTGGTCACGGTGGTGGGGGCGTTGCACCAGGTCGTGAAGGAGGACACCCCAGTCTGGGGTGATGTTGTCCTTCAGCAGCCGTGTGACGGCAGCGGGCAGGCGGCGGTGCAACTGGTCGTCGCTGAGGCGAGTCAGGACGCTCAGGAGATCCTCGGTGCGCTCCGCTCCGTGGCCAGCTTTGCGTACGGCGGTGGCGAGGGTGGCGCCGAGATTCGGCCGGGCGAACCAGGCCGCCGGATCCGGCGACGATGGTGCACGTGCCGGTTCGACGGGGACAACGAGAAGGGCGCCGGGATCGTCTCCCACGGTCATGAGGCCGGTGTCGTTGTCCGGGTCGGGGCGCACGCCCGGGGTATGAGCCTGGGGCCCGGCCGTCGCGATGAGGCTCGCGACGGTGTAGTAGGCGCGGCGCCCGTTGCGGTGCGCGGTGCGCCGGGCCAGGTAGCGGTCCATCGGGGCGCATTCCTCGACCGGGCGGCCCCTCCCCCTGCTGAGGCGGACGCGGACGCCGGGCTCGGCGCACAGGAGGTGGACGTGGGAGATGAACGCGTCGCAGGAGGCGCGGTGTTCGGCTGCGGTGGGCATCAGGCGGCCTTCCGGGGCGCTGAGGGCCGGCGGTAAAGGTCCCTGACGGCATGGGCGACGGCGCGGGCTGCGGAGGTATGGCGGATCCGGGCGGCTTCGGTGACCTCGCGCAGGGCGGCTGCGGCCGCGTCCGCAAACGCGGCGGGTGCACCGGTGCCGGGTTCGTCCAGGAGCCGCCAGAACACCGTTTCGGCCTTCGGCCAGTACCGGGTCAGGGCCTTGCCGGTCCAGGGGGGCTGCTTATTCTTGGCGGGGCTGCCGCCGGTGGCGGCCTTCCAGGCCGCTTTGGTGACGATCGCCAGTTGCTGCGCGGTCTGTTCGGCTTCCTGGCAGCACTCGGCGATGCGCTGGGCTTTGACCGGGTCGTGTTCCTGGGTCCAGTTCAGCAGCGGTGGGGTAAGGGCCGTGTACCACTGCCGGTCGATGACCTTGCCGTCCTGATCGAATCCGTGGACGCGGATCCGCAGGCTGAGCCGCACGGGTTCGGGAAGGTCGTTGAGGGTGTCGAAGATCGTCGGCCGGCGGTGTGTGCCGTGTTCGTCCGGGGCCAGGAGGAGTGTCTCCAGGTCGCGCCACCATGCGCGGGACGCATCAGCGCGGTGGAGGGTGCGGCGCCGGGCGACGTCCCTGCGTTCGGGGATGAAGCGGTAGGCGAGGTAGGGGTCGGTGGTGATCGGCCTGGGCACCTGGGTGGCCCAGGTGATGTAGGCGTCGGTGACGGTGGCACCGCCTTGGCCGGGCACGAGGAGGATTGCGTGCCGGCTCAGTCCGGTCAGTTGCCGGCCGGGCCAGGTCTGCGGAATCAGCTGAGCCTGCGGGTCGGGTGGTGCGGGTTCTTCCCAGGGGCAGGCGTCTGCACCGGGTGCCTGTTCGTCGCCGGTGAAGGCGGGCACGCCGGCGAGGAGCGTTTCGTGCAGCGTGCGGCCCAGGGGGTGGAAAGAGACGCTGGAGCGCAGGGGGCCGCTGCTCTGCTTCCCGATGGTGGCGCCGCCGATGGTGCGGGGGGTGCCTTTGCCCGAACGCCCGTAGTAGTGGTGGATGAGCAGGATCTGCAGAGCCTCGGCGGTGGGCACGGGCTCGGCAGTGTGGTGGCTGTGCGGGCTGAACCAGGCCAGGTTGTTTCCACCGGGACGCCCGGGCACGAAGACGTTGATGCCAGTGCTGTGGGGACACTGGGTGCGCAGCGCGGGGTCCTGCAGCCAGGGCCGGGCCGGGTCGAAGACGTCCCAGGCGTGCTGGTCGAAGTAGGCGTGGACGGCGTCCGGGTCGAAGCGGCCCTTGGCCAGGCACCGGCGGCGCAGGGCGTTCCACTGGGAGGCAGTGAGCTCGGGGTCGTCGAGGCCGGTGATTCGGGCGGTGATGGAAGCCGCGATCCGCAGCAGTGCGGAGGCTGCCGGCGGGTGGGGCAGGGTGAGATCGTCGATGCGGTGAGCGTCCAGGAACAGGGTTCGCAGGCCTACTTGGTCGTAGTGGGGGCCGGTGCGGACGTCGATCCAGGGGTTGTCGGCTGCGCTGAATGTGGCGGGCGGGGATATCGAAGACAAGAGGGATGGTTCTTTCGGGACTGGGGAGGGGCGTGCGGAGGTTCGGGGTGCGGGCAAACCGTGGCCGGGGTGGTGGTGTTCTTGGGTGGTTTGTCACTGTGGGGCACAGCGGCGGCCGGGGCCGGCCAAGCGCGTCCGGGTGGTGCGCCGGGGACATCGCCACGCCCTTGTGGGGCGGAATGGTGTGCGATGTGCGACTGGGCGTTCGGTGGTGTGCGGGCACAGCGAATCACGTCGCCGCAGCGCTTCGCGACCGGTGAGAAAGTCCGACTACCGAAAGATGGCGTGATGCTTTCGACCCTGAGTTTCACCCACGGTGATAACTACTGCTTGCGGTGCAGGAGGCCGAGCTCTTCGTCCATGCGGAGCCAGTGATGGCCGAAATGCTGTTCACTCTCACGGGTTGCGGAATCGGTGGGCAGCAGCACGGTGTCGGCGAGAAGTGGGTGCTGCTTCCAGCTTGCGGGCGGCTGATGCCGGGCGGAAGCGCGGGTGACCCAGGCGGCCGGGACGGGCAGTGTGTTTTCCAGGATGCTGCGCAGGTGGCGCGTGCTGAGGTGTTCCTGGTCCGGGAGCGGGAGAAGGCCGGCTGCGTCGAGGGTCAGGGTGCCGTCGGGGCTGCGGTAGCAGGGCAGCAGGCGGCGGGGCAGGACACCGGGCCGGGTGGCCGCCTGGGCGGTGGTGAGGTGCTGGCGGTGCAGGTCGGCCAGGGAAGAGACGCGTTTCGCCGGGGGCACCAGGTGGACTGCGCTGAGCTGCTGCTGGCGACCGGTTCGGGTCTGGTGTGTGGCAGCCATCTGCTGCAGGCGCTTCGTTTCCGCCGCGAATCCGGAGGTGACGCCGTGGATTTGTTCGACGAGGGCCTGGACATCGTCGGGTACGACCAGGGGTTCTTGTTCCAGGGCCGGGAGGAGCCGGGCGGTTTCGTGGAGGGATACGGCGGGCTCGACCGTGCCCCATCCGGGCGGCAGGGCCGTCGCGCCGCGGGAGTTGACCGGGTGCAGCACCGTCAGCGTCGGGCTGGTCTCACGGTCCCACCAGGCGGGGCGACGGTTCCGTCCGGCCCACAGGCGGGTGAAGCGGCCCAGCCTGCCCAGGCGCTGCAGCAGGCGTGCCAGAGAAGCGAGATCGCTGACCATCAGGTCGACATCGATGTCCAGGCTCGTGTCGAGGAGGCTGGTGGTGACGACGACGAGGCGGGCGGGGCGCGGACCGTTGGGCCCCAGCCGGCGGCGGAGGTCGCTCAGCGTGCTCTGCCGTTGCCGCCCCCGGACCCGGGCGTGGACGAGGACCAGGTCGTGCGGCGGGCCGGTCCACGTGCGGCGCAGGTACTGGTAGGTGTCCTGTGCGTCGGCGACGGTCGCGCACACCACGGCCGCGCATCCGCCGTGGCGGACCACCGGCTGGAGAACGTCGGCGATCACGGCCAGGCGCTCCCCCTCCTCGACGGTGCGGCCGGCCTGCCCGAGGCGGCGGTAGGTGACCGGGCGGGTGCGGATACGTGCGGTCCTGCGCTGGGCGGCCCGTTGCCTGGCCTGGGCCGGTTCGGACATGCGGTGGGCGGTGGCGGTCGCCGCGTCCGCGAACAGCCACCCGGGGTAGCCGGGGGCGAACGAAACGCCGTGGAGACCGGTTTGACCTGCTCCGGACAGGTAAGCCCGCACCAGCTCGGTGGTGGTGGACGCGGGCATCGTCGCCGACAGCAGGACAACCGGGCAGTTCAGAGCTCCCAGCCAGTGCAGCAGGCGCAGCAACTGGAGCTGGCTGAACGGGTCCAGCTCATGAGCTTCGTCGACCACGACGGTCTTGCCCGACAGGGCCAGCATGCGCAGCGCGCTGTAGCGGACGGGGAGGACAGCCATCTGCGCCTGGTCGGTGGTGGAGACGGTGTACTGGGCCAGGAGCGCATTGTCCCATCCGCGCAGCCACCGGTCGGGGCCCGCGGTCCCCGGGCCGGACTCCGCCTCGTCGCCGGCCAGGAGGTCGTCCGGGTCGTCGGTGAACGGGTCATCGGGTGGCCCGTCCAGGACGGACGTGTCCGCCGGGGACAGGCGCCTGCCGGTGTAGGCCTCGTTGAGATCGCTGTGGTGGTGCACCAGCGTCACGGGGGCGTACTCGGGCTGGTGGGCGCGCACGTACCGGTCCAGGACGTCATAAGCCTGGTCGGCGGCGGCCGTAGCCGGGAGCAGCCACATCACCCCCTGGGTACCGCAGTGCTCGTTGAAGATCCGCGCCATCTCCAGAGCGGCCACGCTCTTGCCCGCCCCCATGGCATCCGTGACCACCGCGATGCCACTCCCCCGCGCGGCAACCAGCCGCGGCAACTCCTCCATCACGGAGGCTTGAAGAGCGTTGGGTTTTTCAAGTCCCGGGTGAGCGGTGGTGAACGGGACCCGGTCCAATGAGAAGCGGGCCAGACCGAGCCGCTCGACTTCCTCCTCGGCCTGCTTGCGGGCGTGACTGTGGTGCTCAGCGGCACCGAAGGAGGGAGTGTCCGCGTTGGGCACCCAGTACCGGCGCTGGCTCGCGACCCGGTCGGCGACCATCGTCAGACCCGTGATCAGTACCGCAGCCTCGACCGACACCCGTCCCGGCGCCTCATCCACGCTGAACAAATGCCACAGCAGCCGGGTGTAGCGGCGGCGCAGGTCCCGCCACACGGGCCCGCCCAGAGTGGCCTGCACCCGGCGAGCGGATGCCGCCCCGTCCACGTCGAGTTGCAGGAACCGGCCGTGGTGCCCGCCCAGACATTGAGCGGCACGTACAGCGGGGCTGTCGTTACCGCCGACACCGAATCCCAGCTCACCCAGCAGATGCAGCCCCGCGTGCATCGACGCGCGTGCATGCGGCACGTGCACCACCGGGCCCGCATCCGCCAGCAGGACCTCCCCCAGCCGTATGCGCGCTGAAGGCTCAAAAGACTGAAAATTCGGAATCAGCTTTCCGATGTCATGCATGGCAGCCAGGAAAGACACCAGCGAACGTGCCTGCTCCTGCGAGACGTTCAGACCGACGCTGATGACCTTGCGCTGGCTCAGGGTCAGGAACCGGTCCCACAGCACCGCGGCCACCGCACCCACATCGATCAAGTGGAACAACAGCGAGTACACCCTCAGCGTCGCACGATCAAACTTCCCCCACGGACGAAGGTCAACACCGTCGTACCGGGCGTCCTCAACAGCTCCCATCCCCAAACGCTGCCACCTCCTGGAACCCGCAACAGCATGATCGCCCAAAGAACAGAACAACCAGCCTCGCACCCACTAAAATCCACGCTCTGTCCATCCAACTCCTCCCGACTCAACCTCCGATGTGGCATCATTCCCCTCGCCGGTCGCGAGCAAATGACACGCAAAACCTGTCAGAATGACCAGGTCAAAGAGGGTAAAGCCCGCGCGAGCGGGAGTGACGCGTTCGCCAGAGCCTGGCCGATCGCGCGACCGGGAGTGACTCGATCCGTGACGCCAGCATCGGTTCACACTTGAGATAAAGCCCGCACGAGCGGGAGTGACCCGACCTTGCCCCGGTCGACGACGATTGTCTCAGGGAAGAGCCCGCGCGAGCGGGGGTGACTCGTCCTCGAACGCGGCGCTGGCGGGGTCGGCGTCGTAGAGCCCGCACCAGCGGGAGTAACCCGCCCATCACCAAGCAGCTCGGCCAGGGCGAGATGTAGAGCCCGCGCGAGCGGGACTGGCCCGTCCTGCAACGCACATACCGAGACATACGCCGGCAGAGTCAGCGCGAGCGCCCAGCGGATCGGTGCTGCTGAACGGTACGTAGAACCCGCGCGAGCGGGAGTGAACCGAGGCTCGAGGCGGTATGGCGCTTCAGCTCATGGTGGAGCCCGCGCGAACGGGAGTGACTCTGACCGCATAGCCGACCACTTCATCCGCCTCCTTTGAGACTCGAGCTAGAACCCGCACGAGCGGGAGTGACGGCCTCGTCGGGGACCTGGGCTACCTGGACGAAGGCAGAACCCGCGCGAGCGGGAGTGACGCGGCCCGGTAGCGGACGATGTCCTCGCTGACCGGGTAAAGCCTGCGCGAGCGGGAGTGGCCCGTAATTGTCCGTCACCCGCTCGATGACGGAGGCGTATGAGCTCGCGCGAGCGGGAATGACTCGACCTTGCCCCGGTCGGTCTACGACGATTGTCTCGGGCAAAGCCCGCGCCAGCGGGAGTGACCCAACCGCCCTGACCGAACGGCCCCGCACCTTCCTGCAGAGCCCGTGCGAGAGGAGTGACCCGAACTACGAGAATGCCGGAGCGACCGAAGTCGTAGAGCTCGCGCAAGCGGGAGTGACTCGATCCGTGACGCCAGCATCGGTTCACGCTTGAGGTATAGCCCGCACGAGCGGGAGTGACCCGATCTTGCCCCGGTCTACGACGATTGTGTCGGGCAAAGCCCGCGCCAGCGGGAGTGACCCAACCGCCCTGACCGAACGGCCCCGCACCTTCCTGCAGAGCCCGTGCGAGAGGAGTGACCCGAAC
>NZ_JBVJMV010000064.1:0-12946 GCF_055584025.1 Streptomyces sp. NPDC104309 | reverse complement strand
CTCGATCCGTGACGCCAGCATCGGTTCACGCTTGAGGTATAGCCCGCACGAGCGGGAGTGACCCGATCTTGCCCCGGTCTACGACGATTGTGTCGGGGTAGAGCCCGCGCGAGCGGGACTGGTCCGTCCTGCAACGCACATACCGAGGCATGCGCCGACAGAGTCAGCGCGAGCGCCCAGCGGATCGATGCTGCTGGACGGTACGTGGAGCCCGCGCGAGCGGGAGTGCCCCGTGCCGCTGCCACTCCGCAGGCCACACCTGATTGCAGAGTCCGCGCAAGCGGAAGTGACGCGGCCCGCATGACCGGCCACTTCATCCACCCTCGATAGGGCTCGCGCGAGCGGGAGTGACGCGTTCGCCAGGGCCTGGCCGATCGTGCGACCGCCGTAGAGCCCGCGCGAGCGGGAGTGACGCGTCCTTCATGCGCTGCACGGGCCGCAGATCGGTGTAAAGCCTGCGCGAGCGGGAGTGACCCGTCGGGGAACTCGCCGTCCTGGAGCCGCTGAACGTAGAGCCCGCGCAAACGGGAGTGAGCTGATAGACCTGCGAGTTCGGGCGACACGCGGGAGCCGTGTTGAGGTCACCTCACTGAACACCTTCAGAGTGAAACAGCAGGTCACAGCCATCTTCGTATTGTGATCCTCAGTGAAATGAACGGGCGATTCCCAGATGCCTGCATCAACAATTCTCATGTCATGCCCGAAGTAACCCCGCGTCTCTCCTGCATCTAGCAGGCCATGGAGCCATCTCAAATGACACCGGAATGAGGATCGCCTATGGCCGGGAAGTGAGAGTCAGCAACTGGCGCAGTTGGGCTGGGCGAACATCAGCCGGTTCACGGTGCAGCGGATGCGGCTGGCCTACCACCGCCAGGGGCTGATGGGCCTGGTGGACAAACGCTCCCTGCGTCCCAGGTCGGCGACCGGGCGTACGGACGAGCGGATGGTGGCCGCGGTGCTGGAGGCGATGCGCCGACTGCGCGGCCGCAAGGGAACCACGGTGAAGAAGGTCATCGATCTGAGCGAACAGATCGTGGCACAGACCCACGGGCCGGGTCGAGTACCGATCCCGTCCCGGGGCACGCTGTACCGGCTGGTGAACGCGCTGTCGGATTCCGCTGAGCCACTGGGCGGTGCGGCGCGGACCGCCACCGGACCGGGGCGGGGCGGGGGCCGTCCGTGTGCTGCTCTGCGGCCCGCGGAGCGGGTCCATGTCGCCACCGCCCCTTGCGGCGTGGTGGTAATGGGTGAGAACGGCCATCCGGTCGAGGTGTCGGTGACGGGCGCGGTGGACGAAGCCACGGGCATGGTGCTGGCTGCCGTGCTGCACCCCCATGAGGCGGCCGGGGTCGAGCTGTCGGTGCTCCTGGCCGAGATGGCCGTCCCACGCCCGAGCCGGCCGCAGATGCCTTCCTCGGCGCACGGGGAGCTGATGAGGCTGGACGGCCGCGCCGGGGCGACAGCGGCGCGGCCGGCGGCTGTTCCCGAAACGCTGGTGGTCGGCCCGCGCACAGCGGCCGTCACCTCCTGGTCCCTCACCGCGTGCGAGAGCCTCGGCGTCAGTCTTGAGTCCGTTCCTGTGCGCGGCGGGAACGGGACATCACGCACACTCGGCGCGCTCGCGCGGCTGTTCGCCCGCCACGCCGCCGACCTGGACACGGGTGACGGGCACGGGCAGGAGCATCAGCAGGTGCGGGCTGCTGCCTGCTTCAGCCTGCCGCGGTTGCAGGATGTGCTGGACGAGTGGATCACCGGGGTGTGGCACACGCGGCCCCAGGAGGCCCTGCGGCATCCGCTGCTGCCCCGGGCCGTGTTGAGCCCCCATGACATGTGGCAGGTGCTGCAGGGCACGGCCGGTGCGCTTCCTCTGCCGCTGTCCGGGCAGCACTTCGCCGACCTGCTGCCGGTCAGCCGGACGGCGGTCACCGAGCTGGGCATCCGCCTGGGACGGCGTCGCTATGACCACGAGTGCCTCGACGAGCACCGTGGGCGGCCCTGCCCTGCCACGCAGGACGGCCGGTGGGAGGTGCATCACCATCCCTACGACGTGCGGCTGGTCTACATCCGGCTGCCCGACGGACTGCTGCACCCGGTTCCCTGGACCGACCACGCGCACGCGCTGCGGCCCTTCGACGCCACCGTGCAGCGCAGAATTGCCCACGTCCTCACACACCGCCCGGGCCGGCCCCAGCAGAGCGAGGACGCCGACCCGGACGTGGCCGTGGAGGGCGGCGGGCGGGACGGTGCGGAAATGCCGGTGTGCGGGACGGCCATCTCGCCGGTTGGGCCCGTACTGGACCATGACGCTGCGGGCCGACACGTGGACGGAGTCGGGCCCGGGCTGAGGATGTGGGACGCGTGGGCGGAGGCCGAGCAGTGGTGAACGCACCCGGCCGTCCGGCTCGTCCGGTGACCGCCACCGGGAGCGGCAGGCGGGTGGAGCTCGGAGCTCACGTGATGTTCCAGCACAGTACCTGGCAGGTGACCGCGGTGACTGGTGGCTCGGTGACGCTGGTCAACGAAGATGGGCAGATTACGTCGGTGCTGATCTCGTTCCTGTTCGCCGACCCTTCGTTCGCCGTGGCGGGCTCCACGGTGGCCGGTGTGCACCGGTGGGGGCTTCTGGAGACGGTCCCCGCCCGGGAGCGGGAGAGGGCCCTGGCCTGGCAGCGGCACATCCGCGAGATCGAGACCGGTCTGCCCGGCGGCCCGGCCGACGGCGGGATACCGCGCCCCGCGTACGACCCCGAGCGGAGGTCGATGGCCGAGCGGGAGCAGTCCAAGGCCGACGAGCTGGCCCAGCTGGGCTGGCCCAACGTCAGTCGGGCCACCGTGCGCCGTATGCGTGCCCGCTACCATGCCCGGGGCCTGTGGGGCCTGGTTCCCGGGCGCCGGAAGTCCTCTGCGAGGGGGACGGGGCGGGCGGACGAGCGGGTGACGGCGGCCGTGCTGGAGGCGCTGCGCCGCCAGCGGGGCCGCTCCACCGGCACGCTGAATGGCCTGCGTGCGCTGGCCGGACAGATCCTGGACGACACCCACGGGCCGGATGTGGTGGCGGTGCCGCCGCCGTCCACGTTCAACCGGCTGGTGCGGGTCCTGGCCGACCCGCTGGAGCATCCCGGCCGGCCGGCACGCACCGCCACGGCCGCCCCGTCGCGGCCCCTGACGCCGACGGTGGCGCTGCGGCCGGGCGAGCTGGTGCAGGTCGACACCACCAGGCTGGACGTGATGGCCGTCGGCGAGAACGGGCGCCCCGTACGGCCGGAGCTGACGATCGCCCTGGACGTGGCGACCCGTTCGGTGGTGGCGGCTGTGCTGCGCGAGGACAGCACCAAGGCAGTCGACGCTGCGCTGCTGCTGGCGGAGATGGCCGTGCCCCACCCGGTGCGGCCGGGATGGTCCGACCAGCTGCGCCTGGCTCACGCAGCCGTCCCCTACGACCGGCTGCTCACCCTGGACGACCGGCTGGAGCAGGCGGCAGCTCGGCCCGTGGTGGTACCGGAGACGATCGTCATCGACCGCGGGGCGATCTACGTCTCCGCCGCGTTCCTTACCGCCTGCGAGACCCTGGGCGTGAGCGTGCAGCCCGCTCCGCCCCGCTCCCCGGCCGCCAAGGGCGCGGTCGAGAGGACGTTCGGCAGCATCAACACGCTCTTCGCCCAGCACGTCGCCGGCTACACCGGTTCCCATGTCCTCGAGCGCGGTCCGGCGGTCGAGGACGAAGCACAGTTCACCGTGGCCCAGTTGCAGGATCTGCTGGACGAATGGATCACCGCATGCTGGCAGCAGCGCCCTCACGAGGGCCTGCGCCACCCTCTCCTGCCCAGGAAGGCACTGGCCCCGAACGAGATGTGGGGCGCGCTGCTGGGCGCGTCCGGATACGTGCCGCTGCCCCTGACCGGCACCGACTACCTCGAACTGCTGCCGGTGCGCTGGCACCCCGTCACCGGACGCGGCATCCGCATCAACTACCGCACCTACGACCACGCGGTGCTCAACGAGCACCGCGGCCGGCCCTCCCCCGCCGGCGTGGGCGGCAGGTGGGAGGTCCGCCTCAACCCGCACGACGTACGGCAGATCTACGTCCGGCTGCCCGACGGGCACCTGCACACGGTCCCGTGGATCCATCGCGATCACGTCCACGCCCCGATGGGCGAGACCACCTGGCGCCACATCCGTGCCGCCCTGAACCAGCGGGCGGGCAGCGAGGCGCACGAAGCCGCCCTGGCCGAGGCCGCCGACCAGGTCTTGCGCCGCGCCCGGCCCGCCGTCCCGGCACAGGCGGCACCGCCCAGGAAGGCGCCGGGCACACACACCCGACGGGCGATGCCACAGGCGGCGGGCGACCGGACGGAACCGAGCCGCCACACGGTTGGGATCGAGGACGGCCCCGCCGCGATGGAATCCCGGCACAACCCCGGGGCCCGGGACGGCACCAGCGCCGAGGAGTCCGGCACCGGCCCGCTGCCAGACCCCGCAGCCCTCGACCTGTACGACGCCGACCAGGAGGCCGAACTGTGGTGACCCCCGCCAGTCCCTCTTCCCCGGGTGCCGGGGAGACAGCGGCAGGGACGGTGACGACGTTCAACGCCTTCGCCCGTTTCGCCGCCACCACGCCCCCGACGCCACCGCAGCCGGGCCAGGCACCACGGCCGCTGGAGGAACGCCTGGCCTACCACTCGCAGTTCGTCACCGTGCGCACCCCGGCCATCGAGGCCCTGGCACGCCAGGTGCGCATGCTGATGATTCTGGGACAGCACCAGCGCGTCACCGCCCGGCCGTCGCTGATCGTCACCGGGCCAGCCACCACCGGCAAGACCACCGCGCTGCTGCAGGTGGGCCGCACCTGCCACGTCGCCCACACACGCCGCGCCGCCCCGGGCGACGACAGTGTGCCCGTGGCGTACGTGCTGGTGCCGCCCGGCGCCACCGCCAAGACGCTGGCTGCGGAGTTCGCCCGCTACCTCGGCATTCCCGTCGCCGCCCGTATGACCACCGCGCAGATCACGGCCGCCGTCTGCCACACCTACACCGCGGCCGGGGTCAAGCTCGTGCTGATCGACGAGATCCACCGGCTCAACCCGCGCACCACCAGCGGCGCCGAAGCCGCCGACTGGCTCAAAGACCTCACCGAACGCATCCCCGCCACCTTCGTCTACGCGGGCATCAACGTCACCGCCAGCGCCGTGTTCACCGGAGTACGCGGAGCGCAACTGGCCGGACGCGCCTCCCTGATCGACTGCGGGGCACTGCCCGCGCGCGCCGGCGGACGCGAACCGTTCCGCGAACTGATCACCGCCCTGGAACAAGCCCTCGACCTCACCTCGCACCGGCCCGGCACCCTGGCCAGGCTCGCGCCCTACCTGCACGAACGGACCGCGGGAAGGATCGGCAGCCTCTCCCGCCTGATCCGCCAAGCCGCCATCGAAGCCCTCCTGAACGGCCAAGAACGCATCACGAAACCACTGCTGGACTCCATCGCGCTGGACCACCTCGCCGAGGAGCACTACCGGCCCCGCACCCCAGGCCGCCGCACCCGGCCCGGCAGCCGGTGACCACCCCCGCCACGAGCCGCCCCTCGGAACGAGCCGGCACCACGTGGCCCACCCCGCCCGGCGCACTGCACGTAAGGCCACTGCCCCGCGAGGCCCTCGCCTCCTACCTGACCCGCCTCGCCGACACATACCACCTGACCACCACTCAGCTCCTCGACGGCCTGCACATCACCGCCACCGGCACCCCTGCGCCCCCGCCCGCCACCGAAATCCACCTCAGCAACGAAGCCGCCCACCGCCTGTCCGACTTCACCCGCATCCCACCCGCACACCTCGCCCGCGCCCTGCCCCGCCGGCCCCCGCCCGCCGCCATCGGCATGGCCCACACCGCCATCGCCCGCTGGCAGCCCGTCCAGCCCGCAGTGCAGCCGGTACCGGCCTGCACCGCCTGCACCACTCACCGCAGCCCGCACAAAGCCGTCCCCGCATGGGTCCACCCGGCACCGGACCTGCCCCGGGCCATGATCTGCACTCGCCACCAGCAAGCCTCAAGCGACCCCAGACACCCCACGCCCCTCGACATCCGCCCTGTCCCCGAACTCACCCACGCCCGCCTCACCACCCGCCGCCCACCAACGGCGGCCTCCCTGAGCTGGTCAACAACGATCACCACGCGCTGGTACGACCACCACCAACATCTACACCAGCGTTGGCACACCCGTCTCCGCCGGCTCACCACTGCCAATCCCCACATCCCCCAAGGCCCGGCCTCACCCACCCTGACCTGCCGGAACCTGATCACCTACCCCGAAACCCTCACCCTCGCCACAGCCCTCGACCGCCTGCCCCCACACCCCCTGACACGCACCCAGCAGACCGGCTTCCTCCACCACCTGGCCAGCCGCCTCCAACTACCCCACCTCGCACCCGCCGACCACGACCTGCTCTGGCAACGCCTCACCACCCGCTGAACAGCCCGCGCCCCCGCGCTGCCACGGCCCCAGCACCTCGGCCGACAACTCGCCGTACCTATAGGCGCGCCACTCACATTGCACAAAAGACGCCATCACGCTCAACTCACTGCGCAACACAAACAGCCAGCTCAACCCGTGTACCGCCCATCGCTGACCCCTCGGCCCCTGCGCTCACCTCCCCACGAAACGAACACACCACCCAGTACAACTGAGCAACCCCAGGCCACAACCAAGATCAATAAGCAAGAGCGTCAGCCACGCCACATCGATGCTGCCGTAGTCGTGCACGAAGGCGGCGTTGTCGCCGTGGTCGAAGAGGAATTGTTCAAGGACGTCGTCCGGCCATGCAAGGGAGGCCAGCTCGGGGGCGGCGCGACCGGCTCACCCCCGAGCAGCGCGAGGCCCTCGTACAGCTCGGGGTGGAGTGGACGTGACACCGGCCACGGCCGGTCGTTGAACCGGTCGAACGACACTGCACAGAGAGACCCCGGGCATCATCGCCCGGGGTCTCGTGCTGTCGGCGCGGTGTGCTCGTGGGTCAGACGGACTGGAGGCCGGTTGGTCACGGCACGGGGGCGGTGCCGACCGACGTCGTGCTCCCAGTCTCAGATCGCATACATCCAAACGAATCCCGAGCCCGGTCCGTCGCCCCCGCCGGTGGACGCCAGCACTATCCAGCCGTGCGTCTATAAAACTGTCTGATCTTCGACTGGCATACGGCATGGACATGTAATACGATAGCCGCAATTAAAAGCTTATGTAAACAAAGGGATTTCATGAAGAAACGTTCCATCATTGCTTTGCCCGCTATGTTGCTTGCGGGAATCATCGTCAATACCGGAACGGCCAATGCGGCGCCGACTTATATTTCCGAATGCTTTACCACGGGCGCTTACGGCATCGCGGGATATCAGTGGTCGGGAGCCGTCAACGACGAAGTTTACATAGATCTGGGCGTTAAAGATCTACTTGCGGACGGGCATCATGTGGCGGTCAGGCTTGTAACCAAGGACACTGGGGGCAGGCTGAAGTACTGGACGTGGCATCACTGGTACGAAGGAAATAACACTGGCCACACCTATTACACCACGGCGCAACTCGACAGTGGTATATCCAAGGTGGGAGTACAGGTCGGCCGTTTCGAAGGCAGTACCCTTCTAAATTCGTGCACGGGCTGGGATTAACACCTCCCCACAGATATTCACGGCCGTCCTGAGGGCTGCTGGATCAGAACCGACGTAGGGCCCGTCCTGGTGGATGGGCCCTACGTGGTCACGCCGGTCAGAACGTGACGGGTCGGCGGCGAGGTGGATCTTGGTTGTCAGGCCGCAGGCCCACAGCCTCACGAGTGCCGCCACCCCGCCGCGGCACCCGCCGGACCGCCGCTCCCCTGAAGCGCAGGGCTGCTCCGTGACACCCCGGAAGGCCAGCGCGACCGGGGCGGCGGGCTCGTCCAGCGGGACCAGCGACGCGAAGGTCCGCCGCCGCGGTGAGCGCGCGGTCGCCGCCACCTGCGTGTACCGCTCGCCGTACGCCCACCGCTCCCACAACCGGCCGTGCTCGAACGACGACATGATGCCGATCGGGGCACGGGTGAGGACGACCACCGGGGAGTCGGGCAGCAGTCGCAGCACGGTGTCCGTGGCGAAGAACAGGTTCGTCTCCTTGACCAGGTGCCGCGGCTCGCCGTACAGGTCGCTCAGCGCGCAGACCAGATGGTGGCGGCCCAGCGCGCCGAGCGCCGCGCCGCTCAGATCGACCGGTATCCGGTTGCACGGCGACAGCGGGTGCCGCCTGCCGAGCTGCTGGCGAAAGGGCTCGTTGTGCTGGGGCATCACCGGCCGCAGCGAGTCGGACAGCCAGTTCGAGCCGACGCGCTCGAACGTCCCGCGCCATCCGTTCCGCGTCCGGGCCGTACAGCCCGGCGATCTGCGCAGCGATCTCCTCGGCCGTGCCCGGGCTGGCCGATGCCGAAGCGGCGGCCGGCGGCGGAACGGACGTAGGCGGGGTGGGAACCGGCATGAACTCCTCCTGACAGGAAGGGAGCTTCCCCTCCCGCCGCAGGACCAGCAACCGGCGCACCGCCGGCCCCCGCAACGCCCGAACCGACACAGCCGGCAAAGTCCCACTCGAACCGCCCCACCCCTCCCGCAGCTGGGTTCTGCTCACCCTGATCCACACCCCTGAGCACACCAACACCCACCAGCCGAGGAGATCAGAACTCACGAAACTGAGACAGCATCACCTCCCACGCGATAACGCTCCATGACAGCAATGCTCTGCGGATCTCTCACCTTGAAGTTTCCCCGTGATCTCGGGCACGTTGTTGTTATGCCGCGAGGGCTTGGCCTTGCCGGTAGCGCAGGCGTGTCTCATGGGGCGTGAGGTAGCCCCAGTGGATGTGCTTGCGCAGGCGGCGTCTGTTGTAGAAGGTCTCGATGAAGTCGAAGATGTCGGCGCGGGCGGTGGCCCGGTCAGGCCAGAAGCGGGTGCCGGTCTCCTCTTTGAGTACGGCCCAGAAGCTTTCCCCGCGGCGAGCAATGCTCAAGATCTGTGGATCGGGGCTCGGGTGGCACGCGAGGGGCGTACCTTCCCGAGTGATCGATTGAAGGTCACCGAGTAGGCCGGCGTTCGCAGCGCCGGTCGGGAAGGCACGCCCATGCTCACCGTAGTCAACCCTGACGGTTCCACGCCAAACGGCTCCCTCATCGATGAGATCGTCCGTGAGGGCGCGAGGCGGATGTTGGCCGCCGCCTTGGAGGCGGAAGTCAACGCTTACATAGCCGAGTTGGCCGGTGCGCGGGACGAAAGCGGTCACCGCCTGGTCGTGCGCAACGGCCATCACCAGCCGCGGAAGGTCACGACCTCGGCCGGGGTCGTCGAGGTCAAGGCCCCGCGCGTGAACGACAAGCGCATCGACGAGGCCACAGGCGAACGCAAGCGGTTCTCCTCGGCGATCCTGCCGCCCTGGGCAAGGAAGTCCCCGAAGATCAGCGAGGTGCTGCCGCTGCTCTACCTGCACGGCCTGTCCTCCGGCGACTTCGTACCCGCACTCGAACAGTTCCTCGGCTCCTCGGCCGGCCTCTCGCCCGCCACCGTGACGCGGCTGACCGTCCAATGGCAGGCCGACCACAGGGCGTTCATGGACCGCGACCTGTCCACCACCGACTACGTGTACGTCTGGGCCGACGGCGTCCACCTGCGCATCCGCCTGGAGGAGGCGAAGGCCGCGGTCCTGGTGCTGATGGGCGTGCGGGCCGACGGCACGAAGGAACTGATCGCGATGACCGACGGATACCGCGAGTCGTCTGAAGCATGGGACGGGCTGCTGCGGGACTGCGCCCGCCGGGGCATGCGGGCCCCGGTCCTGGCCGTCGGCGACGGCGCACTCGGCTTCTGGAACGCACTGAACGAGGTGTTCCCCGAAACCCGCCAGCAAAGGTGCTGGGTTCACAAAACGGCCAACGTTTTGGACGCGCTGCCGAAGTCGGCCCAGCCCGCGGCCAAGCGCGCGATCCAGGAGATTTACAACGCCGAGGACAAGGAGCACGCGGCCAGGGCCGTCCGTGATTTCGAGCGGGCCTATCAGGCGAAATACCCCAAGGTCGTCAAGCGGATCACGGACGACGAGGACGAGCTGCTGGCGTTCTTCGACTTCCCTGCCGAGCACTGGATCCATCTGCGCACCACAAATCCGATCGAGTCGGCCTTCGCCACGGTCCGGTTGCGGACGAAGGTCACCAAGGGGGCCGGCAGTCGGGGAGCCGCCCTCGCCATGGTCTTCAAGCTGATCGAATCCGCGCAGGCCCGCTGGCGCGCGGTCAACGCACCCCATCTCGTGGTGCTGGTGCGGGCCGGCGCCCGTTTTGAACGCGGTCGCCTGGTCGAGCGCCCCGAGGCGGCCGCCGCGTGAATGGCCTCAACGGTGCCGATGCCCGTTCCGCCGAGGACGAGCACCAGCGTTTCGCCCGCTACCTGCATGAGCTGGCCGTCGTCCGTGACGAAGACGAAGCCGATCTGGTGACCAGAATCCTGCGCGACTCGGACACGACGATGGCGCAGTCGGCCATCATCCGCCACCTCGACCGTCGCGCGGCGCTACTGCTGACAGACGATGGGTTCACCGCCTGGGCCCGCGCGATGGCCGAGATCAGCGCGGAGCGGGAGTTCCTCGCCCGCCGTCTGTGCGAATGGACCCTGCTGCGGTCAATCGCCGTGGGCGAGCCGTGGGGCTCGGAGGAAGTCACCACAGGATCCGACTGGTTCCAGCGCAAGGCCGTCGAGACGCTACCCTCACCCGCCGTCCTCAACCTGCTCGCCGAGGCCGGAAGAACCCGACGCGTCCGCGCTGAAGCCAGTCGCCGACTACGCCAGCGACGCCACCGCGACTGACATGATCCACAGATCTTGACTATTCCTCCCTTCCCCCCCTCATCACCGTCCGACAAGGACAGCAACTCCACCTCGCCGCAACAGGAATCCGCTACAAACTGAAACCCAACCGGTAGAACGCAGGCTGCCCGCCTCCGAAAGCCAGCGCCCCAGCACATCGCCCGCACGCTCATGACCAGCAGCAACGCACCACACGTCATACCGACCGGCAACCAACTGACCCGCACCATCACCAAAGACGTCAGCACCAGATCGGCATCCGTGTCACCACCCGAATCCCCACCCACAACAGCCTGAACAGCAAAACCCCGACACCCACCAGACTGACAACACGATCACGAACCACCACCGACAAAAACCCGCAGATCATCAGGGAAGTCGGCGAGCCCGCCGCTGCGGTCCATGCCCCCGGTGTGGGCCGGCCGGATGGCTCTGTCGATATCTGTCCGCGCTTGGCCCGGTGGAACGGCTCTACGGGGGCTCGGGGGTGGTGTGCTGGAGGTGTCCAGAGGGAGCTTCTTTCGGAATTCGGATCGGACGGTGTGGCGTATGTCCACGGACCTCCTTGCCAAGCCCCTGACCGGCCGCGTGGCGGTGGTCACCGGCGCCTCCAGCGGTATCGGCGAGGCCTCGGCCGAGCACTTGGCGCGCCTGGGTGCTCGGGTCGCCGTGCTGGCCCGGCGCGCGGATCGACTGGACGGGCTGGTCGCCCGGATCGAGCGCGGCGGCGGCACCGCTCTGGCGCTGGCCGTCGACGTGACCGATGCCGCGGCGGTGCGCGCAGCCGCCGACCGGGTGGCGGCCGAACTGGGCACCGCCGACCTGGTGTTCAACAACGCGGGGGTTGGGCTGCCCGCCCCGATCGAGGCGGCCGTCGATCAGTGGCAGCGGGAGATCGATGTCAACATCACCGGGCTGATGAACGTCATCGGGGCGTTCACCCCGCAGTTGGTGAAGGCCGCCGCCGAGCGCGGGGTGGCCGATCTGATCAACACCTCCTCGAGCGCGGCGCAGAACATCTACCCCCACTTCGCCGTCTACTCCGCCACCAAGGCGTACGTGAGCTGCCTCTCGCGTCATCTGCGGGCGGAGCTGGGCGCGAAGAAGGTACGAGTGTCGGCGCTGGAGCCGGGCATCGTCGACACCGAGATTCAGAACCATGCGACGGACGAGGCGGCGCTGCGGTGGCTGACGAGCGCCAAGGAGACGATGGAGTGCCTCACGCCGCAGGACATCGCCGAGACCATCGGTTTCCTGGCCGCGCTGCCGGCGCGGGTGAACCTCCAGCAGGTCACGATCATGCCCACCGGTCAGCCCAGCTGACCCGCTGAGTGCCTGCTTCTGATCCCACCGCCAGCCGGGCGCCCTGGCAGCCGGACGACCTGCTCGGGTCATCCAACTGGCTCCAGCGGCACGACTTCGTCGCCCGCGCACCCATAACTGCTGGCGAGGAGATCACTTTCGACTATGCGATGCGGAACTACTCGGTCGACTACTTCGCCGCCCGCTGCCGGTGCGGTGCGCGCCACTGCCGTGGCCGCATCACCGGCTGGCGGGATCTACCGACCAGACGCAAAGCGGACTACCACGGCTTTGTCGCCCCCTACCTCATCGAGATCGACCACCAGGCCCGCACAGCACTGGCCGCCCGCCGGGACGGGGGTTCCCGTAGGGGTCGCCGCACAACAACGGATATGACCGGCAGGGCATCTGAGCTGCCGTGATGTGGCCGTTTGCCTGACTGGCCGTGCGAGCCGGGAGGCGACTCCCGGCTCCGCGCGACCCGGCGCAGTGCTCAGTACTGTTCGGTCTCGACGAAGCTCGCGTCCACGTCGCCGAAGGCGGCGGCAGCGGCGGTCGGGTCGAATCCGGGCGGGCTGTCCTTGAGGCCCATGCCCATGCCGGCCAGCTTCGCCTTGACCTCGTCGATCGACTTCGCACCGAAGTTACGGATGTCGAGCAGGTCCGCCTCGGAACGGGCGAGAAGCTCGCCGACCGTGTGGACGCCCTCGCGCTTGAGGCAGTTGTACGACCGGACGGTGAGCTCGAGCTCCTCGATCGGCAGTGCCAGATCGGCGGCGAGCG